>NZ_JBFUFR010000084.1:0-727 GCF_056403315.1 Roseateles sp. P2_H4 | reverse complement strand
GGCCACGGCTGCCGGCGCGGGCGCGCCGGGCAGCGGCGTGGCCACCCAGGGCGTGCCGCGCTCGCGGGCCAGGGCCTGGGCGTTGTTCATGGCCAGCTCCTGGGCGCTGCCCTTGCAGAGCCTGGCCGTGTCGCGCCACAGCGTCTCGCCGATCTGGCTCTGCAGCTGGCGTTCTGCCAGCGGCAGGGCGGCGCCGCTGTTGCGCAGCTTGCCGGAGAACTCGCGGGCGCGCTCGAAGGGCGGGGCGCAGAACTCGGCGTTGTGGCCGTCGATCTCGCTCTGCTCGCGGCGGCGCTGGGCGGTCTGCTGCTGGCTGCCGTTGCACTGCTCGGCGGCCAGTTCCCACATGCCCTCGGCCTTGCGGTAGAGGCTGGCGGCATCGGCAAAGCGGCGCTCGCCGAAGGCCGCGCGGGCCAGGTCCTGCAGCGAGCCGGCGTCGCGGTGGGCGCTTTCGCACTGGCTGCCGGACTGCAGCTTCTCGGCCAGGGCGTCGCGGGTCTTCTGGCTGTCGGCCAGGTTGCGTTGGGCGCGCTCACGGGCACGGCCGTCGCAGGTGGCGATGGCCGCGCCCCATTCGGCGACGGCCTCGTCGTAGAGCTTGACCAGGGCCTGCAGCGGCTGGTTCTGCGACTGCGCCGTGGCGGCGCGCAGGTCCGACGACAGCGCGCGGCTGGTCAGTTGGGCGCAGCTGGGCGGCGGCGGGGGCGGCTCCGGCGCGGGCTCGGAG
>NZ_JBFUFR010000083.1:0-940 GCF_056403315.1 Roseateles sp. P2_H4 | reverse complement strand
CGGCCACGCCGTGGCTGCCACGAGTGTGCAGCGCCTCGGCCGCGCCCTGGATGTCGCGCGCCTCCTTGTTCTGGCTCAGCTTGCGCTTGCCCTCCAGGCGGTCGATATGCACCTCGATGCCGACGATCAGCGTCAGCAGGTGGGCGATGAAGTCCTGGGGTGAGTCGCCCATCTTCCAGGGCACGGCCTCGCCGGCCTCGTGCTCGCGGGTGAGGCGGGCCACCAGGCCGCGCACAAAGCGCTCGTCATCCATCACCTGCAGCCGGCCGTGGGCATGCACGACCTCGTAGTTCCACGTCGGCACCTGCCTGTGCGCCTCGTGCTTGCTGGGGTACCAGCTCGGCGAGACATAGGCCTCGGGGCCGCGGAAGACAACCATCACGGGTGAACCGCTGGCCACCTCGCGCCACACCGGGTTGTTGCGGGCCACGTGGGCACGCAGCACGCCATGCACACCTTCGTCCTCGGCCAGCTCGAAAGGAATGTGGTTGGCGTCCAGCCCACCCTCGGCCGTGTGCGTCACCAGCGTGCCCAGCGGGTGGGCGCGCAGCAGCGCATGCAGCACGTCGGGACGGTTCTCTCGGTAGTGGTCGGGCACGTACATGGCAGGGGGCGAAAAGGTGGACAGGGATGCGCCACTATGCGCGCGGCGTGGCCTTGTGAGAAGCTCCAGTTTTCAACAAATCAGCTGGGCCAGTTGATGGACGCAGCCGAGAGCCGTTCCCGGGCGCTCTACGAGGAGATCAAGGCCCGCATCCGCGACGGCACGCACGCGCCGGGGCAGGTGCTGCCGTCCACGCGGGCCTGCGCGGCGGAGCGTGGCCTGTCGCGCACGACGGTCAGCACCGTCTACGAGCAACTGGCGGCCGAGGGTTTCATCGAGACGCGGCCAGGGGCGGCGAGCCGGGTGGCCGCCGGCGCCCGCAGCCCGGTCGAGGCG
>NZ_JBFUFR010000082.1:0-4169 GCF_056403315.1 Roseateles sp. P2_H4 | reverse complement strand
CGCTGAAGGTGGCAGCCGCGGCCGCCCTCGCCGGCGCTGCCGCAGCGGCCGGTGCCGCGGCCGGCGGCATGGCCGCGACCGCGATCCAGAAGGAACTCGACGACCCCAACAACGAGTTCGGCAACGCCCTGGATTCGGTGACGGAAGTCCTCGACGAAGGGACCAGCCAGGTCAGCTCGGTGGACTCGCCCCTCGAGGGCGCGCTCGACGTGGCCCACCAGTGGGTGGAGGAAGAGCTTCCCGGCGTCGTTGAGGATTACGCGGCTCAGGGCCTGGACGCCGCCAAGAAGGGCATGGATGTGGTCAAGACTGCGTCCGAGAATCTCAAAGACAAGAGCGTCACGGGCATCACGGAAGTGGACCAGGCGATCGAAATTGGCAAAGCTATTTCCGACAAACTGGACGACCTCTGACTCGCATGAGCCCCGCACGGCTGCCCGCAGGGGCTCATTCCCGCTCGGCGGGCCAGCGCATGGCGCCTAGGGTCAGCCCATGAGCGCGGCCTTCAGCCTTGCCCAACTCGAAGCCGCCCTGTGGGCAGCGGACGGCGCGCGCGTGCATGCAGTCATTGACGGCCGCGTGGTGCCCGACCTGCCGGCCCGGCTGGCGCAGGGCAAGGCCGACTGGGACTGCCTGCGTCGCGGCGCGCTGCCGGCCGCGCAGGCCGCCCAGGCCGCCTATATCGCCGAGCTGGCCCCCGACAGCGCGCTGCTGCGCTGGCTGATCGACGAAGCCACCACCGCTTTCACGGGTTGGGGCGTGTTGATGCGCTCCAACCGCCCGCTGCTGACCATGCGTGAACTCGCCCGCGACCTCGCCGAGGTGCGCCTGCCCAACGGCGACCGCCGGCCCTGGAGCTGGTGGGACCCGGAGCTGCTGGAGCTCTACCTGCCCAGTTGCAGCCACGACCAGCGCGACCGCGTCTTTGCGGCCGGCCAGTCGCTGGTGAGCATGACGCCCAAGGCCTGGGTCTGGTGGAGCCAGGCCGACGGCGTGCTGCAACGCGACGAACGCGCCGTCCAGCCGAACTGATGCCCTCATGCTGAACCTCACCGCACCGCAGCTGGAGTTGGTCGATCGCCTGCAGGCGACGCGCGACGCGGCCTCGCTCAACAAGGTGCTGGGCCAGGCCTGGCCGGCCGTGGCCGAACGCCTGCAGGACCGCTGGCCCGCTTTCGTGGAGACCGCCCTGCAGCGCGCCGTGCAACTCGGCCTGAAGCAGGCCGCCGAGCAGGCGCGCTATGCCAGCCTGTGCTGCCTGTGGGGCGCGGGCTTCGAGACCAAGGCCGGCTTCGAATGGGCTGCGGCCATCTGCGCCGACACGGCGCTGGGCCCCACCCTCGTGCTGCACCAGCTCAGCCAGCGCTCGCGCGCGGAACTGGTGCGGCGCCACGCCAAGGCCGGTACGGCCACGCAAGCCCTCTCGCCCGCGGCCTTCGACCAGGCCGTCGCCGCGGTCGAAGCCGGCTTGGGCACCGTGCTGCTGGGGCGCTCCATCTATCTCGACCTGCCGCTGCCACCGATTCCCCAGGCCTGCGACCTCGGCAGCGTCAGCTTCGCCGTGCTGGAGCCCAAGCCGCTGCAGGCCTACAGCGCCGTGGAAGAGCGCTGGGAGCGCGTCGACCTGCCGCCCTGGGTGCCCAAGCCGCAGACGCTGACCGCGCCACCGCGGGAGCCGCTGCTGCTGCCGGTACTGAGCCGCGCCGTGGGCGCCGGCGCCAGCGCCCGGCTGCAGCTCGTCGTGCAGCAACTGGCGTCCTGCGGTGCCAAGCGGCATCCTGAGGTCGTGCATCACAGTGCGGCCGGCCGGCTGCAATGGCATGGGCCGGACACCGCCAAGCTGAGCCTCACGCTGCACGCCCCCGCGACGCCGCCGCCCGACCCCAAGCTCGGACCGGCCGGTATCGCCCACGGCGAGCCGCCGGATGTGCAGCACGTGGCCCTGGGCAGTTGCGGCATCCGCGACGCGGGCGCGCCGCTGGGCAGCCTGGACATCGGCCTGCAGGTGCATGCCGCCACCCAGCGCCTTTTGCAGATCCGCCATGGCGCCCTGGCGGCCCAGTCCTGGCCCGATGCCGAGCTGACGCTGGCGCCGCCCTCCAAGACCGTCTGCCGGCTGGAACTCGACGGCGAGGAGCAGCCGACGCCCGTCTGGCTCAGCGGCTGGAAGGCCCTGCAGCCACAGACGCGCTCGGGGCTGGAGAAGCTGTTCAATGCCTGGGCCCGCCAGATGGCCGACACCACCGGGAAACTGGAAGGTGAAGCCGCCCCCCTGGTCGGCAAGGCCGCCCTGACCTGGGGCTGGCAGCACGCCGAAGACAGCGAAGGCGGCCCCATCGTCATGCGCACGCAAGGCACGATCAACTTCGCCGCGCTGATGCTCGACCTGCGCCTCTCCGGTGACATCGAGTGGGCCGGCAGCCGCGCCCGCGTCGACCTGCGCGCCCAGGGCCAGACCGAATGGCGCATGGCGCTGGACCAGCGCGGCGGCGAGGCGGCGGAGGGCCAAGGCTTGGCAGACGCCAGATGCGTGTGGCGCCACCCTTTCGCGCTGAGCGTCGACGCGATCGCCACCGGCGACCCGGCCCTGCTGTCGGCCGGTGCGCTGGACGAATCGCTGCGCGGCGCCGTGGTCGGCGAATGCGGCCTGCGCGCGCGGCCCGATGGCCGCGGCCATCAATGGTTCTACCGCCTCGCGATCGAACCCGTGAACGTCATGCTGTTGCGCAACAACCCCCAGGGCGGCACGCAGCGCCAGCGCCGCGAGCTGGTGCCAGCACTCACGCTGGTCGACTGGAGTGCCGGCTGATGGACCGCCTGATGTGCCTGCATGTGCAGACCAGCGGCGAGCCCGTCGAGGCGCTGGTCAACGGCGTGCCCGTGCTGAGCCTGCCGGCCGGTGCCGGCAGCCAGTCGGTCACCGTGCACGAATACCTGCAGAACGGCAGCAACCGCATCAGCCTCGCCGTCGCGCCGCCACCGGTCGCGCTGGCCGTCGCCGCGCCGAACGCGCCGGCCCAGCCGCGCCTGGCCTCGCGGGCGGCGCATGCGCGGGCCCGACTCGTGCTGCTGCGCCAGGGCAAGAGCCTGGCCGACGAAGCCGTGCGCGTGCTCGCCGAGGTGAACTGGGCGGTGGAGGAAGGCGCCAGCTTCGAGGCGCCGACGCTGCAGCACCAGGACCTGGAGCTGCCCGTCGCCTTCCCGCGCTGGCGCTGGCTGGACGCTCCCGTCCTCAACCCCAGCCCCCAGGACCGCCAGACCGTGCTCGCCACCTTGCAGCGCATCGCCTTCGACCTGTCGCGCGGCAACCCCGACAGCTTCCTCGCCGCCTGCCGGCTCAAGCTGGAGGAGGTGGATCAGGCCTACCAGCGCCCCGCCGGCCATGGCGCAGCCGCCTTGCGCGAGCAGGTGCAGGCGCTCTGGAAGGCCGGCGCGCTGGAAACGCTGCAGCCGCCCACCGTCGAGACGCTGCTGCCGCGCCTGGTGGCCGGCGGCCGGCTACTGGAATGCCTGAACCCCATGGGCGCCCCGGTCCTGGGCAGCCAGAACGACGATGTGACGCTTGGCAACATCGCCTGGCCCTTGCGGCTGACCTTGATCGAGGGCAAGGTCTATGTCCTCAGATGACCGGCGCCCAACGCGCCTTCCTCACGCTCTCGGCCAACACCCGTTTTGCAGGGGTCGCGGCCCGGGCATGGCGCCCTGAGAATCAGTCACCATGATTCGCCTCAACGTCACCACCTTCAACGGCCTGCCCGTGAGCCAGCCGCTGTCCGCCCAGTTCGACGAACTCGGCGGCGACATCGGCCGCGCGGACACCAACCAGCTGGTGCTCCCCGACCCCGAGCGCACGATCTCGCGCGTGCATGCCCGTGTGCTCTTCCGCGCCAGCAGCGGCTACGGCATCGTCGACCAGGGCAGCAACGCCATCAGCGTCAACGGCATCCAGCTCGGCAAAGGCCGCGAAGCCGCCATCAAGCCGGGCGACCACATCCAGATCGGCGGCTATGTACTGATCGTCGAGGCCGGCAGCGCCACGGGCGCCGCGGCCGACCCCTTCGCCGACTTCTTCGGCATGGCGCCGGCGGCTGCGGCGACCCAGCCCGGCGTCCGCCGCGACGCGGGGGCCGCCGACCCGCTGGGCCTGTTCGGCGGCACGGTGCCCAAGC
>NZ_JBFUFR010000081.1:0-4366 GCF_056403315.1 Roseateles sp. P2_H4 | reverse complement strand
AGTCAAGCCTGACGACCATAGCGACTTGGTCCCACTCCTTCCCATCCCGAACAGGACAGTGAAACGAGCCAGCGCCGATGATAGTGCGGATTCCCGTGTGAAAGTAGGTCATCGTCAGGCTATTTACCCCTCAAAACCCCTCCAGCTCAGGCTGCGAGGGGTTTTGTCTTTGGGCGATCTGAATATTCAGACGGATTCAAAAGTGCCGGGCAAACGGATCGGGCGGTGCTGAATAATGCCGCCTGCCGCCTGCCGCCTGCCGCCTGCCGCCTGCCGCCTGCCGCCATGGGCAGATTTCGGATGCCCGTTGGGTGCTGTTGCCGCATTGAATGCGTAGCGCCAATTCAGGCCCGCTCAAAACAAATCAATTTGCGGAGCCAAGGGCGCCGCAGGCAGTTCCCAACTCGCGACTTCGCTGTAGCGATAGGCCGCCCCGTCACCCTCGCTGCGGACAAGCAGCACGCGATCAATGGTCCAATCGATGGGTTCTATTGCGATGGGCGCATCGGCGATTGCGGCGCGATAGCTGAGGGTGATGTGCGGCGCGTTCTGCGCCGACGCGCTGAGCCCTTGCTTTGCGAGCGCGGCGCTGATGGCGCGTAGCAGGTCGACGAATCCGGCCCGCATCCCTCTCGGCTTCAATGCGGAATGGCCTTCGTTGCTGACGATCCAGCTGAGCGTCATGGTGACAGCGTGCGCTGCGATCAAGCCACCCGCCCGCAGCAGGAGTTGTTCCACGTCCGGCATCTCGTCCGGCCAATAGCGACCCGACAGTGACTGATGCCAGTTGGCGCGCGCAACCAGCAAGGTGCGCAACCGCTGGTCCAGATGGAGTCCCTGAATTGCCGTTTCGATGCAGTCTCCTGCGTTAGCCGACGGGCAGGCCATGAACAGGTAGCGCGGCCGGCTCATCGGGGCCCTCGCCTCTCATCAAGACCATTTGCAATCGGGGGCATCCGCTCAGTCGCCTTAGCCCTCACGAGCGAGCGCCGCCCAGCGACTGCCGCACAAAGCGAACCAATGCACGTGCGGTTTCCGAGCCGCTGGGAAGCGGCAGCGTCAGCGCTTGCACCGTGTCGATACCGGCCAGCATGCGCCAGCCAGGCAGCACGTCCACCAGCGCAGCTGCCGCCAACGAGCCCAAGCTCGGCGTCCCGGCCGCTACTGTGCCGTCTTCATCCTGCAGCGCCCGCAGCGGCTCCACGCAGAAATCCGGTGCGATGACCAACCCGGCGCCGTGGCGCGCCAGGGCGACAAGTCCGTCCAGGTCACTGCCCCAGGCCACCGCCTGCAGCGACACGCTCTGCCGTCGTCCATCGTCGTGCTGCCACTCGGTGACGAGGGGCTCCTCTCCCTGGCCCAGCAGCAGCAGGGGCGCGTTGGCGAGATCCTGGGGCTCTTGCGCAGATGGGTGTCGGCCGCGACCGTAGACGCGCACCACAAAGGGCAGCACCGGCTGGGCGACCCATTGCTCGGGTGGCTTGCTGGTGACGCGGAACGCGATGTCCAGCCCTTCGCGCATCAGGTCCACGCGGCGATCCGTGAAGAAGAGTTCGTAGCGCACCGCCGGGTGCAGCAGTTGGAAGCGCGCGAGCAAAGGCGCGAGCACATGCCGGCCAAAACCGGCGGTGGCGCTGATGCGGATCGTGCCGTCGAGCTGGTCGCGCGCGTGCCGCAGGGCCAGGCGGGCGCTCTCTGCCGCATCACGAACGGCGCGGGCACGGGCGTGGAGGCGCCGGCCGGCCTCCGTCAGGCCCAGGCTGCGCGTGCTGCGGGCGAACAACGCCAGGCCGACTGCGTTCTCGATAGCCGCAATGCGGCGGCTGATCGCCGCGCGTGTCAGCCCGAGGTCCCGCGCCGCCTGGGCAAAGCTGCCGGCCTGGGCAATGCGGGCGAAAAGCTCCAGCGCATTCGCGTCCAAAGCCTCTTCGGCAGCGGTCTGGCGGCGTCGACCGACGCCAGGCGGGGTGGGGTTCTTTGTCGACATTTTGTTGACGATCTGGAGCTTGCGGACGCTCTACTGCTTGAAAAGTTGCCAATCTAGACTGCCTCCACCGCCGTCACAAGCGCGCTGACCCGAGGTTCCGATGAACAGCCTTCCCTTGAGCCCTGCCGATGCGCTGCCGCTGCCCATTCCGGCGGCAAGTGCACTGGACCTGGACGACACCCATGCCCGCGACCTGCAGGTGCGTGTCTGCCCGACGCCGCTGCGTTGCAGCGATGGCCGCCTGCTCGCGGCGCAGTGGTTTGAGCCCCCGCATGCCGTTGGCGTGCGCGCGGTGGCCGTGATCGGGGCCGCAACGGCGGTGCCGGCCAGCTATTACCGCCACTTCGCGGAGTGGCTGGCCAGGCGCGGCTATGCCGTGTTGAGCTTTGACTATCGCGGCATCGCTGCCTCGCGCCAGGCTCTGCAGCCCGGCGAGGACGTGCGCCTGCGGGATTGGGCTCGGGTGGACATGGGCGCTGCCTTGCACGCGGCAGACAAGCGTCGGCGCGAGGAGGCTGCGGCCCAGCGCCGCGAACTCGGCCTGCTGTGGGTCGGGCATTCGCTGGGTGGCAACTCGGTCGGCCTCGTGCCCGGCTTCGAGGACAAGGTGGACGCGCTGCTTGGCGTTGCGGCCCAGGTGGCCTACCTGGGGCATTGGTCGGGCTTCGCGCGCCTGCAGGCCTGGCTGTTCTTCCATCTGATGCTGCCGGTCGCAGTGAGGCTGTTCGGCCATGCGCCCGGCCGCATGCTCGGCCCGCGCGCCGAGAACCTGCCTGCTGCCGCGGCGCTGGAATGGGCCGCGTGGGGGCGAAAGCCCGGCTTCCTGTTCGGCGACGAAAGCCTGGCGCGCGAGCGCAGCTACCACCGGTTTACCGGCCCGGCGCATCTGTGGAGCGTCACCGACGACCATCTCTTCGGTCCGGCCGCCGCCGTCGACGCGCTCGCCGGCCATTTCAGCGCCGCGCGCGTGCAGCGCCATGCCGTCGCTCCGGCCGATCTGGGCGTCAGCAAGATCGAGCATTTCGGCCCCTTCCGACGTGACCTGGGTGCCAAGCTCTGGCCGCGCCTGCTCGAGCCCATCGAAGCCGCGACACCTCGGCTTGCAGCACGCTTGCACTCGGCGTAAGCACCGCTGCGGTGCACGCTTGGGCGCGGCTAAGGTCGCGTCATGATCGACGACCGCTTTCTTGCCGACAACATCGCCGTGCTGCGCGCGCCGGTGCGGTTCTATTTCGACTTCTCCTCGCCCTATTCCTACATCGCCTCGGAGTGGGTCGAGGCCGTCGCCGCCCGGCATGGCCGGCGCGTGCAATGGCATGCCATCCTGCTCGGCGTGACCTTCCAGGCTGCAGAGCTGAGATCACCTGTGGCTCACCCGATCAAGCGCGACTACACGCTGCGCGACTTCGAGCGCTCAGCCCATTTCGCCGGACTGCCCTACCGTCAGCCCGATGCCTTTCCGATCGCGACGCAGAACGCGGCGCGCGTGTTCTGGTGGTTGCACGACCAGGATCCGGCTCGCGCCGTCGCCTGGGCGCACGCCGGGCTGCGCGCCTATTTCACGCGCGGTGTCTTGCTCAATGATGTTGAGGCATTGAAGGGGCTGCTGGCCGATTCCGGCATTGATGCCGACGCGGCCGAGGCCGCCTGGAACGACCCGGTCTGGAAGAACCGCCTCAAAGCCGAGAACGACGCCGCCATTGCCGCTGGCGTGTTTGGCGCGCCTCATTTCATCGTCGACGGCGAACCCTTCTGGGGCAACGACCGCCAGGCCCAGATCGAGCGTTGGCTGGGCAGCGGCCCGTTCAAGGGTATGGGCTGAGCCACACGTTCACGCGCGCGTCATGAGTGGCGGGCAGCATGCCCGCCATGCCGACGACGCAAGACACTGCTGCTGCCGCCGACACGCCCACGCTGTCGGTGCGAACCGTCTGGATCTCGGACCTGCACCTGGGCACGCCCGGCTGCCAGGCCAAGGCCCTGCTCGACTTCCTGCGCGACGTCGAGTGCGAGACGCTCTACCTCGTCGGCGACATCATCGACGGCTGGCAATTGCGCCGCTCCTGGTACTGGCCGCAGGCGCACAACGACGTCGTGCAGAAGCTGCTGCGCAAGGCACGCAAGGGCACGCGCGTCATCTTCATCCCCGGCAACCACGACGAGTTCGCGCGCAAATACCTCGCGCACAACTTCGGCGGCGTTGACGTGATGGAGGAGGCCATGCACGTGACGGCCGACGGCAAGCGGCTGTGGATCACGCACGGCGACCTCTACGACGGCGTCATCCAGTGCGCGCGCTGGCTGACGGCCGACGGCAAGCGGCTGTGGATCACGCACGGCGACCTCTACGACGGCGTCATCCAGTGCGCGCGCTGGCTG
>NZ_JBFUFR010000080.1:0-6005 GCF_056403315.1 Roseateles sp. P2_H4 | reverse complement strand
AGGCCGGCCAGGTCGTGGCCAAGGTCGTGCCGCCGGCGCAGGCCGCCGCGCCCGCGGCCGCACCCGATTTCCTGGCCAGTGCGGTCGAGGTCTTCCGCCTGTACGGCATCGCGGCCCAGGCGGYGTGGTCACCCGAGGGCGAGCTGGTGCTGCAGACGCAGGAGCGTGACGCCGCCAAGCTGCAGGCCGCCGCCGCCGCCGCCAAGCGCGACATCGCCCGCCTGCCGGCATTGCGCCTGGACAACCGCCCGCCCACGCTGGCCGCGGCGGCGCCCGTCCCGGCGCCGGACGACCCGGCCAAGCGCCTGGTCGCGGTGGTCGACAACGCCGACAGCCCCTACTTCATCACCGCCGACGGCAGCCGCTATTTCAGCGGCGCCCTGCTGCCCAGCGGCCACCGCGTCGTGCAGATCGCCGAGCGCGCCGTCATCGTCGAGCGCGATGGCCAGCGCACCCGGCTGACTCTCTGATTTCCCCTCAACCTCCCTCAAGGAGTTCCCATGTCCAACACGCTTCTCAACACCCTCGCCGCCGCCCCCGTCACCGGCACCACGGGTGGCAAGACCAACAGCAGCGGCGGCTCCTGGTTCGAAGCCATGGCCGACGCCTGGGGCAAGGCCCTGGACAAGCAGGCCGGCGACATCGAGACCGCCTCCAACGCGATGAACAACGGCGGCGACACGCCCTCCGCCGTCACCGAGCTGACCGCCATGTCGCTGAAGATGAGCTTCCTGGCCAGCAGCTCGCACACCGCCGTGTCGACGGTCGGCTCCGCCCTCGAAACGATGGCGCGCAAGCAGTGACACCCGGTCTCGCCATCGCCGCTCCGGTGGCGGACGTCCAGCTCGGCGCCGGCGCGTCGCTGTCCAGCCTCGGCCAGGTCGCACCCGCGGCCGACGTGGCGGGCTTCGAGCGCGCCATGGCCGGCGCCGTGCAGCGCCTGGGGCCGACCGAGTCGTCCGCCCAGGCCATGCAGCGCATCGTCCAGCCGCTGGACCACATCAATGCCGAAGCGGCATCGCTGGGGCGCGACGCCCAGGCGGCCGCCGCTTCGGGCCAGGAACTGACACCGGGCGAACTGGTCAACCTGACGGTGCGCTGCCAGGAGTTCATGTTCCATTGCCAGCTGACGTCCAACATCGCCAACCGGACGTCAGAAGGCTTGCAGCAACTGTTCCGTCAACAGTCATGAAGCCTCTACGAAGCCTCTCCGCGCTCGCCCTGGCCCTGCTGCTCGCCGGCTGCGGCGAGCAGACCCTCTACGCCAAGCTCGACGAGCGCCAGGCCAACGACATGGTCTCGGCGCTGCGCCTGTCCGGCGTGCCGGCGCAGAAGAATGCACGCGAGGACGGCTTCGAGGTGCTGACGGCCGAGGCCGACTTCGCCCGTGCGGTGCAGATCCTCAGAGCCCAGGGCCTGCCGCGCGAGGACTACGACAGCCTGGGCAAGGTCTTCAAGCGCGAGGGCTTCGTGTCCACGCCCGTCGAGGAGCGCGCCCGCCTCATGCACGCGCTGTCGCAGGAGCTGTCGCACACGCTGACCAGCATCGACGGCGTGCTGCAGGCCCGCGTGACGCTGGTGGTGCCGGAGCGCCATCCGCTGTCCGACAAGGTCCAGCCCTCGTCGGCCTCGGTGATGCTCAAGCACCGTCCCGGTCTCAATATCGACACCCTGCTGCCCAAGGTGCGCGCCCTCGTCGTCAACAGCGTCGAAGGCCTGCCCTATGAAAGCGTCTCGGTCGTCGCCTTCGCGGCCGAGCCCACGCCCGTTGCGCCGCCGCTGGCCGAGACCCAGGCGAGCGTGCCGCTGGTGCTGGCCATCGCGCTGGGCACGGCCAGCCTGGGCACGGCGGGCTGGCTGGGCTGGCGCCGCCGCCGCGCCACCGCCCAGCTCGCACTCGAAGGGGGCGGCCATGACTGAACGCCAACTGCGCGCCCACGTCGCAAGACGCCTGCTCGAGGACGCACCGGCCGAGGCACGCACGCTGACCTGGGCCCAGCTCGACGCGGCGCCCGCCTGGCTGGCGCTGGAGCGCGACGAGCTGCTGGTGCTGGCGCGGCGCTGCGGCTCCGTGCTGGCGGCGCCGGCGCTGCGCCTGTGGATTGCCGGGCCGCTGCGCGAGCTTGCGCGCGCCGCGCTGGGCGTGCCCTGGTGGCGGGCCTTGCGCAGCGCCGAGGCCTGGCCGCCGCTGCCGGCGGGCCTGCCTGCCGGCCTGAGCGACTGGCCCGAGGTATCGACGCCGGAGACCTTGAGCCGGCAGTTCACCGAGGCCGGTGCGGCCGTGCTGCTGGCCGGCCTGCCGCACGGCTCCCTGCGCCACGCCGCCAGCCGCCGGCTCGGGCCGGTCGCCGCCTGGGTCATGCCCCAGGCCACGGCGCTGGCCGTGCTGCGTGAAACGTTGAGCTTGCAGTCACAGGTCACCACATGAACAACAGCTTCATGCTCTGGCACCGAGACCCGCAGGCCAAGCTGGGCATCGCGTCGGACCGCCGCGTTCTGCGCGCCGCCGAGGTGCCGGCCTTGCAGGATGCGCAGCAATTGCTGGCCGACCTGCGCGCGCTGTTCGTCGAGGAAGAGATCCGCGTCGACGAGGCCTGCGAGCGCGCCCGCGTCGAAGGGCTGAGCCAGGGGCTGGCCGAGGCGAAGGATCAGTCCCGCGCCGAGTTGGGTCACGCGCTCACCCGTCTCACACGCACCCATGAAGACGAACGCCACCGCTTGCAGCGCGAGGTGGCAGGCCTGGCGCTGGAGGTCTTCCAGAAGTTGCTCGGCCAAGTGCCCCACGACGAGCGCCTTGCGCGCCTGGCCGTCCAGGCGGCGCGCGAGCTGCTGCCGGCCCGCACCTGGCGGCTGCAGGTGCACCCCAGCCAGCTGGCCGGTCTGCGTGAAGCGCTACGCGCCATCGACCCGGATGACAAAGCCGGCCTGGCCGGCGCAGAGATCGTGGTCGATGCCGACCTGGCCGAGACGGACTGCCGCCTCGTCACCGAATTCGGCACGGCCGACGCCGGCTTGACGACGCAAGTCGAGCGCCTCGCCCGCGCCTGGGGATTGCGGCCATGACGCTGAGCCTGGACGCCGAGACGGACACACTGCGCCGCAGCCTGCAGCGCACCCGCACCGTGGCCACGCTGGGTCGCGTCGTGCAGGCCGGCGGCACGCTGATGCGCGCCACCGGGGTGCAGGCCCGCGTCGGCCAGAGTTGCCGTGTCTTCGACCCCTCGCGGCCGCAGGACGACGGCCTGCTGGCCGAGGTCATCGGCTTCCAGGGCCACGAGGCCGTGCTCGCGCCGCTGGGCTCGCTGCAGGGCCTGCCCGTGGGCGCCGCCGTCGAGGTGCTGCACGAGGCCGCGCAACTACCGAGCGGGCCGGGCCTGCTCGGCCGTGTCATCGACGCCTTCGGTCAGCCGCTGGACGGCGGCCCGCCGCTCGGCCACCTGCCCCGCGTGCCGCTGTATCGCGACGCGCCGTCGCCGCTGCAGCGCCGGCCGGTGCACGCGCCGCTGGTGTGCGGCGTGCGCGCCATCGACACCCTGCTGACGGTCGGCGAAGGCCAGCGCGTCGGCATCTTCGCGATGGCCGGCGGCGGCAAGTCCACGCTGCTGGGCATGCTGGCGCGCAGCACGCGGGCCGAGGTCAACGTCATCGGCCTGATCGGCGAACGCGGCCGCGAGGTGCGCGAGTTCCTGGAGGACAGCCTCGGCGCCGAGGGCCTGGCCCGCTCCGTCGTCGTCGTCTCCACGTCGGACCGGCCGGCGCTGGAGCGCGTGCGCGCCGCCTATGCGGCCACGGCCATCGCCGAGGGCTTCCGGGCCCAGGGCGCGCGCGTCGTGCTGATGATGGATTCGGTGACGCGCTTCGCGCGCGGCCTGCGCGAGATCGGCCTGGCGGCCAACGAGCCGGCCGTGCGGCGCGGCTATCCGCCGTCGGTGTTCGCCGAGCTGCCGCGGCTGTTCGAGCGCGCCGGCAACGACGCCCACGGCTCCATCACCGCCTTCTACACGGTGCTGGCCGAGGACGAGGACGGCAACGACCCGGTGGCGGAAGAAGTGCGCTCCATCCTCGACGGCCACCTGGTGCTGTCACGCGCGCTGGCTGAAGGCCAGCACTACCCCGCCATCGACGTGCTGGCCAGCGCCAGCCGAGTTTTCACGCGCGTGACCGGCCGCGAGCAGCAGCGCGACGCCGCTCATCTGCGGGCACTGATGGCGCGGCACAAGGAGGTCGAGTTCCTGCTGCGCGTGGGCGAGTACCAGGCCGGCAGCGACCCGCTGGCCGACCAGGCCATCGAACGCATGCCGCAGATCAAGGCCCTGCTGCAGCAGGCCACCCACGAGCCCAGCGACTGGGAAGGCGGCCTCCAGCATCTGCGGGAGATCGTGTCGTGAATTTGCTGTCCGACACCGACGCCCGCCAGTGGCTGCGGCTGCGCCAGTTGCGCGTGCAGCGCGCGCGCCTGGCGCTGGCCTTGGCGCAGGCCGGGGAGCGCCAAGCCTTGGCTGCGGTCCAGGATCGCGAGCTGCGCATCCAACAGGGCCGTGCGCTGATCGCCGAGCTGGTCCTGCACTGGGGTGGCCCGGGCAGTGCCGACATGCCGCGCTGGGTGCATCAAGTCCAGGTCCATGGCGAGGTGCTGGCCGAGCGGCTGGAGCGCGATGAATACGCCCTGCTCGACGAACGCGAGACGCTGGAGCAGGCCCAGGCGGAAGTGCGCCAGCGCCGCGCCGATCTCGCTCGCGCCCAGGCGCGCGAGGACGCCGTGGATGCGACGCTGAAGGACCAGCGCCGCCAGACCCGGCAAACCCGCGAGCGGCAGGCGGAGCTTGAAACCGAAGACGCCTGCCGGCCCCGGCACTGAGACCGTCGTGAAGCTGCTGCCCCTCCTTCTCCCCCTGGTGGCGATGCCGCTGCGAGCACGGCACGCCATGGCGACCTCCGAGCCAGCCCCGCCACCGGAGTCGCACCCCGATGCCGGCGCGCCGGACTGGCGCAGCGCCTATCTGCGGCTGCGCGAGCAGGAGCCGACCGAAGCGCAGCCGCCCTTGCCGCTGCCTGCCGCGAGGGCGGGCGATGCGGCGCCCGAGACGACGGCAGTGCGCAGCGTCTCGGACGCGCCCACGGCGACGCGCATCGAGGCGATTCGCCAGCTCGCCGAGCCCGACGCCGCAGCGGCGCCGGCGGCGCGCAGCTGGCAGGTCGAGCTGCCCGCGCTGCATGGGCCCGCCTGGCAGCTGCATGTCGAGCAGGTGCAGCCGATGGCACCGCTGAACCTGGAGCTGCGCGTGCCGCAGGTCGTTCAGGCCCAGGCCCGCCAGCAGTTGAGCGACCTGGACAAGCGCCTGCGCGACGCCGGGCATGACGTCCTCAAGCTGCGTCTGCGCGACACGGCACGCACGGGCGAGCGCTTCCGCCCCATTGACGAGATCGAACGATGAGCAGCATCACCGCCATCCAGGCCCTGACGCCGGCCGAAACCTGGCAGGCCTGGCTGCAGGCCAGCGCGAACGAGGCCGAGGCCCAGCCCGCCGTCGAAGCCGAACCAACACCCGAACTGCCCCAGCAGGTCGCGGCGCCCTCTGCGCTGTTGAGCACGTCGGCCGCGCGGCCCGCCGAACCGCCGGTGGCCGCCCTGCAACTCGCCGACGCCGCATCGGCCGTGCTGCCCATGGCGCCCGTCCTCATGCAGCCGCTGAGCCTGCAGAACGGGCCGGAGCTGCGCTGGCGCGTGCAGGACGCCAAGGAATGGCGCCTGCTGTTCGACGACGCCGGCGATGAAACCCCGGGCGAACAGGAGACTGCCCTCGATCAGCCCGACGCCGCACCGGAACCCGCACCCGCCTGGGCGCAGGCGCTGCTCGAGCGCCTGCGCGAGGCGGCCACTGCGCCCCAAGCCGCCGCCGCCATGCGCCCGGCCCTGCAGGCCTGGCGCGTCGGCCTGCCGGTGTTGCTGGCCAGCCCCGCCGGCCTGGCCAGCCTGCAAGCCAGCCGCGATGCCACGGCCTGGC
>NZ_JBFUFR010000079.1:0-7778 GCF_056403315.1 Roseateles sp. P2_H4 | reverse complement strand
GTCTCATCGAGGCGCCCGAAGTGTTCTACCTGACCTTCGACAACCGCGAGGTCGGCCGCCTGCAAGCCAAGGCCGTGCTGGCGGTGAAGCCGCATGGACGCTACGTGATGATCAAGGGCTCGCCCAGCGACCCGAACGCCGACTTCCTGCGCGCCGGCCAGCAGGATGCGCTGGCCGATGCGGTCAAGAAGGGCGACGTGAAGATCGTCGCCGAGGAATACACCGACGGCTGGAAGCCCGAAGTGGCGCAGAAGAACATGGAGCAGATCCTGACGCGCCTGAAGGGCGGCGTCGACGCGGTCGTGGCCAGCAACGACGGCACGGCCGGCGGCGCCATCGCGGCGCTGGCGGGTCGTGGCATCAAGGGCGTGCCGGTCAGCGGCCAGGACGCCGACCACGCCGCGCTGAACCGCGTCGCGCTGGGCACGCAGACGGTGTCGGTCTGGAAGGACTCGCGCGCTCTGGGCAGGGAAGCCGCTTCTGCCGCCGTGCAACTGGCCGCTGGCCAGGCGGTGCCGGGCGCCGCAGCCTGGGCGGGCGGCGAACGCAAGGTCAGCCTGCAAGCCAAGTTCCTCGCGCCGGTGGCCATCACGCAGGCCAACCTGGGCGAGGTCATCAGCGCCGGCTGGATCAGCAAGGCGGTGGCCTGCAAGGGTGTCGACGCGGCCAAGGCGCCGGCGGCCTGCAAATAGGAGGCCGGATGAGCGCCCAGACCCAGCGGCTCGCCGTCATGGCGGCCGTGCTGGTGGCCATCGCCATCGGCTTTCACGTGCTCACCGGCAGCTTCCTGACGGCCGAGAACCTCTACAACATTGCGCAGCAGACGGCGGTCGTCGGCATCGTCGCCAGCGGCATGGCGCTGATCATCGTCGCGCGGCAGATCGACCTCGCCGTGGGCTCGCTGCTCGGCGCCGTGGGCGTGCTGATGGCCTGGCTGCAGTACACCCAGGGCTGGTCGGTCATCGCGTCGCTGTTCGCCGGCCTGGGGCTGGCGCTGGCGGTGGGCCTGTTCCAGGGCTGGCTGTCGGCCGTCATCGGCATCCCGTCCTTCGTCGTGACGCTGGGCGGCCTGGTGTCGCTGCGCGGCGTGGCTTTCCTGGTGGCCGACGGCAAGACGCAACCCGTCACCGAGCCCTGGCTGCTGGCGCTGGGCGGCGGCCTGGACGGCTCGCTGGGCGAGCGCGGCAGCTGGTTGCTGGGCATTGGCCTGGTCGCGCTGTTCTGGGGGTGGCAGCTGGTGCAGCGCCGCGCGCAGTTGCGTGCCGGCGGCGTGCCGGCCAATGCCCGCCATGAGCTGTTCAAGGCCGGCCTCGCCGCGGTGGCGGTGTTCGGCACCGTGGCCGTGTTCAACGCCTACCGCCTCGAAGGCCAGGAGCAGGGCCAGGGCCTGCCACTGCCGCTCGTCATCTGGGTGGCGGTCGTGCTCGTGCTGGGCTTTGTGGCCAAGCACACGCGCTTCGGCCGCTACGTCTACGCCATCGGCGGCAACCCTGATGCCGCGCGCCTGGCCGGCATCCCGGTACGGCGCGTGATGATCCAGTTGAACCTGCTGCTGGCCGCCTTGGTGGCGCTGGCGGCCGTGGTCGCGATGGCGCGCCTGAATGCGGGCACGAATTCGATGGGCACCGGCATGGAGCTGACCGTCATCGCGGCGGCCGTCATCGGCGGTGTAAGCCTCGCCGGCGGCAGCGGCAGCGTGGGCGGCACCGTGCTCGGCGCCCTCATCATCCAGAGCATCGACAGCGGCCTGCTGCTGACCGACGTGACCATAGGCTGGCGCATGGTCGTGCTCGGCCAGGTGCTGGTGGCCGCTGTTGTCTTCGATCGCGTGGTGCAGAAATGACGACCCTGCTTGAAGTGCGCGAGGCGCGCAAATCCTTTGGCGGCGTGCATGCGGTCGACGGCATCTCCCTGAGCCTGGCACCCGGCGAAGTGCTGGCCGTGCTGGGCCACAACGGCGCCGGCAAGTCCACGCTGATGCAGATGATCGCGGGCGCACTGCCTTTCGACGGCGGCGAACTGCTGCTGAACGGCGCGGCGGTGAAGTTCGCGAGCCCGGCCGATTCACGCGCCGCCGGCATCGAAACCATCCACCAGAAGCTGGCGCTGGCCGACAACCTCGACTCGGTCGCCAACCTCTTCCTCGGCCGCGAACTGCGCACGCGCTTCGGCCTGCTCGACGACGCCGCCATGCGCGCCGCCGCCGTGCCGCTGTTCGCGCGGCTGAACCCCAACTTCAAGAACATCGCCGACCCGGTGGTGTCCTTGTCGGGCGGCCAGCGCCAGGTCGTGGCGATCGCCCGGGCGCTGCAGTTCAAGGCCCGCGTGCTGATCATGGATGAGCCCTGCGCGGCGCTGGGCCCGGCCGAGACGGCGATGGTCCATGACCTGATCCGCCGGCTGAGCGCCGAGGGCGTGGGCATCCTGCTCGTCACCCACGACATGCCGGATGTGTTCGCGCTGTCGAACCGCCTGGCCGTCATGAAGAACGGCCGGCTGGTGGGCGTCTGCCGCACCGCTGACGTCAACGAGGACGAGGTGCTGGCGATGATCATTGCGGGGAAGGCGCCCGCGGTTGCAGTGGCTTAGTTGTTTCTCATTCTGTTCAAAATTCTAGTTATGACTAGAATGAGAAACATATGCCTGCCAAAGCGCCGCCCGTTCCGCCCAACGTCGCCACCCAGCTGCAAGCGCTGGGCGAGCGCATTCGCGCCCAACGCGAGCGGCAGAAGGTGACGGCGACCGACGCTGCCGAGGCGGCGGGCATGTCGCGCGTGACGCTGCACCGCGTGGAGCGCGGCGAGCCTTCGGTGACGATGGGCGCTTACCTGAGCGCGATGTCGGCTGTGGGGCTGAGCCTGCAGGTGCGCGAGCCCGAAGTGCCATTCGCGTCGGCGCTGCCGGCCGTGGTGCGTCTGGAGGCCTACCCCGCGCTCAAGCAACTGGCCTGGCAACTGCCGGGCGTGACCGAACTGAGCCCCACGCAGGCCCTCGACCTCTACGAGCGCAACTGGCGCCACCTCGACCGCGAGGGCCTGGAGCCGCAGGAGCGGCGGCTGATCCAGGCGCTGGTCGACGAGCTGGGGGGAGGGCGGCTGCTTGTTTGAGCGCGAGCACCACCGCCGCATCGCGGCCGTGCTCGCCGCGCTGGATGCMGACGTGCTGGCCGCTCACGCGTGCTGGTTTGGCGGAGGCACCGCCATGGCGCTGCGTTATGGCGAGTACCGCGAGTCGGTAGACATCGACTTTCTCGTGTCCGACCTCGCCGGCTATCGCAAGCTGCGCCAGTTGCTGACCGGCCCGGCAGGCCTTGGCGCCCTCGTTCGGGCAGGTGCCGAACTGGCGCCGGTGCGTGAGCTGCGCGCCCACCAGTACGGCTTGCGCACGCTGGTGCGTGAAGCCGGCGTGGCGATCAAGTTCGAGATCGCGCTGGAAGCCCGCATCGCTTTCGATCCGCCCGGCCCGGCCGACGCCATTGCTGGTGTGCTGGGGTTGACGCCGCTGGACCTCGCCGCGGGCAAGCTGTTGGCCCTGGCCGACCGCTGGCGCGACGACGGCGTCTTCAGCCGCGACCTCATCGACCTCGCCATGATGCGGCCTGCCAAGCCCCTGCTGCGCGCGGCCATCGCCAAGGCCGCGACGGCCTATGGCGACAGTGTCGAGAGCAGCCTGGACAGCGCCGTGCAGGACTTGCGGGAACGCCCCCATCGGCTGGATGCCTGCATGGGGGCGATGCAGATGACGACCCTGTCCAAGGCCCAGCTGTGGGCCCGGATCAAGGCGCTCGAAAAGCGCTGAGCGTCAGGCCTCGCGGCGCAGTGCGGGGAACAAGATGACGTCGCGGATCGACGGCGAATCCGTGATCAGCATCATCAGCCGGTCGATGCCGATGCCGCAGCCGCCGGTCGGAGGCATGCCGTATTCCAGCGCGCGGATGAAGTCGGCGTCGAAGAACATCGCCTCCTCGTCGCCGGCGTCCTTGTTGGCCACCTGGGCGTGGAAGCGCGCGGCCTGGTCCTCGGCGTCGTTCAGCTCCGAGAAGCCGTTGGCGTATTCGCGGCCGGTGATGAAGAGCTCGAAGCGTTCGGTGATCTGCGGATTTGCGTCCGACGCCCGGGCCAGCGGCGAGACCTCGACGGGGTAGTCGATGATGAAGGTCGGCTCCCAGAGCTTCTCTTCCACGACCGCCTCGAACAGGCCGAATTGCAGCTCGGCCAGGCTCCAGCGGGCGGGCGCGTCTTCACCAGCAGCCTTGATCCTGGCGCGCAGCACCTCGGCATCGCCAGCCTCGGCTTCGGTCAGCCCGGCGAACTGGATCAGCGAGTCCCGTACGGACACGCGCGCAAACGGCTTGTCCAGCGCCACGGGCTTGCCGGCGTAGGTCAGCGCGGCGCTGCCGGTGGCGGCAACGGCTGCATGGCGCAGCACGGCCTCGGTGAAGTCCATCTGGTCGTGATGCGTCCAGTAGGCCGCATAGAACTCCATCATCGTGAACTCGGGGTTGTGCCGGACCGAGATGCCTTCGTTGCGGAAGTTGCGGTTGATCTCGAACACGCGCTCGAAGCCGCCCACCACCAGCCGCTTCAGGTAGAGCTCCGGCGCAATGCGCAGGAACATCTCCTGGTCCAGCGCGTTGTGGTGGGTCTTGAAGGGCTTGGCGTTCGCGCCGCCCGGGATGGGGTGGAGCATGGGCGTCTCGACCTCCAGGAAGCCGTGATCCACCATGAAGCTGCGGATGGCCGACACGGCCTTGGAGCGCGCCGTGAAGCGCTTGCGGGCGTCCTCATCGGTGATCAGGTCGACATAGCGCTGGCGGTACTTCTGCTCCTGGTCGGTCATGCCGTGGAACTTGTCCGGCAGCGGGCGCAGGCTCTTGGTCAGCAGGCGCAGCGTCGTCACGGCGACGGACAGCTCGCCCGTCTTGGTGCGCATCAGCGTGCCTTCGGCGCCCAGGATGTCGCCCAGGTCCCAATGCTTGAAGGCGTCATAGACCTCGGGGCCGACGTTGTCGATGGTCACGCGCAGCTGGATGCGGCCGGTGGCGTCCTGCAGCGTGCAGAAGCTCGCCTTGCCCATCATGCGCTTGAGCATCATGCGGCCGGCCACGCTGACCTTGACGGCCTGCGGCTCGAGCTCCTCGTTGGGCATCTCGCCGTACTGGGTCTGCAGCGGCACCGCGCGGTGCTGGGGCTTGAAATCGTTCGGGAAAGGCACCGCCGTGGCAGCCCGCAGCGCGGCCAGTTTGCCGCGGCGCTCGGCGATCAGTTGGTTGTCGTCGGTGGGCGGGGTGGGAGGTGCTTGAGTCATTGCGGGCCTAGGGTGAATCCGCGATTTTAGAATCGGTCCTCATGCCCGGCCCGCTCACCTCTCGTGACGCGGTGCCGATGGCCCCCCCGCCCACCCCGTCAGCCATGCCGCGAACCGCCTCTGCTTCCGCCCGCCCGCCGTGCCGCCACGCGAAGCAGGAGCCGCGTTGATGGCGCTCTGGCCCTACCGCCTCGAAGCCGCCGCCGCCCGCCTGCGCGCCCTGGCCTGGCGGCTGCGCGGCCTGGCCGCGGGCGCCGGTGCGGCCGTGCATGGGGGCGTGCGCCTGCGCTTCGGCGCGCGCAGCAGCCTGGGCGAGCGCAGCGTGCTCTACCGTGGCGTGCAGATCCTCGCCACCGGCACGGGCAGCTTCCAGATCGGCCGGGACAGCCACCTCGCGCCCGGTGCCTATGTCCTCGTCGGCGGCCAGGCGCTGGACATCGGCAACGACGTCGCCATCGGCCCCGGGCTGATGCTGTTCTGCGAGTCCAACGACACGGGACCGCAAGGCCTGTTCCGCAGCCAGTACCGCCGCGCGCCGGTGCGCATCGGCTCCAACGTCTTCATCGGCGCCCGCGTCACGGTGCTGCCCGGCGCGGTCATCGAGGACCATGTCGTCGTCGCCGCGCATGCCGTGGTCAGTGGGCACCTCGCTTCGGGCTGGGTCTACGGCGGCTGCCCGGCGCGGCCCTTGCGACCGCTTGGCGCGGCCCCGGCATGAAGGCCCACGCCGCGACGGCACTGCGCTGGCTCGATTTCCCGTTGGCGACACTCCGCTGGCTGCTCCGCGGCAAGGCCTGCCTGGAGGAATTCCGCGCGCGCTTCGCGGCGTCGCTCGGCGTGGACGCGAGTCGCGTTCACCTGTTCGGCAGCGGCCGGGCGGCCCTGCATGCCTATGTGGACAGCCTGGGCCTGCCCGCGGGCGCCGAGGTGCTGCTGCCGGGCTACACCTGCGCCGTCGTGCCCAATGTCTTCGAGCATCTCGGGCTCACGATGCGCTATGTGGACATCGAGGCCGGCGGCTTCAACCCGAGCGCCGCGGCCATCGCTGCCGCCATCGGGCCGGCGACGCGGCTGGTGCTGCTGCCGCACAACTTTGGCCTCAGCCTGAACGGCATCCCCGCCCTGCGCGAGCGCTTTCCTGGCGTCACCTTCGTCGAGGACGCCGCCCACGCCTGGGGCAGCCGCGACGCCTCCGGCCGCGTCGTCGGCACGCTGGGCCATGCGGCCTTCTTCAGCTTCGAATACTCCAAGCCGCTGTCCACGGGCCTGGGCGGCGCTCTGCTTGTCAACGAGGCCGCCGCGAACTGGCAACCGCCCATGCGGCATCGCCCGCCAGCCGCCGCCGTCGCCAGGCAGGCCCTGACGCTGGCCTGGCATCGCCTCGTGCAGGCCTTGCCTGCACCCCTGCTCGCCGGGCTCAAGCGGCTGCTGCGTGGGCCGTCGCGGCGCCTGGGCGTGGTGGCCGGCACGCCAGCGGCCGAGCTGCAGGGCGAAGCGCAGCCCGACTACCGGCTGGGCCTGCATCCCTGGTCGGCGGCCCTGGGTGAGCGCCAGGCGCGGCGCGCGGCCGAGATCTGGGCTGCCCGGCGCGCTCAGGTGGAGGCCTATGACGCGCTGCTGCCGGCAGCCCTGCGCCCGGCGCGTGGGGCGGGCGACGTGCTGCTGCGTTACCCGCTGCGCCTGCCCGCCGGCCTGGACCGCGACGCCCTGACGGCAGCCCTGGCCGAGGAGGGGATGGAAGTCGGGGTCTGGTTCGACGACGTCGTGCATCCGCGCGGCAGCCGTCGCCCCGGCTACCGAGAAGGTGATTGCCCGGTCGGCGAGGCGACGGCGAATTGCGTCGCCAACCTGCCGCTTGGCCTGCATGCCCGGCTGGCTGAACGCCAGGCCAGGGCGCTGCAGGCGCGGCTGTCCGCATGAGCCTGCGCCAGCGTTTTGCGCAACTGGCTGCAGCCTCGGCCATCAGCCAGGCCTTGCCGATGGCGATGGCGCCGCTGCTGACGCGCGTCTTCGGTGCCGAGGCGCTGGGCCAATGGGCCTGGTTTGCCGCCATCGCGGCCAGTCTCGCCACCATCGCCAATGCGCGCTACGAATACGCCATCCCGCTGCCGCGGCGGCGCGCCGATGCCGGCCTGCTGCTGGCCCTGGCCCTGGGTTTGAGTCTCGTCGCCGGCCTGGCCACAGCGATGCTGGCCTGGGGACTGGCCGCGTTGCCGAGCGGGACGGTGGGCGGGCGCTGGTCGCAGGCCAGTTGGCTGCAGGGCTACGCACTGCCGCTGGCCGCCGCGGTGGCCCTGTCGGGCCTGCAGCAGGCCCTGGCGCTGTGGAACAACCGCCATGGCCGCTTCGCAGCAATCGCGCAGGCGCGCGTCGCGCAGCAGGTGGTGATGGCGCTGGCGCAGCTGGCCGCCTGGGCATCCGGCTGGCTGGCGGCTGCGGCCCTGGTTGGGGCGCAGTTGCTGTCCCTGCTG
>NZ_JBFUFR010000078.1:0-9155 GCF_056403315.1 Roseateles sp. P2_H4 | reverse complement strand
TGCAGACAAACTAGGAAACTAGTCCTCTGCTGACTCTACGAATTGGGTTTGTTGACTCCCGTCAACGAACCAACCAGTCAAGCCTGACGACCATAGCGACTTGGTCCCACTCCTTCCCATCCCGAACAGGACAGTGAAACGAGCCAGCGCCGATGATAGTGCGGATTCCCGTGTGAAAGTAGGTCATCGTCAGGCTATTTACCCCTCAAAACCCCTCCAGCTCAGGCTGCGAGGGGTTTTGTCTTTGGGGACAACGAAATAGGGTGGGAGGCTGACCCTCATCATGTCTGATCAACTTGATTTGCTCGGTTTCGATGACGCCAGACCCCCTTGGGAGCCGACGACGCCCAAGGGCCGCAAGCCGGCGAGCGAATACGAGCTGTTTCTGGCGCTGCGCCCCGACATCGCAGGTCAGCATGCGTCGCTTTCTGCTGCAGCTGAACTGCTTCAACTGCGCTATCGAGCGCCGACATCCAAACTGCGCCGACCATCGCTGTGGCATGTCACGTTGTTGGAACTCGGAAAATTCACGGGCGGCTACTCCGGTGAGGCGCTGAACGCGATCGAAGCTGCGTGTGATGGTGTGACGAGCAGGCTGACTCCGATCGCGCATGAAGGCCTTGTCAGCTTCCAGCCCAGCAACGCCTGCGTCTTGACCTGTTCGGCGGATACGACGCAGAGAGTCGCTCAACTCCGGCAGGATTTGACTGCAGCGCTCCGGGGTCGAGGAGTCAAGTGCAAAACGCCGCCAGCACCCCACATGACGCTTTTCTATGATGGGGAGCATCACCTGCCGATGACGTCATTGGATGAACCGTTGCGTTGGACTGCTGATGGCTTCGCGCTTCTCTGCAGCCATAAGGGATTGGGGCATCACGAGGTGGTTCGCCGATGGCCCGCCAGCCGCTGAGCTGCAAAAAAAAGGGCCAGCATCAAGCTGGCCCCGTTCCGTCGGCTACTGACGCTCAGACGTTGAACAAGAAATGCAGCACGTCGCCATCCTTGACGACGTATTCCTTGCCTTCCGCGCGCATCTTTCCCGCATCCTTGGCGCCCTGCTCGCCGCGATGCTTGATGAAGTCGTCATAGGCGATGGTCTGGGCGCGGATGTAGCCGCGTTCGAAGTCGGTGTGAATGACCGCCGCCGCCTGGGGGCCRGTGTCGCCGATGTGGATGGTCCAGGCGCGCACTTCCTTCACGCCGGCAGTGAAATAGGTCTGCAAGCCCAGCAACTTGAAGGCGGCGCGGATCAGCCGGTTCAGCCCCGGCTCGTCCTGGCCCATCTCGGCCAGGAACATGGCGCGATCCTCGTCTTCCATCTCGGACAGTTCGGATTCGGTCTTCGCGCAGATCGCAACCACGGGGCCGTTCTGGGCCGCTGCATATTCCTGCAGGCGCTCGAGGAAGGGGTTGTTCTCGAAACCGTCTTCCGAGACGTTGCCGACGAACATGGCCGGCTTGGCCGTGATCAGGCACAGCGGCTTCAGGATGACCAGCTCTTCCTTGCTGAAGTCGATGGTGCGCACCGGCTTGGCCTGATCCAGGGCCGCCTGGCATTTCTCCAGCACCTTGACCAGCGCGATGGCTTCCTTGTCGCCGGCGCGAGCGACCTTGTTGTAGCGGTGCAGGCTCTTCTCGACGGTGCCAAGGTCGGCCAGGCAGAGCTCGGTCTGGATCACCTCGATGTCGGAGATCGGATCGACCTTGCCGTTGACGTGGATGACGTTCGGATCCTCGAAGCAACGCACGACGTTGACGATGGCGTCCGTCTCGCGGATGTGGGACAGGAACTGGTTGCCCAGGCCTTCACCCTTGCTGGCGCCGGCGACGAGGCCGGCAATGTCGACGAATTCGACGACGGCCGGCATGACGCGTTCGGGCTTGACGATCTCGGCCAGGGCAGCCAGGCGCGGGTCAGGCAGCTCCACGATGCCGACGTTGGGCTCGATCGTGCAGAAGGGGTAGTTCTCGGCGGCGATGCCGGCTTTGGTCAGGGCGTTGAAGAGCGTGGACTTGCCGACATTGGGCAGACCCACGATGCCGCATTTGAGGCTCATGGCGAGAACTTTCCGTTGGGGAGGGCGGCCGGCGGCAAGCCGGCGCCAAAACGCGCATTTTAATCGGCCGGCGTTGCCCGCGTTCCCGCCCCAGCCCCCGGCTCCGGTGCGGTCATACCCCCTGCCTACAATTGGCCGATGCAAAGTGTGGACGTGTTGGTCAGAGGGCGTGGCGCGGTCGGCAGCAGCCTGGCGCTCAGCCTGGCTTCTCAGGGGCTCGCCGTCGGCATGACCGGCGCGCCGGAGACGCCCCGCCCGGATGACGTCCGGACCTACGCGCTCAATGCCGCCTCGGTTGCGTTGCTGAGCGAGCTGAAGGTCTGGGACAGCCTGCCGGCCGATGCCGTCAGCCCCGTCTACGACATGATCGTCAGCGGCGATACCGTGGCCGACCAGCCCGCCGGGCGGCTGAGCTTTTCGGCCTGGCAGCAGGGCTTGCGCGAACTGGCCGTCATCGTGGACGCTGCCGCCTTGGATGCCCAGCTCGCGACGGCGTTGCGGTTTTCGCCTCACGTACGCAACGTGCCCGACAACACGCCGGCCGCATTGACCGCGCTGTGTGAGGGCCGCGAATCCGCCGCTCGCGCAGCGCTTGGCGTCGACTTCAAGCCCAGGCCCTATGGCCACCGCGCGCTGGCCGCGCGCCTGAGTGCCAGCCTTGCGCACCAGGGCGTTGCACGGCAGTGGTTTCAACCTGGCGGCGAAGTGCTGGCCCTGCTGCCTTTCGAGAAGCCGACGCCCGGTGCGTCCTACGGGCTTGTCTGGTCCTGCGCCGAGGCGCGGGCCGAGCAGCTGCAAGCCGCGACGCCGGCCGAATTCGAACGTGAGCTCAATGCCGCCACCGGCGGTGCCGCAGGGGAATTGAGCTTGGGCAGCGAGCGTTCGAGCTGGCCGCTGGCCCTCGCCCGCGCGGATGCCGTCAGCGGCCCGGGGTGGGTGCTGCTCGGCGATGCGGCACACGTCGTTCACCCGCTGGCTGGCCAGGGCCTGAACCTGGGCCTGGCCGACGTCGCTGCGCTCGCCCATGTCCTTGGTGAGCGCGAATCCTGGCGCCCCCTCGGCGACGAGCGCCTGCTGCGCCGCTACGCTCGCGAGCGCCTCGCGCCGACGCTCGCGATGGGCGAACTGACCGACGTGCTGCAACGCCTTTTCGCCAACTCCTCCCCCGCCGTCCAGGGCCTGCGAAACCGCGGTCTGGATGCGCTCAACCAACTCACCCCCGTCAAGCGCTGGCTGACCCAGCGCGCTCTCGGGCTCTGAACCTCAACCGACTCCTCATCGTGCGCCCTTCTGTCCTCAGCCTTCTGGCCGGCCTGCTCGTCATCGCCAGCCTGCCCTCCCTGGCCAATGAGGCCGCCATCCGCAAGGCCATCGCCGAACGCATGCCCAATGCCCCCAAGGTCGACGAGGTGCGTCCCGCGCCCATGCCGGGCTTGTGGGAGATCCGCATCGGCAACGAGGTTCGCTACACCGACCCCACGGGCAGCTTCCTCATCGAGGGCGAACTCTTCGACCTGAAGGCCAAGAAGAACCTGACCGAGGAGCGCGTCACCCAGCTCAACCGGATCGACTTCGCCAGCTTGCCTTTCAAGGACGCGGTGATGTGGAAGAGTGGCAACGGCAAGCGCCGCATCGCCGTCTTCGCCGACCCGAACTGCGGCTATTGCAAGCGCTTCGAGAAGGGCCTGCAGGAGCTGAAGGACGTGACCGTCTACACCTTCCTCATTCCCATCCTCGGTGGCGACTCGCCGGAGAAGACGCGCGCGATCTGGTGCGCCAAAGACAACGCGAATGCCTGGCTTGGCTGGATGCTCAAGGGCGAGCAGCCGGCCAAGCCGGCGGCGTCCTGCGATGACGCCGCCATCGAGCGCAATCTGGCGCTCTCCCGCAAGATCCACGTCAACGGTACGCCCGCCATCCTGCTGGAAGACGGCAACCGCATCCCGGGTGCCGTCAGCCCCGTGGAGCTGGAGAAACGCCTGCAAGCCCTGGCCGCGCCGGCCAGCAAGTCCTGACCTCGATGAGCGCTGCACACCGCGAGCTCGCGCATCGCCTGGGCTATGCCGGGCTCATTCCCTTTGTGCTCGGCTGCGCGCTGATCTGGCTGATCGGCGACCGCGACCTCGACCAGCACACCTTTGTCAGCCTCGGCCTGTCGGCCTATGCCGGCCTCATCATCGCCTTTCTCGGCGGCATCCACTGGGGCCTGTCCTTCACCCGTGGTCTGATCGGGCGCCAGCCGCTGGTCTGGGGTGTCAGCGCGGCGCTGCTGGGCTGGCTGGGCGTGTTGATGCCACCGTACGCGGGGCTGGCCCTGCATGGGGGCGTGCTGATTGCCTGCTACCTTGTCGATAGACGCGTCTACCCACATTTCGGCGCGGCCGACTGGCTGACCCTGCGCTTCCGGCTCACCGCCGTTGCGTCACTGAGCTGCTTTCTCGCCGCCGCGGGCAGCTGATGCGCGGGCCCAGCTACCGGATCGAACTGGCCGATATCGCGGCCCATCGCTATCGCGTCACGCTGACCCTTCCCAGTCCGGCGGCCGAGCAGCGTTTCAGCCTGCCGGTGTGGATCCCCGGCAGCTATCTGGTGCGGGAGTTCGCCAAGCACCTGAGCGGGCTGAAGGCCCACCAGGGCAGCCGTGAACTGCCGGTCGAACAGGTGGACAAAGCGAGCTGGCTGGTGCGCTGCAGCGGCCAGGCCCGGGCCAAGGCATTGACCCTGAGCTACGAGGTCTACGCCTTCGACGCCTCGGTGCGCACCGCCTGGCTGGACAGCGCACGCGCCTTCTTCAACGCCAGCAGCCTGTGCCTGCGCGTCCATGGCCGCGAGGCAGAGACGCATCGCCTGGAGCTGGCCGCTGTGCCCGAGGACTGGCATGTCGCGACCGAGATGCGCGCTGGCCATGAAGCATGGGAAGCCGGCAGTTACGACGAACTGATCGACCATCCCTTCGAGATCGGCCCGCACTGGCAGGGCGAATTCACCGCGGCCGGCGTGCCACACCGCGTCGTCGTCGCCGGCGCATGGCCGAGCTTCGACGGCGAGCGCCTGCTGGCCGATGTGCAGCGCATCTGCGAGGCCCAGATCGGGTTCTGGGGCGGCGCGCCGTTCGAGCGCTACAGCTTCCTGCTGTGGGCCCTGGACGACGGCCACGGCGGCCTGGAGCACTGCGCCAGCACGGCTCTCATCTGCGCGCGACGCGAACTGCCCACCGCCGCGGAAAGCAGCGCACCCAGCGACAACTACGCGCGCCTGCTCGGCTTGTTCAGCCATGAGTACTTCCATGCCTGGAACGTCAAGCGGCTGCGCCCAGCCGAGTTCGCCAGCTTTGACTATCAGCGCGAGAACTACACCGAGCTGCTGTGGTTCTTCGAGGGCTTCACGAGCTACTACGACGAGCTGATGCTGTGCCGTGCCGGCCTGGTCGACGCGCCACGTTATCTGAAGCTGCTGGCGGCGAGCGTCAATGGCGTGCTGGCCTCGCCCGGCCGGCGCGTGCAGCCGCTCGCCCAGGCCAGCTTCGAGGCCTGGACCAAGTACTACCGCCCCGACGAGAACAGCGTCAACGCGACGAGCAACTACTACGCCCAGGGCGCGCTGGTGGCGCTCTGCCTGGACCTGAGCCTGCGGGCCCACAAGTCCAGCCTGGATGCCTTGATGGCGCAGCTGTGGACGGCCAGTGGCGGCGGCCCGATCAGCGAGGCCGACATCCTCGGCGCGGTGCGTGCCCTTGCCGGCGACGAAGTCGCGGCCCAGTTGCACGGCTGGGTGCATGGACAAGGCGAGCTGCCCCTGCGCGAGCTGCTCCAGGACCATGGCATCGCCTGGCGTGACGAGGGGCGGGCCAGCGTCGCCCAACGCCTGGGCTTGCGCGTGCGCGAGGCCGCGCTCACCGGCATCGGTGTGACGCATGTGCTCGCCGGCGGTGCGGCGGAGGCCGCGGGTGTCAACGCGCGCGACGAGATCCTCGGCTGCAATGGCTGGCGCCTGCGTCGGCTCGACGATGCCCTGGCCTTGCTCGGCAGCGGCGAGACGCAGTTGCGCCTGCTCGTCAGCCGGGACCAGCGCCTGCTCGAGCTCGAGGTCGCGCTGCCTGCGCCCCGGTCGGCGTCGGTTGCCCTGTCGCTGGCCGACGGTCCTCACGCCGCGCGTCGACGCTGGCTCGGCGCCTGAAGCGGTCATGAAGAAGTGGCGGCCACCGGCCCTGCTGGTGCTGGCCGTGCTGGGCTTGCATCTGCTGCTTGGCCAGGAGGTGCAGCGCATCCATGACGGCTGGGTCCATGACGGGCCGCCGCCCATGCCGCCGCGCATGCAGGTGGCCCTGGTGCGCGAGATGCAGTTGCAGCCGCCGCCGGCCCTGCGTGCACCGGCGCCGCGACCGCCCAGGCCACCCGCCCCGGTGACGGCAGCACGCGCGGCGTTGCCTGCCGAGGCCGCCTCAGCGCCCGAGCCGCCCGCTGCATCGGCCCCACAGCCACCCGAGCCGCTCGTCGCCGCGGCGTCGGCGCCCGAACTGCCCGCTTCCGTCAGCCAGGCAGCTTCGGCAACTGCCGATGATGAGCCCGGTCCCGAGTGGCCGCTGTCCACGCGGCTCAGCTATGTGCTGACCGGCAATTACCGCGGCCCGGTCAGCGGCCAGGCCCAGGTCGAATGGCTGCGCAAGGGACGGGACTATCAGATCCATCTCGACGTCGGCGTCGGCCCGAGCTTCGCGCCGCTGATCACGCGGCGCATGAGCAGCCAGGGCCAGCTGACGCCCGAGGGCATCGCACCGCAGCGCTATGACGAAGAAACCAAGGTCATCCTCAGCGACGCCCGCCGCGCCAGCGTGTTCTTCCTGGGCACCGAAGTGCAACTGGCGAACGGTGCACGCGAGCCTGCGCCGCGTGGGGGGCAGGACGCCGCCAGCCAGTTCGTCCAGCTGACCTGGCTCTTCCTGACGGGCCGCGAGGCCTTGCAGGCCGGGCGCGTGGTGCAGTTCCCGCTGGTGCTGCCACGCCGCCAGTACGCTTGGCCGTACGAGGTGGTGGGCGAGGAAATGCTGGACACGCCGATGGGCCCGCTGGCCAGCTGGCATCTCAAGCCCACCCGCACGCCCAATGGCGGCGACCTGAGCGCCGAAGTCTGGCTGGCGCCGACCCTGCAATACCTGCCGGTGCGTCTGGTCATCCGCCAGGACGCCGACACCTATATCGACCTCATGCTCAAGAGCGCGCCGCTGCAGGCCGCGCCAGAATCCAGCAACGGCATCCCCAGGAGACTCAGCCAATGACCTACGAATGCATCATCACCGCCGTCCATGGCGAAGGCCCGCGCAAGACCGGCCTGATCACGCTGAACCGCCCCAAGGCGCTGAATGCGCTGAACGACCAGTTGATGGACGAGATGGGCGAAGCCCTGCTGGCCTTTGACGCCGATGACGCCATCGGCTGCATCGTGCTGACCGGCTCGGAGCGCGCCTTCGCGGCCGGTGCCGACATCCCGACCATGCTGCCGCACACCTTCGCGAGTGCCTTCAAGAGCGGCCTGATCTCGAAGAACTGGGAAACCATCCTGCAGGTGCGCAAGCCCGTCATCGCGGCGGTGGCCGGCTTTGCGCTGGGTGGCGGCTGCGAGCTCGCCATGATGTGCGACTTCATCATCGCGGCCGACTCGGCCAAGTTCGGCCAGCCCGAGATCAAGCTCGGCATCGTGCCCGGCGCCGGCGGCACCCAGCGCCTGCCGCGCGCCGTGGGCAAGAGCAAGGCCATGGACATGCTGCTGACGGCCCGCATGATGGGCGCCGCAGAGGCCGAGAGCGCAGGTCTGGTGTCGCGCATCGTGCCGGCCGACAAGCTGCTGGAAGAGGCCCTGGCCGCGGCCGAGACCATCAATGGCTTCAGCGGCCCCTCGGTCATGCTGATCAAGGAGCTCGTCAACCTCGCCTACCAGGGCCCGCTGACGGACGGCGTGGCCGTGGAGCGCCGCTATTTCCACGCGCTGTTCGGCAGCCACGACCAGCGCGAAGGCATGGAAGCCTTCCTGGCCAAGCGCGCGCCGAACTTCGAACACCGTTGATTGGATGTGGCGAAACGATGACGAACTAGGGATGACTGTTTGTGTTGAATGAATAGTCACTTCCCGCCAGCCTAGTATTTCTACCAAGACCGGCTCCCTACAGTTCAGGCCATGGACACCGCGGTCGCGATGTCCGAATGACCCCGAAGCAGGACCTTCCTGCAGTCACTGAAGGAGCTCGTCATGAGCAAGCTGTCTACCGTCATCGCCGCCACGCTGCTGATCGCCGCTGGTGCCGCATCCGCCCAAACCGCCCCGCTGACCCGCGAGCAAGTCATTGCCGATCTGGTCGCAGCCCGCAACAGCGGTGAACTGGCCGCTATCCAGGGCGAAAAGGGCGTCGAAGTGACGACCCCCGCCAGCGCCAAGGCTGCCGCCGTCGCCACCGTCAAGCTGCCCCGCCAGGCCGTGCTGACCGTCAAGGCGACCGAAGTGCGCGTCGACGAGAAGATCGCCGCCGCCCAGGCTGCCGACCACGGCGAGAACGCCGCCCGCGAACTGGGTGATTTCCCGGCGCCCGTCGTGCGCCGCGCCTCCGCCATGGCTTCCGCGAAGTAAGCGCACTGAAACAAAGCGGTTTCAAGCCGATGAAAGGCGACCCGAGAGGGTCGCTTTTTTGTTGTCAGCGTTCCTAGAATCCGCGGCCCGGACAGAACGGGCGTTGGAGACAAGATGCGCAAACAGCAGATGTGGGCAGCGGCGACGCTGGTGATGGGTTCCCTGGCCTCGATGACAGCGTTGGCTGCCGGCCCGGTGGTCGGCGTGAGCTGGTCCAATTTCCAGGAAGAACGCTGGAAGACCGACGAGGCCGCGATCAAGGCCGAACTGGCTCGCCTGGGTGCGAGCTATGTGAGCGCCGACGCCGGCGGCTCACCCGAGAAGCAGCTCGGCGACGTCGAGTCGCTGTTGGCCAAGGGCGCCAAGGTGCTCATCATCCTGGCCATGGACAAGGACGCCATCGTTCCCGCGCTGAACAAGGCCAAGGCGCGCAAGGTGCCGGTGGTGGCCTATGACCGTCTCATCGAGGCGCCCGAAGTG
>NZ_JBFUFR010000077.1:0-11499 GCF_056403315.1 Roseateles sp. P2_H4 | reverse complement strand
GGGTATAGCTCAGCTGGGAGAGCGCTTGCATGGCATGCAAGAGGTCAGCGGTTCGATCCCGCTTACCTCCACCAATATCTCCAGGGATATTCAGGTGGCACGCAGTTTGGATTTGAAAGATTGAGTCCCCTTCGTCTAGAGGCCTAGGACACCACCCTTTCACGGTGATTACAGGGGTTCGAATCCCCTAGGGGACGCCAAGTTATTGGCAATTCCATCGCAAGATGGGATTGGCAATCCTGTCGCAAGACGGGCAAGTTTGATGTGGCTTGAGAATATCGAGAGATATTCGAAAATGCATCACCACGCGGAGTGGTAGTTCAGTTGGTTAGAATACCGGCCTGTCACGCCGGGGGTCGCGGGTTCGAGCCCCGTCCACTCCGCCAAAAATAATAATGCGCCGAAACCGTGAGGTTTCGGCGCATTTCCATTTGGGGGTTCAGGAAACCAGGCCGCGTGCGGGCGCCGGGGCAGTGCCGGCGTCGTCATTTCCACCGTTGCCATGAGCCTGGGGGCTGGTTGGCGCAGGGCGCTGTTCGGCCGGGGCGGTTCGCGGCGTTTCAACGGGACTGCGCTTGCCGCTGACCACCAGGCGGGCGAGCTTCACGACCTCGCTGGCCTCGGCCGGCAGGCCTGTGGCGAGCATCCCGAGGGCGAGGCTCAAGCACAACCATCCCTTTTTCACTGTTGGCATCTCCGACTCCAGCCTTGCAGTTGGCAAGGCGCAGACTGAAGTGTTGAACAAGGTTGGGCGGTGGGCCAGTGCGGCGCGACGAACTGCGTTTTCAGGGGGCTGAACTGCGACCGAACGTCGATCAATCGCCAGGCCCGAAAAGCAAAAAGGGCCCCTGAGGGCCCGATCATGCTTGGCGGAGAGGGCGGGATTCGAACCCGCGGTGGGTATTAGCCCACACACGCTTTCCAGGCGTGCGACTTAAACCGCTCATCCACCTCTCCTGCAAGCCTGCCATCATAACCTATTGCAGACCCCTGGAGGGAAACGTTCAGTCAGTTGGCGGTGCGCCAATCCAGCGCGCCGCGCCAATCGAGTTGATGCACGACGTTGTTGAGGTGCAGCATACGGCGCGCGCGTGCGAGCTCGTGCCCATGGCCATCGATCAGCGCGACGTTGCACAGGATGTTCATCGGGTCGAACAGCGCCACGACGTCGGGCTGGATCTCGGTCCATTCCCAGGCGATCTGGATCGCTTCGCCGTCGGCAAGCGCGGCCCAGACTTCCTGACCACAACGCAGCCCGGAACGTGCATCGTGCACTTGCACGCTGCTCCCGATTTGGCGTAGGTCGTGAGTCACCTTTTCAAACTCGTTTACAGTCTTAACGACCGTATCGCAGGCCATCAGTTGCCAAGCTGCCATCTGCATTCGGATCTCCCCGTCATTTGGATGGCTTGCAGTTTGCGTTCGTCGACGCCGCTGTGCTCCTACCAACCCTAGTAGCGCATGAACCTCCAGCGGTACGAACAAGTCAGTCAAGCGGAAGATCTCACGTCCTTTCGACAGGGCCTGATCGACTTCGCGAACGACCTGGATTTCGGTCTGGTCGTCGGTCTACTGGTCGTTGAACAACGCGGTCCAGGTGCCAAGACGGAATATCACGCCGTGGGCAATACGCCTGAGGCGTTTTTGGAGATCCAAAAGGACAACAGCTACGCCCGGCGCGACCCTGTGCATCAGCGCTTGATGAATCTGACCAAGCCGCTGATCTACGACCAGGCGTTCTATGCCGAGGCCGGTGCAGGCGAGTTGTGGGAGATGTACGCGCCTTTCGGCTATCGAACCGGTGTCGCCGTCGGCGTCCAGATGCCTGGCTATCGCCGCTTGTTGCTCGGGGTCGATCGCGAGGATCCCTTGCCCAAGGATCCGATCAAGCTGAACCGGATGATTGCGGACCTTCAGTTGCTCGCCGTCCATGCGCAGGACGCCGCGGGTCGTTTGTGGGCGCCGAAGAGATCGACGCCGCTTGGGCTCCCATCGCGCCAGCTCGAAATTCTGAAGCTGACCATGGAAGGCAAGAGTGCATGGGTCGTTGGAAGCCTGCTTGGCATCAGCGAGAACACGGTCAACTACCACATGAAGCAACTGTTCAAGTCGCTCGACGTGTCGACCAAGCATCAGGCCGTCTTGAAGGCCATGGAGCTGGGAATCATCTGACCAGACCAGCGGCCCCCTACCAGGGTTTGTAGTTCACCGTTTTCGAGCTGTCCTACACACTGCGCGCCATCTCAACGCTGCTTGACGGATGGTGCAAATGGAACAGTTTTCTTTCTGGGAAGTTGTCGCGGAACTGTTCGGTTTCCCCATCACGGGCAGCTGAGCGCTTTTGAAGAGTTCTTAGGAAAAGCGACACCTCCATCGCTTTCGTTCGGCGCCCCCCGAACGTCTTGCGCCCGCGACCGCCCTGACTCAGGGCCCTCGCGGGCTTTTTTGTTTTTACGGCCGCGCGCCGCCCTTGAGCAGCGCCATCGCGGTGCCGATCAGGCCAGCGACTTCCGTCATATTGCCCGGCACGATCATCGTGTTGTTCTTCTGCGCGAGCTGTGCGTAGGCCTCGACGGCTTTCTCGGCGACCTTCAGCTGCACGGCCTGGTCGCCACCGGGTTGCTGGATGGCTGCTGCGATCTTGCGGATGGCGTCGGACGTGGCGTCGGCCACTGCCGTGATGGCTGAGGCTTGACCTTGGGCCTGATTGATCTCGCGCTGTTTCTCGCCTTCTGAGCGCGCAATGGCCGCCTCGCGCTCGCCCGTGGCGATATTGATCTGCTCCTGGCGCCGGCCTTCCGACGCGGCGATCAGTGCGCGCTTCTCGCGCTCCGCGGTGATCTGGGCCTGCATGGAATGCAGGATGGCCGGCGGCGGCGTCAGGTCCTTGATCTCGTAGCGCAGCACCTTGACGCCCCAGTTCAACGCCGCTTCGTCCAGGGCTTCGACGACCGAGGTGTTGATGACGGCACGTTCCTCGAAGGTGCGATCCAGCTCCATGCGGCCGATGACCGAGCGCAGCGTGGTCTGGGCCAGCTGCGTGATCGCGATGACGTAGTTGCTGGCGCCATAGCTGGCGCGCATCGGGTCGGTGACCTGGAAATAGAGGATGCCGTCGACGGTCAGCTGGGTGTTGTCCCTCGTGATGCAGACCTGGCTGGGCACGTCCAGCGGAATCTCCTTCAGCGAGTGCTTGTAGGCCAGGCGGTCGACAAAGGGCACGAGGAAGTTCAGCCCCGGCGTCAACGTTGCGTGGTATTTGCCGAGGCGCTCGACGACCCAGGCGTGCTGCTGGGGCACGACCTTGATCGAGCGGACGACGAAGATGGCGGCGATGACGAGGATGACGAGTGCGATTTCCATGGAGCCTCTCGGGGCGGTTGCGAACAGGGAAGGGTGCTCAGCGATCCAGCAGCAGGCAACTGCCTTCGACGGCGCGGATCACGTGTCTGCCGCTCTGGGCCGGCGCGCTGCCGATGAAGCGGGCTTGCCAGGCGGCGCCGCGGTATTTCACCTGGGCCAGGCCATCGTTGGACCAGGTGTCCACCTGCACGGTCTGGCCGATGTCGAGGTTGACATCCGGGTTGCTGGATGCCGGCGCCGCTTTGGGCGCCTTGGCACGCTGCCGATGCAACGCGAAAACCCCCACGCCGCCGATGACGGCCGAGGCCAGCATTTGCCCCGCCAGCCCCAAGCCGAGATGAGCCGCGACGGCACCCGCAGCGGCGCCCACGGCCAGCATCAGCAGATAGAAGCTCCCGGTCGCCAGTTCGGCGGCGACCAGCGCGCCGGCCGCGATCCACCAGACAGTGGCCCAGTTCCAATCCATCTCGCCTCCCAAGGCTGTGGTGTCGACCCAGTTTAGACCCCGTACGACATGGCCGGGACACGCTGCGGCCCTACACTTCGCCGCTTCGTTTTTTGATGCCCGCCCGCTGGAGGCTGCCGATGATCCGTTTTCACTTTCCCGTCGTCATCATCGACGAGGACTACCGCTCCGAGAACACCTCGGGCCTGGGCATCCGCGCGCTGGCCGAGGCCATCCAGAAGGAGGGCATGGACGTCCTGGGCGTGACGAGCTATGGCGACCTGTCGCAGTTCGCCCAGCAGCAAAGCCGCGCCTCGGCCTTCATCCTGTCCATCGACGACGAGGAGTTCACCGCCGGCCCGGAGATGGACCCCGTGGTGCTGAACCTGCGCAAGTTCATCCAGGAGATCCGCAACCGCAACCCGGACATCCCGATCTACGTCTACGGCGAGACGCGCACCAGCCAGCACTTGCCCAACGACGTGCTGCGTGAGCTGCATGGCTTCATCCACATGTTCGAGGACACGCCGGAGTTCGTGGCTCGCCACATCATCCGCGAGGCCAAGAGCTATCTGGACGGGCTGGCGCCGCCGTTCTTCAAGGCGTTGATGGACTACGCGCAGGATGGCTCCTACTCCTGGCACTGCCCCGGCCACTCCGGCGGCGTGGCTTTCCTGAAGAGCCCGGTGGGCCAGATGTTCCACCAGTTCTTCGGCGAGAACATGCTGCGCGCCGACGTCTGCAATGCCGTCGAGGAACTTGGCCAGCTGCTCGACCACACCGGCCCGGTTGCCGCCAGCGAGAAGAATGCCGCGCGCATCTTCAATGCCGACCACTGCTTCTTCGTCACCAACGGCACCAGCACGTCCAACAAGATGGTCTGGCACCACACGGTGGCGCCGGGCGATGTGGTCGTCATCGACCGCAACTGCCACAAGAGCAATCTGCACGCCATCATCATGTGCGGCGCCATCCCCGTCTTCATGACGCCGACGCGCAACCACTACGGCATCATCGGTCCCATCCCCGAGAGCGAGTTCAGCCCCGAGGCCATTCGCGCCAAGATCGCGGCCAACCCGCTGCTGGCGCACGTCGACCCCGAGACCGTCAGGCCTTCCATCGTCACGCTGACGCAGAGCACCTATGACGGCGTGCTCTACAACACCGAGACCATCAAGAAGAAGCTCGACGGCTACATCCCGACGCTGCACTTCGACGAAGCCTGGCTGCCGCACGCGGCTTTCCACGACTTCTACGGCCAGTTCCACGCGATGGGCAAGAACCGTCCGCGCCCCAAGGAGGCCATGGTCTACGCGACCCAGTCCACGCACAAGCTGCTGGCCGGCATCTCGCAGGCCTCGCAGGTGCTCGTGCAGGACTCGCAGAGCGTCAAGCTCGACAAGCACCTCTTCAACGAGGCCTATCTGATGCACACCAGCACCAGCCCGCAGTACTCCATCATTGCGAGCTGCGACGTGGCTGCGGCCATGATGGAGCCCCCGGGCGGCACAGCGCTGGTGGAGGAGAGCATCAGGGAGTCGCTGGACTTCCGCCGCGCGATGCGCAAGGTCGAGGGCGACTACGGCGACGATTGGTGGTTCAAGGTCTGGGGCCCCGACTTCCTGCGTGCGCAGGACGACCAGGGCAGCCACCCCGTGTCGGCCGACTGGATGCTGCATGCCGACGAGGACTGGCATGGCTTCGGCGCATTGGCCGAAGGCTTCAACATGCTGGACCCGATCAAGTCCACCATCATCACGCCCGGGCTGGACATGGAAGGGCGCTTCGCCGCCACGGGTATCCCGGCCTCGGTGGTCACCAAGTTCCTCGTCGAGCATGGTGTCGTGGTGGAGAAGACCGGGCTGTATTCCTTCTTCATCATGTTCACCATCGGCATCACCAAGGGCCGCTGGAACACGCTGCTGACGGCGCTGCAGCAGTTCAAGGACGACTACGACAAGAATGCGCCGCTGTGGCGCATCCTGCCGGAGTTCGTCGCGCAGTTCCCGAAGTACGAGCGCATGGGCCTGCGCGACCTCTGCCAGAGCATCCACCAGGCCTACGCCGAGGGCGACATCGCCCGCCTGACGACGGACATGTATCTGTCCAACCTGCAGCCGGCCATGACGCCGAGCGACGCCTACGCGCACATCGCGCAGCGCCGTACCGAGCGCGTCGGCATCGACGAACTCGAAGGCCGCATCACCACCTCGCTGCTGACGCCTTACCCGCCCGGCATCCCGCTGCTGGTCCCGGGCGAGCGCTTCAACAAGAAGATCGTCGACTACCTGAAGTTCACGCGCAGCTTCAATGCCAAGTTCCCGGGCTTCGCGACCGACGTGCACGGCCTCGTGCACGAGGTGGACGAGGAAACGGGTCGCGGCCGCTACTACGTGGACTGCGTGAGGGCCTGAGCGGGCGCTACTTCGTCGACGCTTTCGGTGGCGTGACCGGCGCCAGGTTCAGGTCGGCCACCGCCGTGGCGGCCAGCAGGAAGGCGCCGACGCCGTAGTGCTGGGTGTCGTCGTATTCGACGGCTTCCGGCCTGTCCCCGACCGGTTGCACATAGCCGACCTTGCCGTCGGCGTGCACAGCCCGCGTCAGCGCCGCCCAGCCTTTGCGCACCACGGGCTCGTAGGTCTTGCGGTCCAGCAGCCCGGCCTTGATGCCCCATGCGAAGCCGTAGGTGTAGAAGCCCGTGCCGCTCGACTCGGGCAGCGCCGTCTCGGGATCTCCCAGCAGTGACGGCGCCCAGAATCCATCGGGCTTCTGGATGGCCTTCAGCTTCACCGCCATGTCCTTGAAGATGGCGGTGATGCGGCCACGATCGGGGTCGTTCCTGGGCAGTTGCTCCAGCATCCGCGCCAGGCCGGCGAAGACCCAGCCGTCGCCGCGCGACCAGAAGACCTTGCGGCCGTTGATGTCGCGGCGGTCGAAGAAGCGGCTGTCGCGGAAGTAGAGCTGCTCCTCCTTGTCGTAGAGCAGCGCCGTCGTCGCCCAGAACTCCTGCTTGGCGAAGTCGGCGTACTTCACCTCGCCCGTTGCTTTGGCCAGCTCGAGCCAGACGGGTGGCGCCATGAAGAGGGCATCGCACCAGGACCAGCGGTCCACCGCCGGCACGCTGCGGTCCGGCATTTCGACGAAGTGCAGGTCGACGCTGCTCGGGCTCGCCAGGATCTGGTCGAAGCGCTCGCGCAGCGGCGCGATGGCCGCGGCACCGGTGCCATGGCGCGCCGCCCACAGATAGGCCGCGCCGATGGTGTGGTCGTCGGCGTGATAGGGGCGGCTGCCGGGCTGCCAGCCGTTGTCCTTGCCGCGCTGCAGGATGGCATCGGCGAACTCCGGCTGCTTGCTGTGGTCGGCCAGCGCCACGAGGCCGACGAAGAGGGCGCCCTGTTCCCAGCCCCTGGGGTCGGGCATGGACTCGACGGAGCGCGGGTGCTCGCCGCGCTCCAGCGCCTTCAGCTGCCAGCGGCCCGCCTTCTCGGCCAGCGCGATGACGGCCGCTGGCTTCCAGGGCACGGCATCGGCTGCAGCGGCCGAGACCGGCGGCATTGCCGGCTCGGCCAGGGCTGCGAGAGGCAACAAGGCCAGCAGGCCGGTGGCGTACAGGAGGGCCGTCTTCATCGAGTCTCCTCGTCAGAGTCGGCCGGAATGTAAGCGCTTTCAAGGCGCCGCCGCAGCGGGGCGGCCCTAGGCTGAAGTGAGGGCCTCGCCCAGGCGCCAGGGCAGGCCCTCGTGGCGGGTCAGGTCGCGGCGCACGCCGGCGGGGCTCAGGCCGGTCAGCGCGCGGAACTCACGCACCATGTGAGCCGCGTGGCTGAAGCCGCATTGCGCCGCCACGTCGGCCAGTGCTTCGCCGTCGGCGAGTCGGCGCAGGCCTTCGTTCAGGCGCTCGATGCGCAGCAGCGCCTTGGGCGACAGTCCCAGGGCGTCGCCGACACGGCGCTGCAACTGTCTGGCGCTGGACGTGGCCACGTCGGCCCAGGCGCCCACGCTCAAGGCCGCTGTCGGCACGCGCGGCGGCGGCTGCCAGGCGTGGCGCGCCCGGGCCTTCTCCACCCAGCAGTGCAACTGCTGCTCGATGATCCAGACCTGGGCCGCCGTGCTGCTGGCGCGGCGCAGCTGCGACAGCAGCACCTCGGCCGTCGGCCAGCCAATGACCTCGGCCGCCGGCCCGCGCCGATTCACCCATTCCGCGGCCGGCAGGTCGAACAGCCAGCTCAGCACGCCTGGGTGCAGCAGCACCGTCGTGATGGCCGGGTCGTTTGCATAGGCGCGCCTTGCGGGCCTGAGGCGGGGGCCGGCCAGCTCCAGATCGGCGAGCGAATGGCCGGAGTCGGCGTCGACCCAATCACCACGGTGCAGCACGGTGAGGGCGCCCTGCACATTGGCGGGAAAGCATTGGACCGCCGGCAATGCCGGCCCTTCCGGGCTGGGCCGCCGCACGGCGATGGCCTGGACGTAAGGCGCCAGCGCCGGGCTGGGCGGCAGCAGTTGGGTGCGACTCGCGGGCATCAGGCCATGAATCCCAAATCCTGTGGCGTGAAGGCGGCCAGCGCCGGGAAGGCCGTGTTGAGGCCGGCGGCGTCGACGCCGAACCAGCGCGCAAGTGTCGCGCCGAACTGTTCCAGCGAGGTGGAGGGGATCAGCGCCCCGCGGCTGCCGGAGTCGTCCGCACCGCCCAGAGCCGGGTAGGGGAAGCGGCCATAGACCTGGCCGCCCTTGACCGCGCCGCCCAGGATGAGGTGATGGTTGCCCCAGCCATGGTCGCTGCCCGAGCCGCTGGGCTGCAGCGAGCGGCCGAACTCGCTCTGCGTGAAGCTGGTGACCATCTGAGACACGCCGAGCTCGACGGTGGCGTTGTAGAAGGCGCCCATCGCGTCACCGAGCTGGCGCAGCAGGTCCAACTGCTGCCAGCTCTGGCCGCTGTGGGTGTCGAAACCGCCGAGCTGCACGAAGAAGACCTGACGCTTCACGCCGACGCTGCCGCGCAGTGCGATGACGCGGGCGACCTGTTGCAGCTGGCGGCCAAGGTCGGTGCCGGGAAAGACGGTGCCGACCGTGCCCGCGCCGCTGCTGCGCAGCAGGGCGCCGAGGCTGAGGGCATCGCGCCTCACCTGGTTGGCGGCCTGGATCAGGCGCACGCCACCGTCCAGCGCCAGGATCTCGTTCAAGGCCTGGCTGCGCGCCGTGGTGGCCGAGGCCGGCCAGGCGCTCATGCCGCTGACGTCGAGATTGAAGCCCGGCACCAAGCTGGCGCTGGGGACCTGGGCGCCGTTGGCGAACAGCGCGCCGCCGGCCATGGAGACGGCGGCCGGGAAACGCGAGCTGCCGTTGCGCGCAACCAGCGCGTCCGCCGTGCGCCCACCCCAGCCCGTGCCGCCGCCACTGCCGTTGCCGGCCTGGGTCTGCTGCATCTGGTCGGAGTGGGAGAACAGGTTGGCGGGCAGCGTCGCCGTACCGGCCGTGATCTGGGCGCGCGTCGTCGGCGCCAGCAGCGGGCCGACGTTGGCTATTGCCCCCAGCTTGCCCTGGGCCCAAAGCGGGTGGACGGCCTGCAGGCCCGAGTTCAGCGCATAGGCCACGCCATCGGTCGTCGTGATGGGCAGCAGGCTGGCGGACTGGTCGGGCAGGGCCAAGCCGCCGCGCAGGCTGCGGTAGGCGGCATAGGCGGCCGGGCTCTGCGGGATCAGCACGTTGTGGCCGTCGCAGCCGCCGGCCAGGAAGATGCAGACGAGGGCGCGGTAGTCCTCGGTGGTCTGCGCGAGGCTGGGCAGGGCCGGTGCGGCGGTGAGGGCGCAGGCGGCGCGCAGCAGCGCGCGGCGGGTGGTGTGGTGAGCGGTCATGGCGTCCTCCTCAATGTTGGATGGCGTGCTGGCCGGACAGCAGCGTCAGGTACAGCGCCACCTGCGCGCGCTGGGTGGCGTCGGACTGGGCATTGATCGCGTTCGCGAGGCTCTGGCGCATGGCGGTCGACATGCGGCCCCACAGCAGCGCCTGGTCGACCGCATTGATCAGCGCCGTCGTGTCATTGGCCACCGCGGTGAAGGGCTGCAGATTGACGCGCATGTTGCTGCCCGGCTGGGTCAGCAGCGCCCACAGGAAGTTGCCGCGCAGCGTCGCCTCGGTAGGCGTGTAGATCTGGAACTCCGGCGCGTTCAACGTTGTTTGCGGCAGGCGGAAGAGCTGCGAGTAGTGGCCGAAGACCGAGGGCGGTGTCAGCGGCGTCTGGCCGGTGCGGCCGATCTCCCAGCCGAGGTTGTTGCCGGGCTGGAAGCCACCATTGAGCGCACGCAGCGTGGCCGCGATGTGCTGCATCGGGTCGCGCAGCCGGCCGTCATTGGTGCCGGCGGTGTCGTTGCGGGCCTCGGTGTCGAGCAGGATGGCGCGCACGACGGCGCGCAGGTCGCCGCGCACGCCGCTGCCGTTGTTGGTGAACACGGTGGCGACGCGCTGCACATAGGCTGGGCTGGGGTTGCTCTTGACGAGCTGGCGGATCAGCCGCTGCGCGACGAAGGGCGGCGTGTTGGGATGCTGGAAGAGGCAGTCCAGCGTCGCCTTCAGGTCGGCATCGGTGCCCTGGCTGGCCGCGAGGCTGCAGCCGAGGAAGCTCTTGGCGCGCTGGTCGTGGTTGACCTCGCGCAGCACCATGGCGCCGCTGAAGTTCTCCCAGTTGTTGGTGCCGCTGCCGACATAGGTCCAGCCSGTCAGCGCCAGCGCCACCTGCTGGATGGTCGACTGGTCATAGGTCGGGATGGTGCGGCCGGACAGGTCGAGCTGCGGCGTGCCGTCGGCATTCAGCTTGACGAGGCCGATGGTGAAGAGCTGCATCAGCTCGCGCGCGAAGTTCTCGTTGGCGGCCGAGCCGCCCAGCGGCTTGTTGCTGTTGGCCAGGTCCAGGTATTTGCCCATCTGCGGGCTGYGCGCCACCTCCTCCAGCAGCGTGCGGTAGTTGCCGAAGGCGTTCTTGCTCAGCGTGCGCAGATGCGGCGCGATCTCCTCGGCGTAGATGTTCTTGTTGGCCGAGATGACGATGACCTGGGCCAGCGCATAGGCCACGCGCTGGCGCAACTGGTCGGGGGCGTCGGTGAGCCGGTTCAGCATCTGGGCCGCCACGGTCGACGTCGTGCCATCCGATGGCGTCGCCACGGTCGTTTCGGCCAGGCCGAACTGCTCGGTCAGCCAGGCGTCCTGGCCCAGGCTCTGCACGCGGGTGACGCTGGCGGCGTTGGGACCGAAGCTGGCCTGTTCCAGGAAGCGCGCGGCCGCCAGATTGGCCGTGCCTTGGCCGGGGCCGGGTACCGGCGAAGGGGCAGGCGCAGGAGAGGGCGCTGGCGCGGGTGTGGGGGCCGGGCTCGGCGCAGGGCTGGGCGAAGGGGCGGGGGAGGGCGCCGGCGTGGGTGCGGGCGCCGAGGCGGAGATGGACAGGTTGACGACGTCGGATCCGATGGTGCCCAGGCCCGTCGCCCAGACCTGCACCGGCTGCGTCTTGCCCAGCCAGGTGCTGGGTGCCGTTGCCGAGGCCAGCAGCTGCGTCGCCGACACGCGGGTGACCGTCGCATTCAGGTCGCCGACCTTCACCGCCACGTTGGTCGGGAAGGACGCGCCGTTGAGCTTCAGCGTGAAGGCGCCAGCGGGCACGGCGGCGGGGCTGATGCTCCACAGCCGTGGCTGGACCTGCGTGATGC
>NZ_JBFUFR010000076.1:0-11628 GCF_056403315.1 Roseateles sp. P2_H4 | reverse complement strand
TTCTTTTATCGGGCGAACCCGATGGAATCCTTGGCGGAGTGGACGGGGCTCGAACCCGCGACCCCCGGCGTGACAGGCCGGTATTCTAACCAACTGAACTACCACTCCGCGTGGGATGAATTTGATACCGTCTTTCGACAATATCCAAGCTCATCAAACTTGGCGTCCCCTAGGGGATTCGAACCCCTGTAATCACCGTGAAAGGGTGGTGTCCTAGGCCTCTAGACGAAGGGGACTAATCCTTCGCAACTTGAACCGCGCGCCATCCAATAAGCCGAAACTTTTGGTGGAGGTAAGCGGGATCGAACCGCTGACCTCTTGCATGCCATGCAAGCGCTCTCCCAGCTGAGCTATACCCCCGTGTTTTCGATTTGGCCTATCAACTTTCGTCTTTCGGCTTCTTCGTTAACAGCGCTGTTCAAGCGAGACCAAGAGTATATGACGAAAATCAGGCCGCTTGCAAGCGTTCGAGGACTTTTTTCTTGTCGAAGTGCTCCAGCACAGCGTCCAGCGACGGCGTTTGTGCGCGGCCGCACACGAGAACGCGCACGGGTACGGCGAGTTGCGGCATCTTGAGGCCGGTCGCGGCGAGAGTTTCTTTCAAGGCCTGCTGAATGCTCGCCTTGCTCCAGTCGGTCACCGCAGCCAGGCGTTCGGCGAGTGCCGCCAGCGCCGGGCGAACGGCGTCGGTGATGTGGCTCGTGAGGTCTTCTGCCGACGGCGCGACCGGCACGAAGTACATCGCCAGCCAGTCGGCCAGCGCAGCGACCGTCGCGCAGCGATCCTTGAACAGGCCAACCTTGGGCTGGATCTGGCCGGGCGTCGCTGCGATGCCCTTGGCGGCCAATTGCTCGACCACCAGGCCGGCCAGCCGCGCCTCGTCGACCTGCTTCACATAGTGGCCGTTGACCCAATCCAGCTTGGCCGGGTCCCACTGAGCCGGGCTCTTGGACAGGTGCGAGCCATCGAACCAGCTCACCATCTGCTCGGCCGAGAACAGTTCGTCGTCGCCATGGCTCCAGCCCAGCCGGGCCAGGTAGTTCAGCATGCCCTCAGGCAGATAGCCGTTGGCGGCGTAGTCCATCACGCTGACCGCGCCACGGCGCTTGGACAGCTTCAGGCCGTCGTCGCCGAGGATGATGGGCAGATGGCCGAAGGCCGGCAGCGGTGCGCCCAGCGCATTGAAGATGTTGATCTGCCAGGGCGTGTTGTTGACGTGCTCGTCGCCGCGGAAGACGTGGCTGATGCGCATGTCCCAGTCATCAACGACGACGGCGAAGTTGTAGGTCGGCACGCCATCCGTGCGGGCAATGATCAGGTCGTCGATCTCTCGGTTGTTGATCGTGATCCGGCCTTTGACGACATCGTCCCAGGTCACATCGCCTTCCACCGGGTTGGCGAAGCGCACGACCGGCTTCACGCCCTCCGGCGGCGTGGGCAGCGTCTTGCCCGGCTCGGGGCGCCAGCGGCGGTCGTAGAGCGTCTTCTCACCGCGCGCCTTCTGGGCCTCGCGCATCTCGGTCAGCTCTTCAGGCGTCGCATAGCAGCGGTAGGCCAAGCCTGCCGCAATCAGTTGGTCGATGACGGCCTGGTAGCGGTCCAGGCGTTGCATCTGGTAGATCGGACCCTCGTCATAGGAAAGGCCCAGCCAGTTCATCGCCGCGATGATCTGCTCCACCGAGTCCTGCGTGGAACGCGCGACGTCGGTGTCCTCGATGCGCAGCACGAACTCGCCGCCATGGTGGCGGGCATAGGCCCAGGAGTAGAGAGCCGTGCGGGCCGTGCCCAGGTGCAGGAAACCGGTCGGCGACGGCGCGATGCGCGTGCGGACCTTGTCGAAAGTGGAGCTCATCAGGTTTTCAGTGTTGAAAGGCCCCGAGCCAGGTCGTCGCAGATGTCGTCGACATGTTCGAGGCCAACAGCCAGGCGGATCAGGCTCTGTCCGATGCCGGCGGCCTGGCGCTGGTCTTCGGTCAGGCGGCCGTGCGAGGTCGTGGCGGGATGGGTGATGATGGTTTTGGTGTCGCCAAGGTTGGTGGCGATGGACACGACGCGGGTGCTGTCGATGACGTGGAAGGCCGCGGCGCGCGCGGCTTCAGGCGAGCCGGCCTTCAGGTCGAAGGACAGCACCGCCCCGCCCTGCCCGCTTTGCTGGCGCATGGCCAGCTCATGCTGAGGATGGGACGTCAGCGACGGATAGTGGACGCGTGCCACCTCGGGACGCGCCTCCAGCCAGCGCGCCACAGCCAGGGTCTGCTCGCTCTGGGCCTTCATGCGCAGGGACAGCGTCTCCAAGCCCTTGAGCACGACCCAGGCGTTGAACGGCGCCAGCGTCATGCCCACGGTGCGCAGGATGGGGCCGAAGACATCGCGGATCAGCCGGTTCGGCCCGCACAGGGCGCCGGCCATCACGCGGCCCTGGCCGTCCATGTACTTGGTGGCCGAATGCATGACGATGTCGGCGCCCATCTCGGCCGGGCGCTGCAGGGCTGGCGTCGAATAGGTGTTGTCGACGGCGAGGATGGCACCGGCACCATGGGCGATGTCGGCCAGCGCGCGGATGTCGCAGACCTCGGTCAGCGGGTTGGTCGGCGTCTCGGCAAAGAGCAGCCGGGTCGTCGGCTTGAGGGCCGTACGCCACTCGGCGAGATCGGTCTGCGAGACAAAACTCGTCTCGACGCCGAACTTGGCAAATTCCTTGGCGAAGAGGTTGATCGTCGAGCCAAACACCGAGCGCGAGCAGACGACATGGTCGCCGGCCTTCAACACGCCCATGCCGAGCAGCAGGATGGCGCTCATGCCGGTGGATGTGGCGATGGCCCCCTCGGTGCCTTCCAGGGCCGCCAGGCGGGCTTCCAGGCTGCGCACGGTCGGGTTGCTGGTGCGCGAGTAGGTGAAGTCCTCGGAATTGGAGAACTTGCGAGCCGAGGTCTCGGCATCCGGCTGGACGTAGGCCGTAGTCAGGAACAGCGCTTCCGAGTTCTCGCCGTGCTGGCTGGGCGCGAGCGATGTGCGAACAGCCAGCGTCTCGGGGCGCAGGCCGTCGGGCAGGCGTCGCTCCTCACTCATGCGCTCAACCCTCGCCGCCGCCCTGCAGCGCCAGGCGGCCGCGTGCGTCGGCCTCTTCCTCGGTGGACTGGCTGGTGCGCTGCTCGCGCATGGCTTCGAAGTCGGCCAGGCTGACGTCGCCGGTCACATAGTGGCCATCGAAGCAGCTCGCCTCGAAGCCGGCGAGGCCGGGCCGCAGCGCGGCGACGACACGCTTCATCGCATCCACGTCCTGGTAGATCAGCGCGTCGGCGCCGATGTACTGGCGGATCTCCTCGACGCTGCGGCCATGGGCGATGAGCTCTTCCTTGGTCGGCATGTCGATGCCGTAGACATTGGGATAGCGCACCGGCGGCGCGGCAGAGGCGAGATAGACCTTGCGTGCACCGGCCTCGCGGGCCATCTGGACGATTTCCTTGGACGTGGTGCCGCGCACGATGGAATCGTCCACCAGCAGCACATTGCGGTCCTTGAACTCGACGCCGATGGCGTTGAGCTTCTGGCGCACGCTCTTCTTGCGCGCGCCCTGCCCCGGCATGATGAAGGTGCGGCCGACATAGCGGTTCTTCACGAAGCCCTCGCGATAGGGCTTGCCGATGCGGTGGGCCAGTTGCATGGCGGAAGGCCGGCTGCTCTCGGGGATCGGGATGACGACGTCGATCTCATTGGGCGGCATCGTGGAGATGACGCGCTGTGCCAGCGTCTCGCCCATGTTCAGGCGCGCCTGGTAGACCGAGATGCCATCCATGACCGAGTCCGGGCGGGCCAGGTAGACGAACTCGAACATGCAGGGGTTCAGCGACGGGTTGTCGTTGCACTGCTCGCTGTGCACCTTGCCGGTCATGTCGACGAACAGCGCCTCGCCGGGCGCCAGGTCGCGCTCCAGCTGGTGGCCGGTGCCTTCGAGGGCCACGCTTTCGCTGGCGACCATGAACTCGCCGTTGGCCGAGCGGCCGAAGCACAGCGGACGGATGCCGAAGGGGTCGCGGAAGGCCAGCAGGCCCTGGCCGGCGATCAGCGCGATGACGGCATAGCTGCCCTTGATGCGCTTCTGCACGGCGCGCACGGCGTTGAAGATCTCCTTGGGCGTCAGCGGCAGGTCGCGCGCGGCCAGCTCCAGCTCGTGGGCCAGCACATTGATCAGCACCTCGGTGTCGCTCTCGGTGTTGATGTGACGGCGATCGATGTCGAAGAGCTCGTCCTTCAGCGACAGCGCGTTCGTCAGGTTGCCGTTGTGCACAAGCACGATGCCGAAGGGCGCGTTCACGTAGAAGGGCTGGGCCTCTTCCTCGCTGTAGGCATTGCCGGCCGTCGGGTAGCGCACCTGGCCCAGGCCGATCGTGCCCGGCAGGGCTCGCATATTGCGGGTGCGGAAGACGTCGCGCACCATGCCGCGCGCCTTGTGCATGAAGCACTTCTGGCCCTGCATGGTGACGATGCCGGCGGCGTCCTGGCCGCGATGCTGCAAGAGCAGCAGCGCGTCATAGAGGAGCTGGTTGACGGGAGAGGCAGCGAGAGCGCCGACGATGCCGCACATGGCGAGGGTCCTTAGTCAGTAGCGTCCGCTTCAGATGGGGTCATCGAGCGGGAAATAAATCGGGCAACGGGTTCGGGCAGCAGTGGCGCCGCGTCCTGCAGCACGCCGGTCAGCACCGGGGCGGCGCGCGAGGCCCGCCAGGTGGAGGATTCGGCCAGCGGCGATGCGCCAATGATGAGCACCAGCAGCAGCGCGATGAAGACGCCGCGCAGCGCGCCGAAGCCGGCACCGCCCAGGCGGTCGATGACCGACAGCGGCGTGGCGTGGATCAGCATCTTGATGAGGCGCGACGCCAGGCCCCAGACCAGCAGCACGAAGAAGAAAGCGATGGCCAGCGCGACGACATGCAGCGCAGCCGGACTGAACTGGCTGGTGAAGGACGCCGGCAGCAGGTCTTCGACGACGGGTGCCAGCGGCGAGGCCGCGAAATAGGCGACGACCCAACCCGCCAGGGACATGACCTCGAAGACGAGGCCGCGCCAGATGCCGAGCGCAATCGAGATCACCAGCACCCCGACGAGTGCGAGATCGACCCAGCTCAGCGCGACGTCCATGGTGACAGCCTTCAGAGGGTGAGGATGGCGCCGGGCAGGCCGGCGCCCTTGAGCTTGGACGCCGCACGTTCGGCCTCGTCGCGGCTCGCGAAAGGCCCGAGGCGCACACGCACGCGGCGGCCGTCGGCCGTGTCCACGGCCTGGGCATAGGTCTTGAGGCCAAGCTTCTCGACCTTGGCACGCACTTCCTGCGCGGTCTTGTTCTCGCCATAGGCGCCCACCTGGACGATGAAGCGCGCCGCCGCAGCGGGCGTGCTGGCCGGGGCGGCCTCCTTGCCCTCGAGCAGTGCCTGGGCTCGGGCGCCATCGTTGGCGCGGGGCTTGGGCTTGTCGGTGAGCTTGTCCGCCGGCTTTTCAGCAGGTTTCTCGGCAACCCTGGCGGGCGGCTTCTCGGCAGCCGGCTTCTCGGCCACCTGCGTCTCGGTCGGCACGGGCGCCGGCGCGCTGGCGACGGGCGTTGGCGCCACCTCGGTCGCGATCGGCTTGTCGGCCTGCGTCAGCGGCTCGCGCGTGGGCACGGTCAGCGGCGGCGCGGTCTCCTTGCGCGGAATGTCTATCGGCAGGTCCACGGGGATGGGCCGTGGCTGGGTCTCGAAGATCAGCGGGAAGCCGACGACGCCGGCGGCCACCAGCACGGCCGCGCCGATGAGGCGGCGGCGGGCGCGGATGCGCAGCACCTGCACGTCTTCGGCCGCGCTGGCCTTGGTGCCGGCCTTGGCCGACTTCTTGGGCGCCGCCGCGGCGGCGGCGTCATCGCGCTTGAGGAAGGAAAACAGGCCCATTGGCGGCGTCTGGCGTCAGTGGAGGGTAGGAGGCTGGGGCGCCGTAGCGCCGGCCGTCACGCGTGGCAGGCCCTGCTGGAGCACCCCGCCCACGGTGTAGAAGGAACCGAAGACGAGGATTCTATCGGCCGTGGTCGCCCCGGCAGCCGCGGCGTTCAGGGCGTCGAGGGGGTTGGCGTAGGTATGCGTGGCCACATCGGGCGGCGTCTTCAGGCCGGCGGCGAGGAAGGCTGCCTGGAGCTGCTCAGCCTTGGCGGCGCGGGGAATGGCCAGGTCGGTGAAATGCCAGACGTCCACCAGCGGCGCGATGCGGCCGAGCATGCCCGCCAGGTCCTTGTCCGCCATCGCGCCGAAGACGGCGTGGGTGCGCGGGAAGAAGCCCATCTGGTCGAGGTTCTGCGCCAGCGCCGCCACCGCGTGGGGGTTGTGGGCCACGTCGAGCACGACGGCCGGCTGGCCGGCCAGCACCTGGAAGCGGCCGGGCAGTTCGACCAGGGCCAGGCCGGTACGCACGGCCTGGGCACTGATGGGCAGGCGGTCATGCAGCGCTTCGAAGGCCGCCAGCACACCCGAGGCATTCAGCAGCTGGTTCACACCACGCAGCGCCGGGTAGGCCATGCCGGAGAAACGCTTGGCGCGCCCGGCCCATTGCCATTGCGTGCGGTCGCCGCTGAAGGTGAAGTCGCGGCCGAGCTGGCGCAGGTCGGCGCCGATCTCCATGGCCCGCTCCGCCAGCGAGGCCGGCGGCATGGGGTCGCTGACGACGACGGGCCGGCCGGTGCGCATGATGCCGGCCTTCTCGCGGCCGACGCTGTCGCGGTCGGTGCCCAGGAACTCGGTGTGGTCGAGGTCGATGCTGGTGATGACGGCGCAGTCGCTGTCGATGACGTTGACGGCATCCAGCCGGCCACCCAAGCCCACTTCGAGGATGACGAGATCCAGCGGCTCATGCTGCAGCCGCCGCATGATGGCCAGCGTCGTGAACTCGAAATAGGTCAGCGTGATGTCGCCGCGCGCGGCTTCGACGGCTTCGAAATGCGGCTCCAGCGTTTCGGCCGCCACCGGTGCACCGCCGACGCGGCAGCGCTCCTGGAAGTGCACGAGATGGGGCTTGATGTAGAGGCCCACCCGGTAGCCGGCGTGCAGAGCGATGGACTCCAGCATGGCGCAGGTCGAGCCCTTGCCGTTGGTGCCGGCAACGACGATGGTCGGGCAGTCAAAGGCGAGCCCCAAGCGCTGCTTCACCGTCGCAACGCGGTCCAGCGTCATGTCGATGCTCTTGGGGTGCAGGCGCTCGCAGTGGGCGAGCCAGTCTTCAAGCGTCATGGCGGTCATCAAAAACAAAAGCCAGGCACGGGGCCTGGCTTGGACTTTCGCGGACGGCGTTCAGGCGACGGCGTCCGCGCTCTGGCGCTGCAGCATGGCGAGCTGGCGGGCGATGGTCTCGCGCAGCTGGCGGCGGTCGGTGATCATGTCAACGGCGCCCTTCTCAAGCAGGAACTCGGCGCGCTGGAAGCCCGGGGGCAGCTTCTCGCGCACGGTGTTCTCGATGACCCGCGGGCCGGCAAAGCCGATCAGCGCCTTGGGCTCGGCGATGACGATGTCACCGACGAAGGCGAAGCTGGCGGACACGCCACCCATGGTCGGGTCGGTCAGCACGCTGATATAGGGCAGCTTGGCCTTGGCCAGGCGCGTCAGCGACGCGTTGGTCTTGGCCATCTGCATCAGGCTCAGCAGCCCCTCCTGCATGCGCGCGCCACCGGTGGCGGTGAAGCAGATGAAGGGCGTCTTCTGCTCGATGGCGGTCTCGACGCCGCGCACGAAGCGCTCGCCGACCACCGAGCCCATGGAACCGCCCATGAAGTCGAACTCGAAGCAGGCGGTCACGACGGGCACGCTCATGACGGCACCGCCCATGACGACCAGCGCGTCGGTCTCGCCGGTGGACTCCAGCGCTTCCTTCAGGCGGTCGGGGTATTTCTTGCTGTCCTTGAACTTCAGCGCGTCGACCGGCAGCACTTCCTGGCCGATCTCGTAACGGCCTTCACCGTCCAGGAAAGCGTCCAGGCGCGCGCGGGCGCCGATGCGGTGGTGGTGCGAGCACTTGGGGCAGACATTGATGTTCTGCTCCAGGTCGGTCTTGTAGAGCACCGTCTCGCAGCTCGGGCACTTGATCCACAGGCCTTCAGGCACCGTGCGCCTGTCGGCGGGGTCGCCTTGCTGGATCTTGGGCGGGAGCAGTTTGTCGAGCCAACTCATGTGTCAGTCCTTGTCGAGTGCCGCGCGAATTTCACGGATGAAGGCCGCGCCAGTCAAGGCGACATTATCGACCGACTGAAGTTCAAGCAGCTCGACCAGCTTGGAGCCGATGACGACCGCGTCCGAAACGTCGGCCACCGCCCGCGCCGTGGCACCGTCGCGGATGCCGAAACCCACCCCCACCGGCGTGCTGACGTGGCGGCGGATGCGCGGCACGGCCTCGGCCACGGCGGCCGTGTTCAGGTGGCCGGCGCCGGTCACGCCCTTCAGCGACACGTAGTAGACGTAGCCGCTGGCAAGCTTGCCGACCTGGGCCATGCGCGCCTCGGTGGACGTGGGCGCCAGAAGGAAGATCGCGTCCATATTCGCGGCACGCAGCTTGGCGGCGAACTCCTCGCACTCCTCGGGCGGGTAGTCGACGATGAGCACGCCATCGACACCCGCCGCCGAAGCATCGGCCACGAAGGCGTCCAGGCCATAGCGCTCCACCGGGTTGGCATAGCCCATCAGCACCAGCGGCGTCTTGTCGTTGCGGGCGCGGAACTCGCGCACATAGGCCAGCACCTTGCGCAGGCCGATGCCATTCTTCAGCGCCCGTTCCCCGGCGCGCTGGATGACGGGGCCATCGGCCATCGGGTCGGAGAAAGGCACGCCCAGCTCGATGACGTCGGCACCGGCCTCGGCCATGGCCAGCAGCAGGTCGACGGTCGCCGTCGGATGCGGGTCACCGGCCGTGACGAAGGGGATCAGCGCCTTGCGGCCATCGGCCTTGAGCTGGTCGAAAGTGGTCTTGATGCGGCTCATTGCTTGACCTTCTCACCGGCTTGCGACGGGCGGTCGAAGTAGGCGGCGCCGGACAGGTCGGCCACCGTGCCGATGTCCTTGTCGCCGCGCCCGCTGAGGTTGATCAGCAGCACCTTGTCCTGGCCCAGCGTCGGCGCCAGCTTGATGGCATGCGCGACGGCGTGGCTGGATTCCAGCGCGGGGATGATGCCCTCGGTGCGGCACAGCCGATGGAAGGCGGACAGCGCCTCAGCGTCCGTGACACCGACGTACTCGGCGCGGCCGATGTCCTTCAGGTGGGCATGCTCGGGGCCGACGCCGGGGTAGTCCAGGCCAGCCGAGATGGAATGCGTCTCGATAATTTGGCCGTCGGCGTCCTGCAGCAGGTAGGTGCGGTTGCCATGCAGCACGCCGGGGCTGCCGGCGGTCAGCGTCGCGGCATGCTTGCCGCTGGCCACGCCCTGCCCTTCGGCCTCGACGCCAATCAGGCGAACGTTCTCGTGCGGAATGTAGGGGTGGAAGATGCCGATGGCGTTGGAGCCACCGCCCACGCAGGCGATGACGGCGTCCGGCTGCCGGCCGGCCAGTTCGGGCATCTGCTCCAGGCACTCCAGGCCGATGACGCGCTGGAAGTCGCGCACCATCATCGGGTAGGGATGCGGGCCGGCGACGGTGCCGATGATGTAGAAGGTGTTCTCGACGTTGGTGACCCAGTCGCGCATCGCCTCGTTGAGCGCGTCCTTCAGCGTCTTGCTGCCGCTATCCACCGGCACAACCGTCGCGCCGAGCAGCTTCATGCGGTAGACATTGGGCGACTGGCGCTTGACGTCCTCGCTGCCCATGTAGACGACGCACTCCAGGCCGTAGCGCGCACAGATGGTGGCCGTGGCCACACCATGCTGGCCGGCACCGGTCTCGGCGATGACGCGCGGCTTGCCCATGCGCTTGGCCAGCAGCGCCTGGCCGATGACGTTGTTGATCTTGTGCGCGCCGGTGTGGTTGAGGTCCTCGCGCTTCAGGTAGATCTGTGCGCCACCCAGTTCACGGCTCAGGCGGTCGGCGTGGTAGATCGGGCTCGGGCGGCCGACGAAGTGCTTGAGCTCGCGCTGGTACTCGGCGACGAACTCGGCGTCGTTGCGGTAGTGCGCGTAGGCGTCCTTGAGCTGGTCCAGCGCGTGGACAAGGGTCTCGGAGACGAAGCTGCCGCCGAAGGTCGGCGTGCCCGCATGGCGGAAATGCCCGGTCGCATCGGGCTGGTCGTACTGGAACATGGTCTTCCCCTACTGGGAGAGTGCTGCATCGGCGCGCTTGACCGCGCGGCAGAACTCATGGATCAGGTCGGCGCTCTTGATGCCCTTGGGAAACCCCGCAGGCTCGACGCCGGAACTCACATCAACGGCCCAGGGCCGCACCGTGGCGATGCCATCGGCGACGTTTGCTGCATTCAACCCACCAGACAAAACGAGGCGAGAGCTGACGCTTGGAGGAATGAGTGACCAATCGAAGACCTTGCCGCCACCGCCGTAGCCGTCGACATGGGCGTCGAGCAGCAGGGCCTGGGCGTTGGGAAATTGAGTGGCGAAGTCTAGCAAATCGACCCCGGGCGCCATGCGGGCGGCGCGCAGATAGGGGCGGTGCACGCGATCACAGTCGGCCGGCGTCTCGTCACCGTGGAACTGGACCAGCATATTGGGCAGCGCGTCGAAACCCGCCTGCAACTCGGCATCGGTCGCGTTGACGAACAGGCCGACCGGCGTCACGAAGGGAGGCAGCAGGCGGGCCAGCGCCCTCGCCCGCTCCGGCGTCACGGCGCGCGGACTCTTGGCGTAGAAGACGAAGCCGATGGCGTCGGCGCCGGCTTCGATGGCCGCTTCAACGTCGGCCTCGCGGGTCAGACCGCAGATCTTGATTCGAGTCATGGAAGCCAGTTCAAGGCCGCGACCTCGCGCGGGATGTCGAGTTCGGCATCGTAGGTCGGGCCGAGGAAATACAGGCCATCGGGGGCAAAGGTCGGCGCCGCCACTTTGCGGTCGCGCGCGGCCAGCACCTCCGACACCCAGTCTGCCGAGCGTGTGCCGCTGCCCACGGCGAGGATGCAGCCCATCAGATTGCGCACCATGTGGTGCAGAAAGGCGCTGGCCTCGAATTCGAAGCGCCAATAGGCGCCGCGGCGCTGTACGCGGATATCGCGCAGCGTCTTGATGGGCGACGCGGCCTGGCACTCCGAGGAGCGGAAGGACGAGAAGTCGTGCTCGCCGAGCAGGCGCGCAGCGGCGGCTTCGAGCGCGGCCTGCTCGAGGGGGCGGAACACCCAGCCGCACTGACCGGATTCAATGGCCGGCCGCACCGCGGACTCCAGCAGCAGATAGGCATAACGCCGGCCGCGTGCGGAGTTGCGGGCGTGGAAGCTGTCGCCCGGAAAGCGGCACCACTGGATGGCGATGTCGGGCGGCAGATAGCGGTTGCTGCCGCGCACCCAGGAGAAGAGTTCGCGCTCGACCTCGGTGTCGAAATGGACGACCTGGTTGATGCCGTGCACGCCGGCATCCGTGCGGCCGGCGCAGATCGTGCGGATGGGCCGGGCAGCAAAGGCTGACAGGCCTTTTTCGAGGGCGTCCTGCACCGTGCGGCCGCTCGGCTGACTCTGCCAGCCGTTGTAGCCGCC
>NZ_JBFUFR010000075.1:0-16245 GCF_056403315.1 Roseateles sp. P2_H4 | reverse complement strand
CTGCGAGCCTCCGACCCGCATGCCCAGATCGTCGGTTTCTACGCCGGTCCGAATGAAGAGCACCCCGAGGTGCCGAGCGCCGAGATCATCAACGACGGCGCCAACCTGACGGAAGCCGCGCTGAAGCACAACGTCGATGAAATCGTCGTCGCCTTGAGCGAGCGCCGTGGCGGCAGCATGCCGCTGCGCCAGTTGCTGGACTGCAAGCTGTCGGGCGTGCGCGTGGTGGATATCGCCACCCACTTCGAAAAGACGCTGGCCCAGATCAACATCAAGCATGTCAACGCCGGTTGGCTGGTGTTTGGCGATGGTTTCAGCCAGGGCATGCTGCGTGCCGCGATCAAGCGTGTTTGCGACGTCATCTTCGCCGCACTGATCCTCGCGGTGACCTGGCCCATCATGTTGGTCACGGCCTTTGCCATCCGCTTCGAGTCGCGCGGCCCCGTGCTGTACCGCCAGGAGCGCATCGGCCTGAATGGCGTGCCCTTCAACGTCATCAAGTTCCGCAGCATGCGCACGGATGCCGAGAAGGATGGCAAGCCGCGCTGGGCGACCAAGAACGATGATCGCGTGACCCGCATCGGCCGCTTCATCCGCAAGGTCCGCATCGACGAACTGCCCCAGCTCTTCAATGTGCTGTGGGGCGAGATGAGCATGGTCGGCCCGCGTCCGGAGCGCCAGTTCTTCGTCGACGAACTGATCAGCAAGATTCCCTATTACGCCGTGCGCCACAGCGTGAAGCCGGGCGTGACCGGCTGGGCCCAGGTGCGCTATGAATACGGCTCGACCATCGAAGACTCAGTCGAGAAGCTTCAGTACGACCTGTACTACGTCAAGAACCACTCGCTCTTCCTTGATCTGCTGATCATGCTGGAGACGGTGGCCGTGGTGCTGACCGGCAAGGGCGCTCGCTGATCGCGACGGCGCTTCGGCGTAAGCGCCGATGCCCCGAAAGCCGGGGGCATGCTTGAATGACGCATGTCTCTCGTAGTCGATTTGGAATCTGCCCCAGGTGCCATGGTTGAGGCGCTTGCCCCCTTCCTCTCCCTGAGCAGCGTCGGCGACCTGATCTGCTGCGTGGCCTACGGGCTGTTCGCGCTCTACTTCGCGCAACGGGTGCTGCGCGGCAACGTGCCGGTTTCGCTGCTCGCCGTCGTGTTCCTGGCCGCATTGACGACCAGCGCCGTCTGGTCTGGCCTGGCCTTGGTCGACGAACTGCGGCATTGGTCGGATCGCCTGCCGACCTGGCTCGTTCCGACGCTCGATCTGCTGCGTTTCGGCTTCTGGTTTGCCTTCATGCTGATGCTGCTGCCGCCGCCGCGGCGTGGCGGGGGGCTGGGTTGGGTGCGCTCAATCACCGCCGTTGCGGTGCTGGCGCGCCTGGTGCTGATCCTGTTGAGCGAGAACCAGCCTGCCGAGAGCCTGGCCCGTCCCCAGGCCTTCGCGGCTCTGGGCCTCGCGGTGTTGGGCCTGGTCCTCGTCGAGCAGATGCTGCGCAATGCGACGGGCGACGCGCGCTGGAATGCCAAGCCGGTCTGCCTGGGCTTGGGCGCCATCTTCGTCTTCGATCTCTTCATCGGCTCGCAGGCGGCGCTGTTCCAGCGTTTCGACGGCGATGCGATCAGCGTGCGCTCGCTGGTTCACGCAGCGGCGGTGCCCTTGCTTTATGTGGCGTCCCGCCGCCATGCCGACTGGCTTGGCAAGCTGCATGTGTCGCGCGCCGCGGTCTTCCATTCGGCGACGCTGCTGCTGGTCGGCGCCTACCTGCTGATGGTGGCCGGCGTGGGCTATTACGTGCGCTACACCGGCGGCGAATGGGGGCGGGCACTGTCCGTCGCCCTGGTCTTCGTCGCGCTGGTGGCGCTGACACTGTTGATTGCCTCCGGCTCGATGCGCGCCCGCCTGCGTGTCTACATCAGCAAGAACTTCTTCAGCTACCGCTACGACTACCGTGAGGAGTGGCTGCGTTTCACGCAGATGCTGTCCGGCAGTGCCGAGCCGCAGCACACGGCCGAGACCGTCGTGCGTGCGCTGGCCAATCTGGTCGAAAGCCCCAGCGGCATGTTGTGGCTGCAGCGCGCTGCCGGCGGCGACTTCGTGCAGGCCGCCCGCTGGAACCTGCCCGCCCAGCTGGGCAGCGAGACGCGCGACGGCGCATTGGCCGCGTTCTGGCGCGAGCGCGCCTGGATCGTCGACGTGGACGAATGCCGTGAACGCCCCGATGCCTATCCCGGTCTTGAGTTGCCGGTCTGGCTGGCCGAGGAACCGCGCTGCTGGCTGCTGGTGCCGCTGCTGGTACGCGACGCCCTGATCGGCTTTGCGGTGCTGGGGCGGCCGCGCGCCGTCGTCGAGCTGAACTGGGAAGTGCGCGACCTGCTGCGCACGGCCGCCAGCCAGGCCTCGGGCTATCTGGACCAGGCCCAGGCCACGGAGGCCCTGCTGGAGGCGCGCAAGTTCGATGCCTTCAACCGCATGTCCGCCTTCGTCGTGCATGACCTGAAGAACATCGTCACCCAGCTCTCGCTGATGATGAAGAACGCCAAGCGCCTGCGCGACAACCCCGAGTTCCAGCAGGACATGCTGGACACGGTGGAGAACTCGCTGGAGAAGATGCGCCAGCTGATGCTGCAACTGCGCGAGGGTGACAAGCCGCACGGCGTGACCAGCGGGGTCGACCTGGAACAGATCGCCAAGGGCCTGGCTGCGGCGGCTGCCAGCAAGGGCAGGGTGCTGGAACTGGTGCTGCAGGGCGGCGTCAGCACGCGCGGCCATGCGGAGCGGGTGGAGCGCGTCCTCGGCCACGTGGTGCAGAACGCTTTCGACGCCACGCCGGCGAGCGGCCGCGTCTGCCTGACGCTGGATGCCCAGGGCAGCCAGGCCCGCGTTCGCGTGGAGGACAGCGGCTGCGGCATGAGCGAGGATTTCATTCAGAATCGCCTCTTCAAGCCGTTCCAGACCACCAAGGCCAGCGGCATGGGCATAGGTGCCCACGAGAGCTATCAATACGTACAGGAACTGGGAGGCAAGATCAGCGTGCAGAGTGAATTGAACCGGGGCACCACGGTGACCCTTTTGCTCCCGCTGTTCCATGCGCAGGCGGACGCACCCTTGACGGCGCTGGACGTCCAATGAGCACGCCCCGCCATGCGCCGCTGCTGATCGTCGAGGACGATCTGGCCTTGCAGAAGCAGCTCAAGTGGTCGCTGGACCGTTTCGAGTCCGTCACTGCCGATGACGTCGCCAGTGCCGTGCTTCAGTTCCGCCGTCACAGCCCCGCCGTTGTCACGATGGATCTCGGCCTGCCGCCCGACCGGGATTCGGTGTCCGAGGGCTTCAAATGCCTGGAAAAGCTGCTGGAGCTCGACCCGGGCGTGAAGGTCATCGTGCTGACCGGCCAGAACGACCAGGACAACGCGCTGCGCGCGATCCGCACGGGGGCCTACGATTTCCTCGCCAAGCCCGTCGACCCTGACGTGCTCAGCCTGACGGTCGAGCGTGCCTACCGCCTCTATGAGTTGCAGCAGGAGAACCGCCGCCTGCAGATGCAGCAGAGCAGCGATGTCTTCTCGGGCCTGATCACCCGCGACCCGGGCATGCAGCGTGTCTGCCGCATGATCGAGAAGGTGGCGCCCAGCGACGCGACCGTGCTGCTGCTCGGCGAGAGCGGCACCGGCAAGGAAGTGCTGGCCCAGGGCCTGCATGACGCCTCCAAGCGCAAGGGCCGCTTCGTCGCCATCAACTGCGCAGCCATCCCCGAGACGCTGCTGGAGAGCGAGCTCTTCGGCTACGAAAAGGGCGCCTTCACCGGCGCCAACAAGTCCACCCTCGGCAAGATCGAGACCGCCAACGGCGGCACGCTGATGCTCGACGAGATCGGCGACCTGCCCATGCCGTTGCAGGCCAAGCTGCTGCGCTTCCTGCAGGAGCGGGTCATCGAACGTGTCGGCGGCCGCCAGGAGATCCCGATCGACGTGCGCGTCGTCGGCGCCACCCACCAGGACTTGAAGACGCGCATCACCGACGGCCGCTTCCGCGAAGACCTCTACTACCGCCTGGCCGAGATCGTCGTCGAGATCCCGCCGCTGCGTGATCGCGTGGGCGACCCGGTCCTGCTTTCGCACGCCTTCGCGCGTCGCTTCGCGACCGAGATGCGCCGGCCCGTGCCGACGTTGTCTGACGACGCCGTGCGTGCACTCGAGACCCATCGCTGGCCGGGCAATGTGCGCGAGCTGCAGAACATGCTCAAGCGCGCCGTCATCATGGCCGAGGAAGACCGCATCACGGCCCCGGACCTCGGCCTGCGTGCCAGCGCGGCGCCCGCCGACGACAGCGCGACGCTGGACCTGCGTACCGTGCGTGAAAACGCTGAACGCCAGGCCCTGATCACGGCGCTCGCCCGCACCGATGGCAACATCGTCCGTGCGGCCGAATTGCTGGGCATCAGCCGCCCGACCCTTTACGACATGATGAATCGGTTGCAGATCAAATGAGCGTCCTGGTGCGCTCGTTGCCTGTCCGGCTGGGCGGCGCAGTGCTCGTGATCGGCGCCTTGCTGACCGGTTGCATGGGCCCATCCGCGCCGCAGATGCTCGAGTCTGGCAAGGCGCGCATGCAGAAGGCGGAATACAAAGCCGCCGCCATCGAGTTCAAGAATGCCTTGCAGAAGGATGCCTCGCTGGTCGAGGCGCGCTTCTGGCTCGGCAAGGCGCTGCTGGAAAGTGGCGATGTGCAGGGGGCCTGGGTCGAGTTGTCGAAGGCGAGGGAAGGCGGCTACAACAACGACGACCTGGCGCCGGTGATGGCTGCGGCGCTGATCCTGCGCGGCGAAGTGGCCAAGTTCATCGGCGAGTACGCAGACGTCCGGCTTGCTGATCCCAAGCGCCAGTCGGAGTTGAAGGCTGCGCTGGCCACGGCCTACGGGTCCAGGGGTGAGCATGTTCAGGCCAGGGCTGCGGCAGACGCGGCTTTGCAGGCCGACCCCGGCAACATCGCTGCGCAACTGATCGTTGCCCGTCTGCTGCTCATCGCGGGCGACAAGACCGCCGCGATGGAGCAGGTGGAAGCGACGATGAAGGCGCATCCCGAATCCGCACAGCCGTGGCTGTCAAAGGCCGAGCTGCTGCAGAGCAGCGGTGCCGAAGCTGGCGAAGTGATGGCGGCTTACCGGGAGGCCCTGAAGCGGGAGCCGGCCAACAGCACTGCCCACGTGGGCATCGTCGGCCTGCTGATGCAGCAGCGTGACTTTGACGGTGCTCAAAAGCAGCTGGCCGAGCTGGAAAAGCAGGCCCCCGGCAACTTGCAGGGGCGCTATTTCAACGCATTGCTGGCCCTGGAACGCAAGGACCTCAAGACGGCATACGAAGCATCCCAGCAGTTGCTGAAGGCGGGGTCGGGGAATCCGCGCTTTCTTCATTTGGCCGCTGCGGTCGAGTACGAGCGTGGCGCCTATTTGCAGGCCATCGTGTATCTGAGCAAGGCGCTTCCGAACTCGAAGACGCCCATCAGCATTCGCGTGCTGATGGCGCGCGCGCAATTGAGGGCAGGGGATGCCCGCAAGGCCTTGTCGTTTGTGCAACCCCTGCTCGATGGCGGGGCGCCCCTGCCGGCGGAGGTGTACTCGGTGGCGGCAGATGCCTATCTGCAGATGGGCAATGGGGATGCCGCCAGGAAGATGTTTGCCAAGGCGGTACAGGTCAACCCGAAGGACGCTCGTGGTCGTACCGCGCTCGCGCTGGCCCAGCTTGGCGAAGGTCGCACCGAACAGGCGATGGTGGAGCTCAAGGGCATCGCCACCGCGGCTGGCGAAGGCGCTGCCGAGGCCGAAGTCGTCATGGCCATGGCGCATCTGCGCGGCGGTCGCATGAGCGAGGCGCTCGCTGCTGCCGATGCCATCGAACGCAAACACCCGGATGCGCCGGTAGCGCCCTTCCTGCGGGCGCAGGTCGAAGGGCGCCTGGGGCATGCGGACAAGGCTCGCGCTCAGCTCGAAATGGCCGTCGGTCTGCAGCCGACCTATCTCCCCGCCGTGTCCGCCCTCGCCGTGATGGACCAGAACGAAGGCAAGCCGGCTGCGGCCGTCTCGCGCTACGAGAAGCTGGTGGCCGCCGACCCGCAGTCAGCGCAGGCGCTGACCGGGCTGATTTCGGCGCGGGCACGGGCCGGCGCCAAGGCGGAGGACGTCAAATCCCAGCTCGAAGCGGCCGTCAAACGCTTCCCGGACGCCGAGGTGCCGCGTATTGCGCTGGCGTCGGCGTTGCTGGAGCGCGGCGAGGCCAAGGCCGCACTCCTGGTCGCCAATGAAGGGGCAACCCGCTTTCCGGACAGCGGCCGACTCCAGGAGATGGTGGGTGTCGCCGAGCTGAGTGCCGGCAACTTCAGCCAGGCCATCCAGGCGTTCAACAAGATGGCTGCGCTGCAGCCCAATACGGCGGAACCGCTGGTGCGCCTGTCCGAGGCGCATCTGGCGCGCAAAGACGTGGCTGCAGCCATCGCCCAGTTGCGCAAGGCGGTCGGCATCAAGCCTGACGCCGTGCCCGTGCAAGCGAGTCTGATCGCCCTGCTGTCGCGCAGCGGCAGGATGGACGAAGCCTTGGCTCAGGCCAAGAGCGTGCAGACCCTGATGCCGTCCGAGCCTTACGGTTGGACCTTCGAAGGCGATCTGCAGGCGTCCAAGGGCAACAAGCCCGCCGCAGTGGCTGCGTTGCAGGCCAGTTTCGCCAAGCGCCCGATGGTCGAGACCGCGATGAAGCTGCATCGGGCGCTCCTCGCGGCGAACCGATCCGCGGAAGCGGGCAAGCTGGTGGCGGACTGGCTGGCCAGGCAACCCGACGATCCGGCATTCCATTTCTACCTTGGCGACGTGGCCATGGGGCGCAAGGACTACGACCAGGCCGAGCAGGAGTACCGCAAGGTGATTGCCGCCGCGCCCAGGCATGCGGTGGCCTTGAACAATCTGGCCTGGGTGTTGAATCGCGCCGGCAAGCCCGGCGCGCTCGAGACCGCGGAGAAAGCCCTGGCCCTGGCGCCCAATGCCACCGCCTTCATGGACACGGTTGCCGAGATCCAGGCGAGCTCGGGGCAATGGGACAAGGCCTTGGCGATGCAGAAGCGCGCGATCGAACTCGATCCGGATCAGCCCACGCATCGCCTGCACCTGGCCCAATACTTGATCAAGAATAGCCAGAAGGCTTCGGCGAAGGCGGAGTTGGAACGCCTGGCCCAGTTGGGCGGGGCGTTCCCTCGCCAGGACGAGGTACAGAAGCTGATGTCCGGGCTCTAGTCCGGCATCGGGAGCTGCGGCTCCAGTCATTTCCATTTACGAGCTGTCATGCAGATCAAGCAAGCGAGTCTTCGCAAGCGGATGCACCAGGCGATGCGCCGGTTGTTCGGGCGACTGCCACGGGACACGCGACATGCCATCTATCGAGGCATGATCGACTGTGATCCTGCGCCCGACGCGCGACTTGAACTCAAGGTCGCCGAGACCCGCGAGGAACTGGAGGATTGCTTTCGCATCCTGCACGATGCCTATGTCGCCAGTGGCTTCATGAAGCCTTCGCCGTCGGGCTTGCGCGTCACGATGTACCACGCGCTGCCCACGACGACGACGCTCTGCGCGAAGTACGACGGCCGCGTCGTCGGCACGATGTCCATGATCCGCGAGGGCGTGTTCGGATTCCCGCTGCAGTCGGTCTTCGACCTCAGCGAGGTGCGCGCCAAACAGGGCCAGATCGCCGAGATTTCAGCGCTGGCAGTGCATCCCGACTTCCGCAAGACGGGCGGCGCCATCCTGTTCCCGCTGATGAAGTTCATGTACGAGTACTGCACCGAGTACTTCGATACCCGCCACCTCGTCATCGCGGTCAATCCGGACAAGATCGAGCTCTACGAATCGCTGCTGTTCTTTGAAAGACTGCAGGAGACGGTGGTCGACAACTACGACTTCGCCAATGGTGCGCCGGCCGTCGGTGCCACGCTGGACCTGCCGGTCGCCAAGGAGATATTCCGGCGCGTCTATGGCAAGCGCAAGGAACGCAAGAACCTTTCCCATTACTTCGTCCAGCTGCGCCTGCCCAACATCAAGCTGCCCAAGCGCCGCTATTTCACGACCAACGACCCGGTCCTGACGCCGGCCATCCTCGACTATTTCTTCAATCAGCGCAGCCAGGTCTTCGAAGAGATGGACGACCGTCGCAAGGCCCTGCTGTGGTCCATCTACGATCAGCCCGAGTTCCGCAGCGTGCTGCCCATGATGAGCGGCTCGGCCACGGGCTTCCATCCGATGCGCCGGCACCAGCGCTTCTCCTTGCGCTGCCCGGCCGAGTTGCGTGTGCGGGTCGAAGACGGTGAGCGTTCGATCGTGATGACCGTCATCGAGATCTCGCTGTCGGGCTTCCAGGCGCAGTCCAAGCTCGATATCCCGGTGGGTGCCGATGGCGCGGTCCGGGTGGAGTTGGGCATGCAGGACAGGGCCACGCTGGAGGTGAAGGTGATGCGGCATCACCACTCCGATACCGGCGAGTTCTATGGTTTCCGGGTGGATGAGCCCGACGAGGTCTGGCGCCGCGCCGTCAGCGCGCTCGAAACCGAGCATGTCGCAGGCGATTTGTAGCCCTGACCACGGCCGCCTGCCCCTGAGCGCGGCCAGGCGCTGCCAAGATGTACGGATGCTGCGGCGCTGCCTTTGCGTCTGAAGTCCATTTCACCCTTGCGATCGGATGCGATGAACCCGAGTTGGCGTCACCTGATACTGTTGCTCGGCGCTGTGCCCGTTGTGGGCAAGGCTGCCGATCTGCCGGCCCTGATCGAGCGCAGCAAACCGTCGGTGGTCCTTGTCGGCACCTATTCGCCGACCGACAGCCCGCGCTTTGGTTTTCGCGGCACGGGTTTCGTCGTGGACGACGGCAAGCTCGTCATCACCAACGCCCATGTCCTGCCTTCGCCGGAAGTGACCGAGGCCGAACAGCGCGTCAGCATCCAGGTGCGCTCCGTGGGTGGCGAGTGGGCCCTGCCTCAGCCTGCCCGGGTCGCCGCGCTCGACCGCGTCCATGACCTGGTCGCGCTGAGATTCGACGGTCCGCCGGCACCCGCCTTGCGCATTGCAGGCGCCACGGTGCGTGAAGGTCGCGCCGTGTTGCTGATGGGTTTCCCCGTGGGCGGTGCGCTCGGTTTCTCCACGGTGAGCCATCGCGGCATCGTTTCCGCGGTGACGCCGATCTCCTTGCCGGCCAGCAACTCGCGCAGCCTCGATCCACGCGCCCTGCGGCAGTTGCGGGCCGGCAGCTTCGACATCCTGCAACTCGATGCGACCGCCTATCCGGGCAACAGCGGCGGCCCTGTGCTCGACCAGGAAAGCGGCGAAGTCGTGGGTGTCGTCAATATGGTGCTGACCAAGGCGGGCAAGGAATCGGCGCTGACCCAACCCACCGGCATCAGCTACGCCATCCCGGCCACGCTGCTGGCGCCGCTGATCGAATCGGCCAGGGCGGCGAAATGAGCGTCGTGGCGCTGCAGGGGTCCAAGGGCCTGTCGAGTTTTTTTACACCCACGCACGGTGTCGCGGAATCGGTCACGAGCTCAAAATTTAAGTCGTTGATTCGAAACGAGTTTTTTTAAAATCGCGAAGTTGGCACGCAAGCTGCTTTTGTGATGCTGTCTAAACGCTTTTCGGTCCCCGAAGGAGTCCAAATGAACAGCATCTCCCGCATCTCCCTGCTTGCTGCCGGCGTCGCCCTGGCATGCGGCTCCACGGTCGCCCGTGCCGACGCCGTCGCTCAAGCAGTCCTGAACGTCAGCAATTTCCACTTCGCAGTGGGCAACGGCAACGCCACCCGTGCAGCTGACGGCTCGCTGATCGGCGTCGTTGGCATCACCAACGCGACGACCACCGGTGACTCGTTCGCCAAGCTCAACGGCGTCGTTGACAACGGCAGCCTGTTCGGCGCGATCGGCCAGCAGTCCCTGGTTGGCAACACCGCCACGTATGTGCCGGGCGCCATCCTGGCTGGCAACCCCGTGGCAACGTACGCCGCTTCCACCGCTGACCAGACCGGCAACTCGCTGGTGGCCACCGCAACGGCCAAGACCGACGCGATCGTGTCCCTGGCACCGTCGGGCGATGGCTCGACGCAAGGCAACGTGAACTTCAACGCACGTTTCACGCTGAACAACGCTGTTGCTGGTACCAAGGTCGAAATCGCCTTCGACGCCAACTCGTATCTGCGCGCCATGCTGTCCAGCAACGGCATCGTCCCGCCGACGGCCACCGCTGCTTACAGCTTCGTCATCTCGCTGGTTGACCAAAACGGCGACCCGGTCTTCGAATGGGCCCCCAACGGCGCAGCCGGTGGCATCACTGGCGGTACCGAGTACGCCGATGCTTTCCGCATGACGTCCACCCGTTCGGCCCTGGCCGCTGGTGATGACTTCACCGTGAACAACGCGACCGGTCTGTTCCAAGCCGAGACCGATGGCCTGGCTGTGGGTATCTACACGGTGTCGATTCGCCAGACCGTGACCGCTGACGCCTTCCTGAAGGTTCCTGAGCCGGCATCGCTGGCTCTGGTTGGCGCCGCCCTGCTGGGTGTTGGTGCCGTCGGCCGCCGTCGCGCCAAGAAGCAGTAAATCTTGATCGGGCGAAAGCCCGCTCACAAAAAAGCGCGGCTTGCCGCGCTTTTTTCATTGGTGAATCGCCATTCGCTTGCGGGGTATGAAGCGGCATCTGCCCGGTTACGATGCGCGCCGATCACCCATCAAAGATGCCTCGGGTGACCTGTCAAAGAACCGTGGGAGAACATGTGTCAATGAAAACAGGGTTGCACCRTGGCTTGGTGGGAACGGCGGTGGTGTTGGCGGCGCTGACGGGTTGTGTGCGTGAGCCCACGGAAGCCGAACTGATCGCGTCAGCGCGAAAGAATCTTGCCGAAGGCAAGACGCCAGCGGCGGTGATCCAGATTCGCAATGCGCTGGAAAAAAACGCGCAATCTGCCGAGGCGCGCTTCCTGATGGCGGAGGCGCTGCTCGCCAACTTTGAATTCGCGGCGGCGCAGGACGAATTCCGGCGCGCGAAGGCTGCCGGATATCCGGATCAAGCGGTCGTTCCGCCGCTGGCACGCGCCATGTTGTTTCTCGATCAAGCCAAGAAGGTGATCGAAGAGTTCGGCGCGAAGCGGTTTGACGACAAGCTTGCGGATGCCGACCTGAGTCTCTCCCTGGCGAAGGCCTATGGATTCCAGGGCGATGCCGCCAAATCGGAGCAAGAGCTGAAGCGATCGTTGCAGGCGCGGCCCGACTACCCGGCCGCGCTGCTGTTCAAGGTCCGCTCCATCGTGTTGAAGCAGGGCGTGGACGCTGCACTTGAGGAGCTGCAAAGTCACAAGGAGCTGTTCACCAAGAGTTCCGAGGCGGCCTACCTTGAGGGCTCCCTCAAGCTCAATGGCAAGAATGATGTCGATGGAGCGACCGAGGCCTTCAAGCGCTCGGTGGCGCTGGATCCCAAGGCCATCCAGGCGCACGGATCGCTGATCGCGGTCTATCTCTACAAGAAGGACATGGACTCGGCGCGCAAGCAGGTGGAACTGCTGAAGAAGGCCCATCCCAACGCCCCGGTCTCCAAGACCTACGAAGCGGAACTGGCCCTGCTTGAGGGCGATTTCCAGAAGGCGCGAACCCTGACCTCCCAGGTCCTGCAGGTCGCACCCAAGAGCGTTCGTGCGATGTATATCGCGGCTTCTGCCGAGCTGCAGCTGAAGAACAGCTTCCAGGCCGTCACCCTGTTGCAGAAGGCCCTGGCTTTGCAGCCCGACCTGCACGAGGCCAGCAAGCTGCTGACCCGCGCCTACGTCCAATCGGGCCAGGCCCCGCTCGCCCTCAAGGCCGTCGCGCGCGCGCTCGAGCGTGCGCCGGCCGATGTGGAGTTGCTGTCCCTGGCGGCAGAGGCCAATCTGCAGATGGGCGAGGCTCAGAAGGCCGAAGCCCTCTACAAGAAGGCCCTGGCCCTCAAGCCGGAGGACACGCGGACCCAGACCGCCCTGGCGCTGGCCCTGCTCGCCAAGGGTCAGGAGTTGGAAGGTTTGCGCCAGCTGGCTGCGATCTCCCAGCAGGACGCCAGCCCGATCGCCGACATGGTGCTGATGAGCTCCTATCTGGCCCGGGGCGAGGTGGACAAGGCGCTGGCCACGGTGGATGCCGTGGAAAGGAAGCAGCCCAGCAAGCCGGCAGGGCCGTTCGCACGCGGGCGCATTCTGATGCTCAAGGGCGACAACGCGGGTGCGCGGGCCGCCTTCCAGGAGGCGCTGAAGCGCGATGCCTCCTACATCCCGGCCATGAACAATCTGGCGCTGCTGGATCTGCGCGATGGCAAGGCGGATGACGCGCGCGGACGCTTCCAAGCCGTGCTGAAGGCGGACCCCGGCAATGTCGCGGCGCTGATGTCCCTGGCCGACGTGATGGCGACCCAGAACGGCCCTCAAGCGGAGATCACGTCGCTGCTCGACCGCGCCATCACTGCGGATCCCTCCGATCCTGCGCCGCGCCAGATGCTGATCGAGTATCTGCTCTTGCAGAAGAGCTACACCGCGGCGGTGGCTGCCGGCCAGAAGGCAGTCGCGACCATGAACTCCAATCCCGAGTTGTTCAATGCCCTCGGCCGGGCGCAGTCGGCGGTCGGTGAGAGTGCCCAGGCCCAGGCCAGTTTTGCGAAACAGGCGCAGCTTCAGCCATCGGCTACGGCCCCGTACATGGGCGCTGCAGACGCCTATCGGCGCGCCGGCGATCGTGCCAATACCGTGCGCAGCCTGCGCCAAGCGCTGACCCTCAACCCCCAGCTCCTCGCGGCGCAGGAGATCCTGTTCGGTATGGAGCTGCGTGCCGGACGGTTCCCGGCCGCCCTCGAGATTGCCAAGGAGGTGCAGCGCCAACGCCCCACCCAGGCCCAGGGCTATCAGTGGGAAGGTGCGGTGCATGGCACGCAGCGCCGCTGGGATGAGGCCATCGCGGTTTACAAGCGCGGCATCGACAAGCTGCGGGCCGACAAGCGTGACGCCTCGTCGCTGGCGGGACTGCTGCATCAAAGCCTGGTCGCGGCGAAGCGGGACGCCGATGCCACGCGCTTCGCGCGCGACTGGCTGCAGAGCAATCCAGCTGACCTGGGCTTCAGGCTGGCCCTGGGCGATGCCGCGATGGCGCGCCAGGACTGGGACGGGGCCGAGCAGCAATATCGCGCCGTGCTGGAACTGGATGCCAACCACGCGCTGGCCACCAACAACATGGCCGCCATGATGCTCAGGCTCAAGCGCCCGGGCGTTGTGGAGATGGCCGAGCGTGCGGTCAAGCTGGCGCCTGCCAGTGCCGATGCCCTCGATACCCTGATGCTGGGCCTGGCCGCGGAGAAGCAATGGGCACGCGCGGCCGAGGTGCAGCGCAAGCTCATCAGCCTGGTGCCTGGCGCGCCGGCGCTTTGGAGGCTGAATCTGGCGAAGTTGCTGCTGCAGGCCGGCGACAAGTCCGCTGCGGAAGTCGAGCTCAAGGCATTGCAGGCCCTGGGCGGCAAGTTCGACCGTCAGGCCGATGTGGATGAACTGATGAAAAAGCTCTGAGCAATTGGCAGGGCAGGACGCGGCCATGGACTTCGCTTCGCAACTGCGCCAGGGCCTGGCGGTCCTGCAGCCCAAGAGCGTCGAGGACGTTCAGGCGGCTGTCCGCGCCGCGCGGGCCGAGGGCTGGAAGATCTATCCCGTTGCCACCGGGCGCAACTGGGGTTATGGCTCGGAGCGCCCTTTGCCTGCCGGTATTCGCAAGCTGGATATGTCCGGCATGCGCACCATCCTGAATGCCGGGCAGATTTCCCGGGCCGGGCCGGTTGCGGTTGTCGAGCCGGGGGTGACCCAGGGGCAGTTGCAGGAATTCCTGGCGCAATCCCACCCGGACCTGACTTTCAATGTGACCGGCTCGGCGCGGGAAACCAGCCTGATCGGCAATTCCCTGGACCGTGGCGTGGGTTATCTGGGGCCGCGGCGCGACGATCTGTTCGGCTTGGAGGTCGTGATCGGCACCGGTGAGGTCATCCAGACCGGCTTTCGCCGTCTCGGCGAGGACTCGCCGTTGGCCCATTGCCATCCTTTCGGCCTGGGACCGATGCTGGACGGCTTGTTCTTCCAGGGCAATTTCGGCATCGTCACGAGCGCCTGCTTCCGCCTGATGCCTCGCCCTGCCAGCCAGGTGGCGGTCTCGCTGGCGCTGCGTCGAAGCGCCGATCTCGGGCGCTTCATCGACGTGCTGGCCGAGCTGAAGCGCGAGCGCATCATGAGCTCCGTCACCCATGTCGGCAACCAGGCCCGCACGCGCGCCAGCCTGCTCTACGGGATCAGCGACTACCTCGAGCGGCACTGCAAGATGAGCGGTGAAGCGCGAGATGTCGCGGCTCAGCAGGCCCTGCAGCTCGTTGCGCCCCACGAGTGGACCAGCCTGGGAGGCATCAGCGGCACCGCGGCCCAGGTCAGTGCGGCGCTGAAGGAGGTCAAACGCCGCATGGCGGGCCTGGCGGCGGTCAAGACCTTCACCGATCAGAAGCTTGCCAGGGGCTTCGCGCTGCTGCACCCCTTGCGCGGCCTGCCGTGGGCGCGGGCACAGGCGGCGGCCATTGCCGCCGTCACGCCACTCAACGGTCTGGCGTCGGGCGTGCCAACCAATGCGGCCGTCGACAACCTGCTCTGGCGTTACGGGCGTACCGATTTGCCGACCGAGCAACTGGACCAATCGAACTGCGGCATTCTCTATATCAATCCGGCACTGCCCATGAATGGGCAGTTCGTGGCCCGGCTGATATCTGAAATGACCGCGCTCGCGGCGGAATGCGGCTTTCAGCTTTTCGTGACCATCAACATAGAAACCGAAAACTCGCTGGTGGCGATTGCCAATCTATTGTTCGACCGTGCTTCGGCGGCCGAGTCAATCCGGGCGCAGGACTGCGCTGACCGCCTGCACGCCCATATCCGATCGCACCGCCTGGAGGTCTATCGGRCACGGGCCGACATGATGCCCAGCATCGTCGACCCGAGCTCGCCCTACTGGCAAACCGTGGCCAAGCTGAAGCAGTCGCTGGATCCCGATGGCGTCATCGCGCCGGGGCGCTATAACCTTTGTTGACGGGCATCAGCCGGTAAAAAGCACCGTTGCGTGCAAATCTAGCGCGCCATCCTCTGCCTTGGGGGTGGGCACCGCCGTGGCCAAGCCGGTGTGGCATCATTCTCGGCCTTTGGCTGGCGGCGAGCGCATGCTTGTGCGGGCTGTGACAACGACACGGGGATTAGCCTTGAATCAAGCTCTCAAACCATTGCATCCTGCGGTTCTGGTGCCGCGTCCGGCGGCCTTGCGTGCACTCGGTCTTGGCCTTGGTCTTGTTCTCGCAGGCCTCCTGGCGGGTTGTGCCGGCCTGCGTGGCGACTCGTATCCGGCCGCGCCCGCAACGGTGGCCAACGACGACTACAGCTATTTGATCGGCGCGGGCGACAACCTCAACATCCAGGTCTGGCGCAACCCCGAGTTGTCGATGTCCGTGCCGGTCCGTCCGGACGGCAAGATCGCTGCCCCGCTGGTTGACGAGATGGTCGTGCAAGGCAWGACCTCGGTGCAGGTGGCTCGCGAAGTCGAGAAGCAGCTCGGCAAATATGTGCGCGACCCGGTCGTCACCGTCATCGTCACCAACTTCATCGGCCCGTACAGCGAGCAGATCCGCGTTGTCGGCGAGGCGGCCAAACCTCAATTCCTGCCCTACAAGCAGAAGATGACGGTGCTGGACGTGATGATCGCCGTCGGCGGCCTGACGGACTTCGCATCCGGCAACAGCGCCACCATCCTGCGCACGGCTGAAGGCAACAAGCAGTATTCGGTGCGCCTGAAGGACCTGATCAAGCGCGGTGACGTGTCGGCCAATGTCGAGATGCGGCCGGGTGACATCCTCATCATTCCTCAGAGCCTGTTCTGAACTGAAGGGAAGGGGCTCGCGTCTGCCAGCCTCTCCTAGCAATCGCTTTAACCGAGACCGTTCTCCATGGAATTGCTGATTGGTCAGCTTCTGATCATCGTCCGGCGGATGTGGAAATACCGCTGGGTCGGCCTGGTTGTGGCCTGGGTCGCCGGCCTGGTTGGCGCCGTGGTCGTGTTCGTGCTGCCGGACCGCTACGAAGCCAGCGCCCGGATCTTCGTGGACACCCAGTCCATCCTGAAGCCGCTGATGTCCGGTCTGGC
>NZ_JBFUFR010000074.1:0-16764 GCF_056403315.1 Roseateles sp. P2_H4 | reverse complement strand
GCCCACTGCACCCCAGGCCCGCCCCGCGCCGCCGGTGCTGCGCGACGAGATCCGAATCCCGACGGCGGCCTCCCAGCGCGTCGTGCCGCAGTTGGGCGACATCGGTGGCATGGAACCCATGCCCCTGCCCGGCCAGCCCAGCGCCAACCAGCGCAACCAGATGGACATGGCCTCCGAGCTGCGCCAGATGCGTGGCCTCATCGAGGAGCGCTTCTCCTCGCTGGCCTTCATGGAAAAGCTGCAGCGCCAGCCGGTGCAGGCGCGCCTGACGCAGAAGCTGCTGGAGCTGGGCTTCTCGCCCGCCCTGGTGCGCAAGCTGGCCGAGAGCTGCCCGTCGGACTTCAAGCCGGGCTCGCCCGCCGACCCGGCCGACGAGACCGCCTGGGCCGCCCATGTGCTGTCGCGCAATCTCCAGACCGACGAGGCTGCCCCGGCCATCGAGGACCGCGGCGGCGTGTTCGCGCTGATCGGCTCCACCGGCGTCGGCAAGACGACGACGACCGCCAAGCTGGCCGCCCATTTCGCCACCAAGTTCGGCGCCGGCCAGCTCGGCCTCATCACGCTGGACGCCTACCGCATCGGCGCCCACGAGCAGCTGCGCGCCTATGGCCGCATCCTCGGCGTGCCCGTGCACACGGCGCATGACCGCGCCTCGCTGGACGACCTGCTGGATCTGCTGTCCAGCAAGAAGCTCGTCCTCATCGACACCGCCGGCATGGCCCAGCGCGACAGCCGCACCCAGGAGCTGCTGGAAATGCAGGCCCACCCCAGCATCAAGAAGCTGCTCGTCATCAATGCCGCCCAGCAGGGCGAGACCATCGAGGACGTCGTCACCGCCTGGAAGGCCGCCGCCTGCGAAGGCGTCGTGCTCAGCAAGATCGACGAAGCCGTCAAGCTGGCCCCGGCCCTGGACACGCTGATCCGCCACAAGCTCAAGGTGCTGGGCGTCGCCAACGGCCAGCGCGTGCCCGAAGACTGGCATCGCCTGCCCAGCGTGGGCCTGGTGCAGCGCGCGCTGAAGGGCGCTGCCTCGGGCGCCTGGCGCATGGACAACACCGACGTCAACCTCATCTTTGCCGGCGCGCCGCTGACCGAAGGCATGAGGGCTGTGCACTGATGATGGTCGATCAAGCCCACGGCCTGCGGCGGCTTTTCGCCGCCTCCAAGACCCGCTTCGTGCCAGTCGTCAGCAACCCGCGCGTCATGGGCGCCGGCGCGCTGCTGGAGGGCCTGTGCTCGGCCTTCGCCGAGCTGAATCTCACCACGCTGGTCGTCGACGCAGGCGAACACTCGCCCAAGCCCTCCGAGCTGGCTAGCGTGGACCTGTCCAACTGCATCGAGCGCCTGTCGCCCAAGGTGTCCTACCTGGCGGCCCGCGGCCTGCCGCTGCGCCATATCAACGCCCATGGCTCGGCCGCTTCCTTCCTGGAGGCCGTGGCCGACGCGGCACCGGACGCCGATGTCATCCTGCTGCACGCGCCGGCCGCTGAACTGGCCCGCGTGGTGGCCCTGCGCGAGGTGCGCCCGCTGCTGCTGGCCGACACCGAGCCGGCGAGCGTGACGGAAGCCTATGCGGGCATGAAATGGCTCACACAACGGGCCGGGCTGATGGTCTACAGTCTGCTGATGGCCTGCCACCCACAACTGCGCGTGGCCACCCGCATCGCGCAACAGCTTCACTCCTGCGCCGACGGCTTCCTCGGCGCGGTGCTGCGTGACTGGGCCTGCCTGGACCCGCGAGCGTCCCAGAACGCACCGCTGACGCCCGAACTGCGTCATCTCGCCCGTGAGCTGCTGCTCGCGGCCCCTCCGGGAGCGGCCGTCGACGCCGCCTCCGATGCGACCCCGCTGCGCCCGGCGCGCAAGGCGTCTTCCCCCTTCATCGCTGCACATTGAACTCGCCGGAGTCCAAACATGATGCCCCCACGCTCACTGCGTTCACTGCCCCCCGCGGGGGCGCTTCAGCCCCTTCGGGCGGCCGTGCGGAGCTGACCATGTACACGCCCAAAGGCCGCCTCGACAACAGCTCGCTGATCAAGCAGTACAGCCCGCTGGTCCGACGCCTGGCGCACCAGATGATCGCCAAGCTGCCGGCCAATGTGGAGGTGGATGACCTGATCCAGGTCGGCCTGATCGGCCTGACCGACGCGCTGTCGCGCTTCGATGCCGAGCAGGGCGTGCAGTTCGAGACCTTTGCCACCCAGCGCATCCGCGGCGCCATGCTCGACGAGCTGCGCGGCGGCGACTGGATGAGCCGCGGCACGCGCCGCCAGCAGCGCGAGATCGAATCCGCCGTGCACAAGGTCGAGCAGCGCCTCGGCCGCGCGCCGCGCGAGGACGAGATCGCCGCCGAGATGGGCCTGCCGCTGGCCGAATACCAGGAGCTGCTCGGCAAGGTGCGCGGCACCCAGCTGGTCTACCTGGAAGACATGTCGGGCGACGACGGCGACCAGGATTACCTCGACCGCCACGTCGCCGACGAGAACGCCAACCCGGTGGCGATGCTGCAGGACCATCGCATGCGCGAGGCGCTGGTGGCCGCCATCAAGAACCTGCCCGAGCGCGAGCAGTTCGTGATGAGCATGTACTACGAGCACGACATGAATCTCAAGGAGATCGCGGCCGTGCTCAAGGTCACGGAGTCCCGCGTGTGTCAGTTGCACAGTCAGTCGATTGCAAGGTTGCGCGTTAAGCTGCGTGACTGGTAATCCACGGGGCCACTTCTTGCCGAGCCCCGGCCAATAAGCGGGGACAAAACGCATGTTCAAGTGGCCCAAGAGCGGGAGCTCTTCCGTCGCCATCACTCGCGACGAGCCCGTCCGTCGAGATGACAGCGCAGCGTTGAACGTTGTCAAGCGGTTGGCCCGCTCGATTTCCACCGTCGGCAAGGACGCCGCGGAAGTGCGGGGAGCCCTCGAAGACACCCAGCGCATCGTGCAGGCCCAGAGCCAGGCCATGCAGGCCCTGGCCCAGCAGCTCAACCAGATCGGCCAGGCGCAGGCAGCCATCGCCACCGCCACGGCGCAGAGCGCGGCGGCCGTGCAGCGCGCGCGCGGCGCCTTGGGTGTCGTCGGTGGCGAGGTCGTCGGCATGGCGAGCACGCTGGCCCAGGTGTCCGATGCGGCCGCCGAGATCACCAAGATTTCCCTGCAGACCCGCCTGGTGGCCTTCAATGCCGCCGTCGAGGCCAAGCATGCGGGCGATGCCGGCCGCGGTTTCGCCGTCGTGGCCGAAGCCGTCAAGGCGCTGGCCGGCCAGGTCGAAGGCTCGTCCAAGGCCATCGTCAGCGCCATCTCCAGCCTGCAGGAACGCATCGACAGGTTCAGCGCCGAGCTGACCGAGAACGCCGCCAAACCCAGCCAGATCCATGCAGCCTTCCATGAGGTCGAGCAGGATGTGCAGCGCATCTCGCAGTCCGCCGGCGAGAGCGGCCAGCAGATGAGCCTGCTCAACGAGCGCGCCCATGAGCTGGAGCGCGAGGTCTCTGAAGCCTCACATGGCCTGAAGGTGGCCTTCGACGGCAGCGACCGTTTCCTGCGCATGTCCGAGGAGCTCGTCGAGCAGATCGCCGAGAGCGGCGTCGAGGTCGACGACATGCCCTTCATCCGCACCGCCCAGCAGGCCGCCGACGAGATTGCCGGCCTGCTCGAAGAGGCGCTGCGCAGCGGCCAGATCAGCCAGGCCGACCTGTTCGACGACAAATACCGGCCGATCGAGGGCACCGCGCCGCAGCAGCACACGACACGCTTCTGCCAGCTGACCGACCGCCTCTTCCCCGCCGTGCAGGAGAAGATGCTGGCCTTCAGCGACAAGGTGGTGTTCTGCATCGCGGCCGACCGCAACGGCTATATCGCGACGCACAACCGCAAGTACTGCCAGCCGCAGCGCCCGGGCGACACGGTCTGGAACACGGCCAACAGCCGCTACCGGCGCATCTTCAACGACCGCACCGGCCTGGCCTCGGCGCGCAACACCCGGCCCTTTCTGCTGCAGACCTACCGGCGCGACATGGGTGGTGGCCGCTTCGTGGTGTTGAAGGAAGCGACGGCGCCCATCATGGTCAACGGCAAGCACTGGGGCGGCCTGCGCTTGGCGTTCAATTTCTGAAAGGTCGCCCGCCCCGCGGGCCGAGCGCCGGGCCTGCCATGGGCCAGAGGCCCATGGCCTTCCGTAGGCACAAGCAGTCCGCAGGGACTGCTTGTGTCCGACTCCAGTTCACCTAGCCGGCCCGCCTTGGGCGATGTGCTTGCGGCTCAATGCTGCAAGCATCGCCGTCCCCTCGGGGGCTGAGACCGGACACATGGCGCCCAGTGGGCGGCATGTGCCTGCCGAAGAGCAGCCGCTCTGCCGGCTGCGCGGCCTGCAAGGCCGGCCAAGGTACGCCTTGGACGAGGGGCTCACTTCACCGACTGCCGGATCTCCTGATTCAGCAGCTCCAGCCAGGCGTCGGCCTGCGGGTGGGTCTTGCTGATGGCCATGAAGGTCGGCTTGACCTCCAGCACGGCATGCCAGCGTATGGCGTCGACCGGCTTGGTCTGACGGGTGAGCTGGTATTCGAAAGTGGCGCGCTCCGAAAACACGGCATCGACGCGACCCAGGCTGAGCATCTCCAGCCCTGGACGCGGGTCGACGAGCTCGTGCAGCTTGTAGCGGCCAGAGGTCAGCTCGGGTGGCAGGTAGGAGCCGCGCTGGTAGGCCACGGTGGCATCCGGTGGCAAGGGTGCCTTGCGGTCGCCGCGCACGAAGAAACCCAGCTGCATGCGCGCCACCGGCAACGAGTAGCGGAACAAAGCGTCGCGCTCCTCGTTGCGCCACATCGTCATCAGCAGGCAGTCGCCATTCTTGGCCAGCGCGAAGGCGCGTACCCAGGGCACATGCAGGGTCTGCACGGCCAGACCGCCGGCCGCGAAGGCGCGACGGGCCAGTGCCGTCAGGCTGCCGCCATCGGGCAGCTCGATGCTGACATAGGGCGGGAAATCGGTCATGCACAGCTGCACGGCAGGCGCCTGGGCCTGCACGGGCGCAGCCACGGCCAGCAGCGCCAGGGCGGTGCTCAGGCGGCAGGCGAGGGTGCGGGGGGCTGTCAGGAGGGGTGGGCGAGTCATGCGGGATGGCGCTCAGAAGTGAGCCTAGCCAGCCCGCCGGCTTTCGGCAATGCGGGGTTGAAAGCCCTGCGTGTGTTTTGCCGCTCGACGCGCGAGTGATTCCCCCAGGGCCGCGCGCCTGGCCGCGAATGACCGACTTGATCGACAGCGGCCCGGGGTAGGCGCGCACATGGTGGACACGGCCGCGGGCACGCGGCAGCACATTGGCGTCGAACAGCGCTTCGGGCGTCGTGCGGATCAGCAGCTCGCCGGACACGGCGGCTTCACTCCGCGATGCAGGCCCTGTTCTTGCCCGTGTGCTTGGCCTCATACAGGGCCACGTCGGCGCGGTCCAGCGCGGCCTCCAGCGTCTCGCCGGGCCGGTACAGCGTCACGCCGGCCGAGAAGGTCACGAAGACGTCCTTGCCCTCGTGGTTGAACAGCGCCGACGACAGCGAGCGCTGCAGGCGCACCAGCACGGCTTGAGCCTCGTCCAGCGGCGTGTTGGGCAGCATCAGCACGAACTCCTCGCCGCCGTAGCGCGCCACCATGTCGCCGGGGCGCAGCGACGCCTGGGTGCGCTCGGCGAGCGACTTCAGTGCGATGTCGCCGGCGTGGTGGCCGAGGCTGTCGTTGAGTTTCTTGAAGTTGTCGATGTCCAGCAGGGCCAGCGCCACCCGGGTTGACTCGCGCTCGGACTTGGCCTGCTCGATGCCGAAAGCCTGGATGAGGCCGCGGCGGTTGGCGACCTGCGTGAGCTGGTCGGTATGGACTTCGTTGGAGAGGCGGCGCAGTTCGCCCTCGAGTTCGTCGACGCGCTGCGTCAAGGCCGCGGCACGGTCGTGTTCGAGGGTCAGCCGCTGCTGTGTCTGGGCCACCAGGCCCTGCACGCTGCGGCTTTCCTCGACCATCTCGCGCACGGTGCCTGTCAGGCTCTCGAGCGAGTCGGCCTGCTCGATGGCTTCGGCGTAGCGGCCCACGCTGCTCTGGAAGCGGTCGGTGTGCTGGCCCAGCTCGCCGAGCTCGGTCAGCATGCGCTGGATCAGGCCTTTCAACGAGTCGCGCGCCTTGGAGCGCTCGTCGCGCAGCACGCGCTGGCGTTCGCGCGTGCCGGTCAGCAGCTCGGACACGGTGCGCACGCCGCGCCCCGACAGGCCCTGGGCCAGCGTGTGGTTCATCGCCTCGGCCTGGCCGCGGGCCCAGGAGTCGTCCTCGGCGAGGTCCACCAGGCTGCTGCTCAGCTCGCGGCACAGGCCGCCGAGTTCGTCGAAGAGATGGCGGCGGTGGTCCAGCAGGTGGCGGGCGCGCAGGCACAGCGCGGCCATCTGGGTGGCGCGCTCGGGGCTGGCGCCCTGGGCCTTGAGTTCGGCCTGGGCGGCGTCGATCTCGCGCATCAGCGCGTCGGCCGGCGTCGCCTCGGTCTGCGGCGAACGCAGTGCATGGCGCACCGTGCCGCTGAGCTCACCGCTGACGTCGGCCCAATGCGGGCTGGTGTCGACAGCCGGTGCCGGCGTGTCGCGCAGGCCGGTGCGGCTCAGTTCGCCGAAGCCCGTGCTTTCGCGAAAGCCGGTCTCGGCAAACGTGCTTTCGGAGAAGAACTGGCTGGGCGTGCCGCCGTCCTCGTCCGTCTCCACGCCGCTGCCGTCGCCATCCTTGTCCCAGCTCACCACGAGCTGGCCCAGGCGCTTGACGAGCTTGCCGCTGTCGCTGCGGCCCAGCTCCAGCACGCGCTGGATGCCGTCTTTCTTGCGTGCCAGCGTCCAGTGCTTGCCGCCGCGCTCCAGGCCGCGCACCAGGCGTTCGATGGCCTGAGCCAGGGCCTCGGCCTGGGCGGCTGGGCCGGCCACGTCGAGCAGCTTGTCGACCTGGCGTTGCAGTTCGTCGAGTTTCTGGTCGCGCAGCGCCGTCTGCAGGTCCTGGCGCTGGTTGCCCGAGGGCAGGGCCAGGCTGATCAGCTTGGACATCAGCTGCTGCAGGCGCTCGGGTACGGCGCCGTTGGCCGCCGCTGCCGGTGCGGGCTCGCCGCCTTCGATGGCGTAGGCGCGGGCGTAGTTCTCGGGCGTGGGCTCCAGCCGGGCCTGGGCCAGGCGCTGCAGCGCGGCCTTGGCCAGCTGGGCCGGCGGCAGTTGGCTGCGCATTCAGCGTTGCCCGCGCGAAGCCACGTCGGTGCTGCCGTCGGCCTGGGTGATCCAGGGCGCCTTGCGTGGCAGCACGGTCTGGGCGATCCAGCGCTCCAGCTCATCGGCCGGCAGCGCCTTGCTGAACAGGAAACCCTGCATCAGCGAGCAGCCCAGGCGGTGCAGCACTTCCATCTGGCGCAGCGTCTCGACGCCTTCGGCGATGACGCGCAGGCCCAGGGCGCGCGCCAGCGCGATGATGGCCGTGACGACCGCCGAGCTCTGCGGCGTGATGCCCAGGTCGCGCACAAAGGTGCGGTCGACCTTGACCTCCGAGATCGRCAGCGTGGTCAGGTAGGCGAGGGACGAATAGCCGGTGCCGAAGTCGTCGATGGAGATTTCCACGCCGACTTCGTTGAGGCGATGCAGCGACGGGATGACGTTCTGCAGGTCCTTCATCAGGTTGTTCTCGGTGATCTCAAGCTGGATCGACCGGTGCGGCACGCCATAGGCGCTGACGCATTGGTGGATGTGCTCGACGAGATCGGTGCGCTCGAACAGCCGGCTGGGCAGGTTCACGGCGATGGAGTCGCTGAAGCCGAACTGCAGTGACCAGAGCTTGGCCTGGCGGGCGGCTTCCTTCAGCGCCCACTCGGACAGCGGCACGATGAGGCCGGTTTCCTCGGCCAGCGGGATGAAGTCGGCCGGCGGCACCAGCACATTGCCGCGCTGCCAGCGCATCAGCGCCTCGGCGCCCACCATGCGGGCGGCGCGCACGTCGATCTTGGGCTGGTAGTGCAGCACGATCTCGTTGCGCTCCAGCGCCTTGTGCAGGGCGCTTTCCAGCTCCAGCTTCTGCTTGCCGTGGCCGGCCAACTGCGGCGAGTAGACGGCCGAGGCGTTGCGGCCCTGGCTTTTGACCGCATACATGGCCACGTCGGAATTGCGCAGCAGGTCGGCCATGGTCTGGCCGTCGCGCGGGTAGAGGGCAATGCCGACGCTGGCGGTGACGAAGCATTCCTGGCCGCCGACGAAGATGGGCTCGCGCAGGGCGTCCAGCACGCGCTGGGCGACGCGCTCGGCGTCGCGCTCATCGGTCACTTCGGGCAGCAGGGCCACGAACTCGTCGCCGCCCAGCCGCCCCACGGCTTCCAGGCCGCGGTGGCTGCGGTTGCCCATGCCGTCGAGCACGCCTTCCAGGATCTGGTCGGAATGGCGCACGCAGCTGCGCAGGCGGCGGCCGACCTCGACGAGGAGCTCGTCGCCGGCCGCGTGGCCCAGGGTGTCGTTGATGACCTTGAAGCGGTCCAGGTCGATCAGCAGCAGGCCGACCTCATGGCCGCCACGGCGGGCGCTCTCGATGGCGCGCTCGACGCGGTAGATCAGCTGGCGGCGATTCGGCAGGCCGGTCAGCGCATCGAAGTGGGCGAGCTGGCGGATGCGGTCCTCGGCCTGGCGGCGATCGGTCACGTCCTGCAGGATGCCGGTGTAGCCGCTGACGCCGCCCTGCTCGTTGAACTCGGGCTCCGCCTCGATGTGGACGACGCGCTGGCGGCCGTCGGGCAGGATCAGCGGCAGGTCGGTTACCAGCACCGAGGTGTGGGCGATGACGTCGCGCAGCAGGCGCAGGAAGACGTGGCGGTCGTCGGCCGGCACCATGCGCATGACGCCGACGAAGTCGAGCCGGTCCTGCGGGCCGCGGCCGAAGACGCGCAGGCCCTCGGCGGAGATGGCGAAGCTGGCGGCCGTGTCGCGCCACCACTCGAAGCTGCCCATGCGGGCCAGGTCCTGGGCGCGGGCCAGCTTGGCCTTGCTGCGCTCCAGCTCCAGCCGCGTGCGCGAGCTGCGCAGCAGGTAGCGCAGCCGGCCGTCGAGCAGGCTCCACTGCGGCGACTTGACGAAGAAGTCGGTGGCGCCGGCCTGGTAGGCGCGGTTGATGGAGGCTTCGTCGTCCAGGCCGGTCAGCATCAGCACGGGGAGCGACTCGAAGCCGGGCGTGGCGCGCAGCAGCGAGCAGGTCTCGAAGCCGTCGAGCTCGGGCATCAGCGCGTCCAGCACGACGACGTCGGGCGTGCGCGTGGACAGCAGGCCCAGGGCCTCGCTGCCGCTGGGGGCTTCGGTGACTTCAAAGCCGCGCTCACGCAGCGCGGCGGCGGTCAACAGCAGGTTGACCTCGTCATCGTCCACCAGCAGCACGCGGGGGCGCGGTGGCAGATCGTCGAGGGCTTGACCGGTGGGCAGCATGAGGCTGGGTGTCAAAGCAGCGCGGCCAAGGCCGTGCGTACCTGTTGGATGTCTTGGAGCATAGCGTCCAACTGCTCGCTCAGGCCGTCCACGCGGCCGTCGCGGGCCATGTTCTCGATGTCGGCGCAGCGCGCCGACAGCGTCATGGCGCCCAGGCTGGCCGACGAGGACTTCAGCGTGTGGCTGACATGGCGCACGACGGCGAGGTCAGGCRTGGCGCCTTCGCGGGCGCGGGCGAGGTCGGGAAGCAAACGTTCAAGTGAGTTGGAGAAGGCGGCGACGACGCGTTCCAGCAGCTTGTTGCCGCCACTCGGGTCGAGTTCCCGCAGGCGACGGATCGCCTCGGGATCGAGCAGGGCTGCGGGCTGGGAGGCGGTCATGGACAGGTCTGCGGGTCAGGGACTCGGCATGTCTAAATGTAGCTTGGGTGGGAGGGGGGCCAAACGCGAAGGAATGCACAGATTTGACGGGCTGCGCTGTGGTTATTGACATCGGGCCACACCGGACTTGCCCAGGGCCTGTTGCCGGGTAAGCGCTGCCTACAATGAAGCGCATGAACAGCCTCAGCGACGACAGCGCGCTCACGTCGCGCCGCCAGGAGCGACGACTGCCGATGCGGCTGCTGATGCTGACGCTGGCCACGGCCTCCATCCTGATGCTGGTGCTGGGCGGCCTGGTGGTGCTGGCGCTGATGCGGGTCTGGGGTGGCGAGGTCGGCCTCGTGCACGCCGCCCTCGTCCTGACGGCATTCTTCACCGGAGTCATGGTGCTGGTCGCGGCGGCGCTGGGTTGGCATGCCGGCGTGCGTCTGACGCGCCAGCGCATGGCCGAGCCGCTGCGCGAGGTGCGCCAGCAACTGCTGATGCAGGCCCAGTTGCAGCGTGACTGGCAATGGGCCACCGATGCCGAGCACCGCCTGGTGCGCTGGCAGGCGCCTCAGGGCGCACCTTCGTCGAGCTGGGTGGGTGCGGTCGCCAGCACCCAGCAGCTGTGGGATCGCTTCGAGGCTGCCGAGCCGGCGGCTCATTTGCGTGAACGCCTGGCTGCCCACCAGCCCTTCGCCGACCTGCAGCTCACTGCCGCGGACGGTGCCGCCCAATGGCGGCTGCGCGGCCTGCCCTGCATCGACTCGCACGGCCATTTCGCCGGCTACCTGGGCACGGCCCGGCCCGACGCCCCGGTCGAGGCGACGACGCCGGCGCCCCAGCCGGCCCAGGCCGCCGACCTGGCGGCCGAGCACGAATCCTTCAGCTACACCGTCTCCCATGACCTGCGCGCGCCGCTGCGCGTCGTCGAAGGCTTTGCGCGCATCCTCAAGGAAGACTACGGCACGCGGCTGGACCGGGTCGGCAACGACCACCTCGACCGCGTCATGAGCGCCGCTGCGCGCATGAACAGCATGATCGACGCGCTGCTGTCGCTGTCCCAGCTGTCGACGCGGCCACTGGCCTGCCAGCCGGTCAACCTGTCGCAGCAGGCCGGCTATGTGATGGAAGAGATCCGACGCGGTGCGCCGCAGCGCGAGTTGGTGCTGGACATCGAGCCCGGCATGTCCGTGCAGGGCGACCCGACGCTGCTGCGCATGGTGCTGGAGAACCTGCTGGGCAATGCCTGGAAGTACAGCGGCAAGGTGCCTCAGACCGAGATCAGCTTCGGCAGCGTGCAGCAGGGCGGGCGGCGTGTCTTCGTCGTGGCGGACAACGGCGCCGGCTTCGACATGCGTTTTGCGGAGCGCCTGTTCGGCGTCTTCCAGCGCCTGCACAGCGCCAGCGACTTCCAGGGCACCGGCGTGGGTCTGGCCCTGGTGCGCCGAATCATCCGCCGCCATGGCGGCGACATCTGGGCCGAATCCGCCGTCGGCGAAGGCTCGCGCTTCTACTTCACTCTCGGCTAGCGCGCGCCTGGCCGCGCCAGCAGTTCCAGCGCATCCACGACCCGCCGCGCCTGCTCGGGCAGGCTGTGGCCATCGGCCGAGGCCAGGCTCATCAGCCGTGCCAGCGCTTCGTCGCGTGGCAGGGAATAGCGGTGCATCAGCACGCCGACGGCCAGGGCCGTCATGTCCAGTTGCGGCAGTTCTGAGGGCGCCTCGAAGGCTTCGGCCATGGCCGCAGGCGCCGCAGCGGAGGTCGGGATGGGCGTCGTCGAGCGTGCGAAGGCGGCCTCGACGGCCGGCACGATCTGCGAGATGTCCAGCGGCTTGACGAGATAGGCGACGGCGCCGAGCTCCTTGACCTTGGCCACGGTCGCCTCGTCGGCGAAGGCGGACAGGAACATGAAGGGGGTCTGCAGGAATTCGCGCAGATAGGCCGCGACGTCGAAGCCGGTCAGGCCTTCCATGCGGATGTCGAGCAGGGCCAGCTCGGGCCGGTGTTCGCGTGCGAGCAGGATGGCGTCGTCGCCGTTGTCGGCGTCGATGACCTCGAAGCCGGCCTGCGTGAGCCCATAGCTCAGCGTCGCCAATACCAGACGGTCGTCATCGACGACCAGGATCTTGCCCTTGCTCACCGTGCCCCTCTATCCAGAACTTGGTTTTGTGGCCGGATTGTGAACCACGCTGGGTGGAATCAGTTCCAGGCGGCAAACCACGTCCTCGCCCTGCTGTTCCAGGCTCAGGATGGCGCTGCGCCGCGGCAGCAGGGCGCGCACCAGGCCCAGGCCCGAGACGCCGCTCTTCACGTCCTGCAGCAGGAAGCCCTCGGGCAGGCGGCCCGGGTTGACGATCTCGACCGTGACGCCGGCCGTGTCGCAGATGAGCTGGCAGCGCACCTGGGCGCCGTTGCTGTGCCGCAGCGCATTGCCCAGCAGCTCGTTGAGGCTGAGGGCGATCGGAATGGCTTCGGCCTCGGGCAGGCACCAGTCCTCCATCAGCGCGCCGCCCTCGGCGGCGGTCGTGATGACGCGGCCCTGCATGCGCTGCACCGAGCCGACGATGGCGTCGAACACCCGCTTCAGCACCAGCGGCCCCGCGGCGCCGACCTGCAGGCCATAGACCTGGGCGATGGCCTGCACCTGGCCGACGGCTTCCTTCAGTACGCCGGCGACCTCGGGCCGGCGCGCCGCGATCTGCTGCAGCAGGCCGGCCACGCCCTGCAGGTTGTTCTTGATGCGGTGGTGCACCTCGCGCACCAGCAGCTCGCGCTGCGAGATGGCGGCCTGCAGGCGCGCCTGCTCGGCGGCGCGCTGCTCGGTGACGTCGCTGGCAACCAGCAAAAGCAGCTCCGGCGTGTCGTCGCCGCCGACGCCGGCCAGGTGCAGCAGCCGTGCATCCCAGATGCGTGTCGAGCCCCCCGCCGGCACGTGGTATTCGCGCTGCACGACGGTCTGCGACTCCAGCGCCTCGCGCATGTCGGCCACCACCTGGGCGCCCTGCTCGTCGCCGAAGAGCTGGGCCGGCGTGCCGCCCAGCATGGCGGCCTCGGGCCGGCCGGCCAGCGTCGCCGCGGCGTGGTTGAGCTTGACGATGCGCAGGCTCTGGGCCTCGTGCAGCGTGATGGCCAGCGGTGCGCCTTCGATGATGCGGGCCAGCGACGCCTGGGCCATGCGGCTCTGGGCCTCGGCCTGGCGGCGGCGGTCGATGTCGAGGAGGGCGTAGGTCAGCTGGGTGCCACCGTCCTCGCGCGGCGTCTGCACCGCGTTGCCGATGACCCAGAACTCGCGTCCGTCGCGGCCGCGCAGCCGGCATTCGAAGACTTCGGCGCCCGGCTCCATGTGGAAGGCGTGGTCGTCGTCCTCGGGCGCCAGCACGCCCATGGGCTGGCCCTGCACGTCCTCGAGCTCGCAGCCGAACATGCGGCGCGCCGAGCGGTTCATCCATTCGATGCCGTCGGGGCCGACGGTGACGATGCCCACCAGCACCGAGTCCAGCACGGCGCGTTCGCTCTCGGCGCGCAGCAGCAGCGCGTTCTCGGCCTGGGCCTGGGCGGTCACGTCCAGCGTGACGACCGAGGTCGAGCGCCGGCCGCCGGCCAGCAGCCCCGGCGCGACGCGGGTCAGCAGCCAGCGCCGGCCGAGCTCGGGGTGGCGCACGGCATAGCGCACCTCGACGGCGTCACCTTTCTTCAGCGCGCGCTGCAGGCGCTCGAATTCGGGCAGCGACGCGGGCTCGACGATCTCGCGGTTGATGCCCTGCAGCGAGCCCACGGGTTGGCGGGCGCCGGTCTTGAAGGGCGAACCCTTGCGGTGGGCCTTGAGCCAGCCGGCCTCGGGCTGGAAGGTGGCCAGGCCGACGGCGGCGGTGTCCATCAGCGCGTCGAGCTGCTGGTGGGCGAGGTCGCGTTCGTGCAGCGTGCTCTGGTCTTCCAGCACGGCCAGCAGCAGGGCCCGGCCGGCGTGGCGCCACAGCCGCAGCCGCGCCTGCAGCCAGCGGGGGAGGCCCTGGGGGTCGATGAACTCGGCCTCGGTGACCAGGGGGCCGTCCTGCGGGCGCTGGGCCGTCAGCGCCGGCAGCGGCGTGCCGCGGTGCCAGCCCAGCAGGGCCTGCAACAGGTCGGGCAGGTCGTTCAGGTGGCGGGGCGTGCCGGCGTAGAGGTTGGCGAAGGCGGCGTTGTGGCGCAGCAGCGTGCCGCTGGCGGCATCGGCCAGCAGGGCCGGCCAGGGCAGCAGGGCCAGCCATTCGGCCAGCGGCGGCTCGCCGGGGTCGGCCGCACTGAGCTGGGCATGCAGCAGCCAGTTGGGCCGGTCGCGCAGCAGATGCAGCGTCGCGCGCTGGCCGTCGGCCAGCTTCAGCGGCGGTGCGGGCGGTGGTGTGCGGCCAGCGTCGATGGCGCGCGTGGCCTCGCGCAGCCAGGCTTCCAGCCGGGCGCCGGCCGCCTGGCGCAGCAGCCGCCAGCCTTCGGCGGCATCGGTGCCCAGCCACTCGCGCGCGGCCGGGTTGGCGCGCAGCGCGGACAGGTCGGTCCTCAGGGTCAGCACCGGATCGCTGACGAGGTCGAACAAGCTGGCGGAAGCGGGGGGGCCGAACATGGTTCAGCCGGTCGACGGGCTCATTCGGGCTGGTTCGCCGGCCCTTGAAAAAGCCACCCCGCTCATTCGAGCTGGGTGGCCTTGTGCAGCGCGCGCAGCACGCAGGCATTGATCTCGCCAGCGCCCAGCATCAGCGCGTCGGCACGCTCGCGGTAGTCGAACACGCTCTCGGCCTCGATGGCGCGCACCAGCTCCAGATAGGGCAGGAAGGGGCCGGTCTCGTCGACCAGCGCCTGGCGCACGCGCTCGGGCACGGGGATGCTCTGCAGCAGCTTGTCGAAGGGCGCCTTGAGCATGTGGTCCAGCAGCGAGAACAGGCCGCAGATGAACATCTCGTCGCGTTGCTCGCGGTCTTCGATGCCGGCTGCCAGCTCTTCCATCAACAGGCCGCGACGCACGGCGCCAAACATGATGGGGCGCATGCTGTGGTCCTTGCTGGCCGTCGTCAGCAGCAGGGCCAGCCAGCGCTTCAGGCGCGCATAGCCCAGCAGCATGATGGCGTGGCGGAAGCTCGACACCTCCACCGGCAGGCCGAAGGCGGCCGAGTTCATGTAGCGCAGCAGCTTGAAGGCGAGGCTGGGGTCGCGCTTGAGCGTCTGCTCCAGGCGCTCGACGTCCTCGCCCTCGTCGACGCGCGACATCAGCTCCATGATGACCTGCAGGTCGGCGGCGATCTCGGTCTTGGGCGCACCCGGGGCGGCTTCGTAGACGCCGTCCATCGGCCAGCCGATGACGGTCTCGGCGCCGGCCTTGAAGCTGGCATCGATGGCTTCGGCGCCGCGCACGCCGGCGTGCACGGTGGCTGTACCAGCCGGCGCGGCTTGTCCGGGCTCCAGCACCACCTGCTTGAAGAGGGCGGCGACGGCGGCCGGCAGCGGCGCGTTGGGCAGGCCCTTGAGCAGGCCGCTGTGGCCGGCCGACTTCAGGGCGGCGATGGCATCGGCGTGGGCGGGGTCCGCGGCGATGAAGGCCGGCACCTCGATCTGGGTCGGCTGGGCCGGTGGCTGGGCCAGCAGGGCGGCCAGCAGCGCCTCACCCTGGGCGCTGATGACGGCGCCGCCCTTGGGCCAGGTGGCGGCCAGCGCGGCCAGCAGCTCGGCGTGGTCGATGCGGGCATCGGCGCGCAGCGGCACCAGCGTCAGCCGCGTGCCGGCGATGTTGCGCTGCCTGTCGATGACCGGGGCATACCCCAGGGCGATACCAGGCAGGATGGCGTGATCGAGGGCAGCAGGAGTGGTGTCGGACATGGCGCGGCGCAGGGCTGGCGGTGAATGCGGCAGTCTGCCACGAGCGCCGCCGGCCCACGGGGACGATTCGTGACCGAATTCATTCCCCGGCCTGACGCTCCCGGCATGGCCGACCTCAGGCCGGCCCGGTGGCGGTTCGCGCTCGGGCTTCCAGCGCCTGGATGACGGCCGCCATGTCATCGCGGCCCAGGCCCAGGCTTTCCGCGGCGGCAAAGAGCTCAAGGCTGTCGTCCAGCAGTGGTGTCGGCGCGCCGGCCTCGGCCGCGGCGTCGGCGACCAGGCGGGCATTCATCAGCACGTCGCTGATGGCCGCCTGCACGCTGAAATCCCGCCTGACCAGCTTGTCCAGCTTGATGCGCGACACGGCGCTGGCCATGGGGCCGGCGTCCAGCACGGCGTTCAGCAGGCCCAGGTCCAAGCCCTGACGCTGCGCGAAGTTCACGGCCTCCGCGAGGCTCGCTACCAGCGTGATCAGGTAGAGGTTGACCGACAGCTTCATGCGCAGTGCCGCCGGCGGCGCGCCGCAGGCGAAACAGTCCTTGTAAAGCGGCGCGAGCAGTTCCCTGGCGCGGGCCACGTCTTCCGGCTCGCCGGCCAGCATGCAGACGAGCTGGCCGGTCTCGGCCGGCACGCGGGAGCCCGAGACGGGGGCTTCCACGTAGCGGCCGCCGGCGGCATGCACGTCGGCAGCCAGCGCGGCCGAGTATTCGGGCGCCGTCGTGCCCATCTGGACCAGGGTACGGCCTCGAACGAGGCTGACGAACTGGGGCCTGCCGCGTGCCAGCACCGCATCGCTGGCGGCCGCGTTGGCCAGCATCAGCAGCACGGTGTCGGCCTGGGCGAAGACCTCGGCGGCGCTGGCCGCATGGCGCAAGCCCGGCGTGCCTTCGAGGGCCTGGGTGCCGCTGCGGCTCCAGGCGTGCAGCGAATGTCCTGCGGCCGCAAGCCGCCGCGCCATGGGCAGGCCCATGACGCCGAGGCCGATGAATCCGAGTTCCATATGCGTCTCCGAGCCCGAGGGCGGGCTGCCGAGACGCTAGCGCGGCCCATCCGGCGTGTCTGGAATCAGGGTATTCCGGGCCGAGCGCTGGGCCGCTCCCGAGCCGGCCC
>NZ_JBFUFR010000073.1:0-17175 GCF_056403315.1 Roseateles sp. P2_H4 | reverse complement strand
GGCCGTGCCCCACAGCAGCTTCAAGCCGGTGGCCTGCTGCTTCTCGCCGAGCACGTCGACCATGCGCAGGAAGTTGTCGTGGCTCTCGCGCGGCGTGGCGCCTTCGGGGGCGACGTCGCGGTCGTGGAAGCAGTAGTAGGGAACACCGAGCTTGGCGAAGAACTCGAAGGCCGCGTCGGCCTTCAGCTTTGCCAGCTCCATCGGCGAGCCGCCCTGGAACCAGGGGCGCTCGAAGGTCGCGCCGCCGAAGGGATCGAGACCGGTCCAGACGAAGTTGTGCCAGTAGCAGGCGGCGAAGCGCAACTGCTCTTCCATGCGCTTGCCCAGCACGATGCGGTCCTTGTCGTAGTGCTTGAAGGACAGGTCGTTGGGACTGTCGGCGCCCTCGAAACGAATGGGCGCGATGTGGTTGAAGTAGCTCGTCATGGTTGGAGGTCAGGCGCCGCGCAGGCGGCGGTAAAGGTCACGGAAGCGCGCCAACCGTGGGGTCAGCAGCGCATGGCGTTCGGGGTTGGGGGTAAAGCGGGCGGCGATGTCGGGGCGGGTGCAGACGGTTTCGACGCTGCCGCCGGTTGCAAGCCAGCCGAGGCGCGCGGCGCCGAGGGCGCCACCGGCTTCGCTGCCGGCGTGCACGACGATCTCGACGTTCAACGTGTCGGCGATCAGCTGCGCCCAGTAGGCACTGCGCGAACCGCCGCCGACGAGGGAGAGTTGCTGCACTTCGGTACCGGCCGCGCGCAGCGCGTCCAGGCCGTCCGCAAGACCGAAGGCCACGCCCTCGAGCACGGCGCAGGTGCAGTCGGTGCGTGTCGTGTTGGCCTTCAGGCCATGGAAGACGCCCGAAGCAAATGGGTCGTTGTGCGGTGTGCGCTCGCCGGCCAGGTAGGGCAGGAAGATGGGCGCGTTGACTGCGCTGTCATTTGGCGAAGAAGAAAGTTCGGCCAGCAGCGTTGCCTCATCGGCGCCAACGAGCGTGCAAAACCAGCGCAGGCAGCTCGCCGCCGACAGCATCACGCTCATCTGGTGCCAGCGCTCGGGCAGGGCATGGCAGAAGGCGTGCACCGCCGATGCCGGGTTGGGGCGGTAGCGGTCGTTGACGACGAAGATCACGCCCGACGTCCCGAGCGAAATGAAGCCGTCGCCCGGCTGCGTCGCGCCAATGCCGATGGCGCTGGCTGCGTTGTCACCCGCGCCGCCGGCAACGATCACGTCAGCGCCCAGGCCCAAGGCCTTGGCCAGTTCAGGCTTGAGCACGCCACTGGGTGCATTGCTCTCGACGAGTCGCGGCATCTGCGCACGCGTCAGGCCGGACGCGGCGAGCAGCTCGTCGGACCAGTCGCGGCGCGCCACGTCCAGCCACAGCGTGCCGGCGGCGTCGGACGGCTCGGAGACCTTGTCGCCCGTCAGCTGCAGGCGCAGCCAGTCTTTGGGCAGCAGCACGCTGGCGACGCGTGAGAAGACCTCGGGCTCCTGCTTCTTGACCCACAGCAGCTTCGGGGCGGTGAAGCCTGGCATGGCCACATTCCCGGCAATGGCATGCAGGCGTGGCGCCTTTGCTTCAAGTTCCACGCATTCGGCGTGGCTGCGGCCGTCGTTCCACAAGATAGCGGGGCGCAGCACGGCGTCTGCCTCGCCGAGCAGCACGGCGCCGTGCATCTGGCCTGACAGGCCGATGCCGCGTACGGCGGCAAATTCGGCCGGGTGGGCGGCTCGCAGGTGGGCAACGGCCACACCCGTCGCGCTCCACCAGTCAGCGGGATTTTGCTCAGCCCAAAGTGGTTCGGGGCTGGACAGCGTGAGCGGGCTGCCCGCCGTGCCAACGGTTCGGCCAGTGCCATCCAGCAGCAGCAGCTTTACCTCAGAGGTGCCGAGATCGATACCCAGGTACATCAGTGAATCCCCTGCACGGAACTGACTGCAGTGCCGACGTGTTGCGTGGACAGGGTAGGGCGCGTCAGACGGTGGCGTACCAGCGCCGCTGCGCCGATGGCCACGGCATTTGCGCCAAATCGGCAGGTGCGGACACCAGGCACGGGTGAACCGCCCGCAACGGCATTGGCATTCAATGCAGCGAGAGCAGGCTGCAGAAAAGGATCGCCGAGCTCGATGACGGAGCCGCCGAGAACAATGCTGCCAGGGTCATACGCCGCCGCAAGGTTCACCAGCAGCATGCCCAAATGGTGGCCAGCGGAGGCCACCGCCTTCACTGTTTCCGGGTCTTGCTTCGCTAGATGAGCGCGGACCTCTTCGAGCGAGCCAAGACGTGCGCTGCTGCCGTCGCCACGCTGGATGGCGCGTGTCGCGATCAATGCCTCCGCGCAACCACGTCGACCGCATGAACAGCGAGGCCCGTTGAACTGCAGCACCATATGACCGACCTCGCCTGCATAGCCGCGGCTCCCCGTTTGCAGGCGGTCTCCAACGATGACACCCGCTCCAAGCCCCTGATTGATGGAGACGTAGATCAACGGGTCCGAATCTGGCGTTGGGTTGAACTCCAGTTCACCCAGCGCGGCCGCGTCGGCCTCGTTCTGAACGAATAGCGGTGTGCCGGCAAGCCAGGTCTGCCGCAGCGCATCGGCCAACAGTGTTGCAAAGGGCAGGTTGCGCCAGCGGAGGTTGGGCGCGAACTTGACGGCGCCGCGCGCCTCGTCGACGCCGCCTGGCAGCCCGATGCCGATGCCGAGTAAGCGCTGCCCGGCGCTGAAATGCGAGTGCAGGCCTTCCAGCGCGCCGGCCAGGCTCGCAATGCAGCTCTGCGCCGTGGGACTGGGGCCGTAGGGGGYGACGCTGCAGGCGTGGACCGTCCCGGTCAGCGACGGGGCCACGACGCGTGCCGACTCGATACCGACCTCGGCACCAATAAGCAGCAGGCGCGTTGGGTCGATGAACAGCGGCGTGGGGCGGCGGCCCATGTCGCCTGTGGCAACGATCTCCCGCTCCATCAGCCAGCCTTCGGCCAGCAGGCCGCGGACGAGAGCGCCGACCGTGGAGCGGGTGAGGCCGACGGCCGTCGCCAAGGCAGCGCGCGACAGTCCTGGCTGGGCGCACAACTGCCTCACAACAGCCATGCGGTTCATTCGCTTGAGCTGTTGCTGGCTGCCGCTCGTTTCAGCTTCCACGTCTTGCCCCCCTTTTGTGTTCTATTGGTCCGACCAACAAAGTTATGTTCAAATGTTGGTCTGACCAATATTAGTTTGGACGGCGCACAAAGTAAATAGGCTCTGTTGCCGGTGCGACCGATGTGTCGCTCGTTCAAGGAAGACTGATTCATGAAGTTCACTGACGGACAGTGGATGCTTCAGCCAGGCGTCGCCGCGCACTACGCGGCCGAGGCCTATGGCGTTGAAGTCCACGAAGACCGCCTCGTCGTGCTCGCCACGACCCGACCCATCAAGCACCGTGGCGACACGCTGCAAGGCCCCACGTTGACCGTGACGCTGAGCTCGCCGCTCGAGGGCGTGATCCGCGTGAGCGTGGAGCACTACGTCGCATCGACCGCGCCGCGCCTGCACATCCCCATGGTCGGCGCCGGCAAACCGGCCGTGCAGATCGTCAACGGCGAGACCAAGGCCACGCTCACGTCCGGACCGATCTCGGTCGACGTCAAGAAGGGCGACGGCTGGGCGCTGACCTTCCGCGAAGGCGACCGCGTCCTCACCAAGAGCGACTGGCGTGGCCTGGGCTACATCCAGTACGCGGGCAAGGGCAATTACGTCCACGATCAGCTGTCGCTGGCGGTGGGCGAGAACGTCTACGGTCTCGGCGAGCGCTTCACGCCCTGGGTCAAGAACGGCCAGATCGTCGAGAACACCAACAAGGACGGCGGCACGGCCTGTGAGCAGGCCTACAAGAACGTGCCCTTCTACCTGACCAACCGCGGCTACGGCGTGCTCGTCAACGAGGCCGGCCCGGTGTCCTTCGAGGTCGGCTCGGAGAAGGTCGCCCGCGTGCAGTTCAGCCGCGAGGGCGAAAGTCTCGACTACTGCGTCATTGCCGGCCCCACGCCCAAGGAAGTTGTTGGCCGGTTGACGGCGCTGACAGGCCGCTCGCCACTGCCGCCGGCCTGGAGCTTCGGCCTGTGGATGACGACCTCGTTCACGACGCAATACGACGAGGCCACAGCCACCCACTTCATCGACGAGATGGCGCGCCGTAACCTGCCGCTGGCCGTCTTCCACTTCGACTGCTTCTGGATGCGCGAGTTCCAGTGGTGCGACTTCGCCTGGGACCCGCGCGGCTTCCCCGAGCCCGAGGCCATGCTGGCGCGCCTGCATGCCAAGGGCCTGAAGATCAGCCTCTGGATCAACCCCTACGTGGCGCAGAAGTCGCCGCTGTTTGCTGAAGGCGCCAAGAACGGTTACTTCATCAAGAGAACCAACGGCCTCACGTTCCAAACGGATCAGTGGCAGCCCGGCATGGCCATCGTGGACTTCACGAACCCCGCCGCCAAGACCTGGTACCAGAGCCACCTGCGCCGCCTGATCGCCCAGGGTGCCGACTGCTTCAAGACTGACTTCGGCGAGCGCATCCCCAGCGAAGGCGTGACCTACTTCGACGGCTCCGACCCCGTCGAGATGCACAACCTCTACGCGCTGCATTACAACCAGGCCGTCTTCGAGCTGCTGGAAGAAGTGCAGGGCCAGGACGCCATCGTCTTCGCMCGCTCSACCTACGCCTCSGGCCAGCGCTTCCCGGTGCACTGGGGYGGCGACTGCTGGWSCACCTTCGAGTCCATGGCCGAGAGCCTCAGAGGCGGACTGTCRCTCACCASTTGCGGCTTCGCCTTCTGGAGCCACGACATCGGCGGCTTCGAGGGCAACCCACCGCCGGCCGTCTACAAGCGCTGGATCCAGTTCGGCCTGATGTCCTCGCACAGCCGCCTGCACGGCAGCAGCTCCTACCGGGTGCCATGGTTGGTCGACGAGGAAAGCTGCGACGTGCTGCGCGCCTTCACGCGGCTCAAGCACCAGCTCATGCCTTATCTCTACGCCAAGGCTCACGAGGCGACCCAGACCGGCGTCCCGCTGATGCGCGCAATGCTCATTGAGCATCCGCACGACCCGGCCTGCGCGCCGCTGGACCGGCAGTACCAGCTCGGCGAAGCATTGCTGGTGGCGCCGGTGTTCACGGAGAGCGGCGAGGTGGACTTCTACCTTCCCGAGGGCACCTGGACCCATCTGCTCAGCGGCGAGAAGAAGCAGGGCGGMCGCTGGCATCGCGAGACGCATGGCTTCCTATCGTTGCCGCTTTACGCCGCGCCGGGCAGCGTCATCGCCTGGGGCGCCGAGACCGAGAAGCCGGACTACGACTACGCCCGCGGCACGGTGCTGCGCGTGTTCGAGCTGGCTGACGGCAAGAGCGCGGCCTTCACGGTCGTGGGCCTGGACGGCAACGTCGCGGCACGCGGCACGGTCGGCCGCAGCGGCGGGCAGTACACGGCCCAGGTCTCCGAGGGTGCGCTGCGCGACTGGAGCCTGGACGTGGACGGGCAACGCAGCACCGTGCTGGCCGAGGGCAAGACCTTGAACTGGAAGCGTTCATGAAAGCATCACGCGTTGGACGTCGTGGCGACGTCATGCCGGGTTCTGGGCGGTGGTTTTCTCTGCGGCTGGTTGCGCTGGCGGCGCTCCTGCATGCACCGGCGGCGGTGCTGGCTCAGGGCACCTTTCCCGGCATGGAGCCCGGTCGCGTTGGCGGCGTGGCGGCCGAGGGGCAGAACCCGGACAAGGCGGCGGCTGCGGCCAAGAACAAGCAGATGGCGCAGGAGCTGATCGACCAGCAGCGTGACGAAGCTGCGCGCCGCTTGATGGTCGAACAGCGGGCCAAGCTGCGTGAGCGTCTGGAGCGCGATGCGGGACTGCTGCGCCAGCCGGTGGACTTGCTGGCGGGCATGTTCCAGTTGCCTGCCGACCTGAAGCTCTCGCCCGAGCACCGCAGCGTGGCCGAGGATGTGCTGCGTCAACAACGTGAGCGCGCCCAGGCCAGCTGGGCGGCATGGTTGACCGAGGAAACCGCCCAGGGCAAGGGTGAGCTGCGCGCCGAGGTAGCCGCGCAGCGATTGAGCAATCGCGTGCTGAACGAAGTGGCGCTCTGGCAGGCCGATGCGACACCGCAGCCCAGCGACACGATCTGGATCGAAGCGCTCAAGACGCCCGGCATCTGCAATGGGCTGGATCAGTCACGGCCTGCGGCGCAGGTGGCGCAGTTGATCGAGGCGCTGCCCGCAGCGCAGCGCAACACCGCGTGGCAGGGCGAGGCGGAGCGCCTGGCTCGGTGGGGGCAGGCGCCTCGGCAGGTGCCGCCCTCGCCGGACCGTGCGTTTGAGGACGAGCTGGTCGCCACGTTGGCCAAGCTGCCGGGCGACACGTCCAGCCTCGCCCCCGAGGTGCGCGATGCGCTGCAGGCGGCGGGCTGGACCTATGCCGGCCAATCGCCTGCATCGCGCTGCGAACTGCTGCGCTGGTGGAGCCAGGAGCAGGTGCGCAGCCGACGGATGACGGCGCCGCGCGCGCTGCAAGCCTGGCGCACCGCGCTGGCCGTGCGTTCGCAGGCCTATCTGCTGCCCGATGTGCCGCGCAGCGGGCCAGGCGCCACCGACGCGAACGGCTTTCCGCTGTTCGCGCGCCGTGCCGAGCTCGCGGGTACGGTCGTCGTGGAACAGGACATCGATGCCGCCGGCAAGATCGTGCGCAGCTTCGTGCAGCGCCGCGAGATCACGGCGGCTGGCGTGCGCGGTGTGCCGGCCCTGGCCCTGGAGCGCGAACTGGACGCCGTGAGCCTGGCACGCGCCGCCGCCACCGCCGCCGCTGCCCCCGACCCTGCGCAAATGCGCGACGGAACGGCCACGCGCCGCATTGGCATCGAGTGGGTGTTGCCCCAAGGTCATTAGGAAAAACTGGGCTGCGGAAGGTCTTGCGTATTCCAGCGATGCCGTGGCGTTGAAGGTTTCGGGCGGCGGGCTCGCATGACAACGCGGTCTGCCAATCGCATCGACGAGCTGTTGGCTCATCGCTGGTCCCCACCGCCTGGGTCGTTGCCAGCCCGTTGCGTGGCGTTCAAGAAATGGCGTTCAGGAGATTCACCTTGCTGCCCATACGTAGACATTTTTTGGCACGGGCCGTTGCGCTCGTCGCCGCGTTGCCGGCTTGCTCGCTGGCGGCGCCGCCCATACCCACGAGTTCGCTGTTCGACGTCAAGCGTTTCGGCGCCAAGGGCGATGGCCGCACGCTCGACTCGCCGGCGATCAATGCTGCCATTGCGGCCGCAGCGGCAGCGGGCGGGGGTACTGTCTATTTCGCGCCGGGGCGCTATCTGTCCGCGTCAATCAGGCTCAAGAGCAACATCACGCTCTACCTGGAGGCGGGCGCGGTGATCGAAGCGGTTGACGCGAGCGTGGCGCGCTATGACCTGCCCGAGCCGAACGAGGCCGGCGGCAACTATCAGGACTACGGCCACAGTCACTGGCAAAACAGCCTGATCTGGGGGATTGGCCTGGACAACGTGGCCATCGTGGGCGGTGGCTTGATCCATGGCAAAGGCTTGATCAGCGGCCACGACAAGTACACCGGCTACTACACCGACAAACCGGACCAGCCCGGCGAAGCCGACAAGGCGATCGCGCTGCGCGAGTGCCGCAACGTGATCTTGCGCGATTTCTCGATCTTGCATGGCGGCCATTTCGGCATCTTGGCGACCGGCTGCGGCAACGTGCTGATCGACCACTTGACCATCGACACCAACCGCGACGGCATGGATATTGACGGGTGCAACAACGTGCGCGTCACGAATTGCAGCCTGAATACGCCCTGGGACGATGCGATCTGCCTCAAGGCCAGCTACGGCCTGGGGCGCATCCAGCACTGCGAAAACATCACGATATCCGACTGCATGGTGTCGGGAAATTTCGACGAGGGCAGCCTGATTGATGGCACGTTCAAGCGCAGTGCGCCGGAGTACCGGTCGGGGCGATACGGCCGCATCAAGATGGGCACCGAATCGAATGGCGACTTCAAGAACATCACCATCACGAACTGCATCTTCGACGAGTGCCGCGGCCTGGCGATCGAGAGCGTGGACGGTTCGCACATCGAGGACCTGACGATTTCCAACATCACCATGCGCGGCGTGGTGAACGATCCGATCTTCATACGCTTGGGCGCGCGCCTGCGCGGACCGAATCAGCCGCCGGTGGGCACCATCAAGCGCATCAATATCAGCAATATTGTGGTGTCCGGTGCGCACGTCAATCACGCCAGCACCATCGCCGGGATTGAAGGACATCTGATCGAGGACATTCGCATCAGCAATGTGCAGATAGAAACCCAGGGCGGCGGCGATGCGGCCTGGAGCGCGCTGGTGCCGCCCGAAAATCCCAACGGGTATCCGGAGCCCGGCATGTTCGGCAAGGCGCCAGCGTATGCGTTTTACATGCGCCACGTGAAGGCCATCGAGGTTCATCACGTCAAGGTTGGCTACGTCAAGCCGGAGGGGCGAACCGCGGTCGTGCTGGACGATGTCAGAGACGCCAGCTTCCATGCCGTCAATCTGCGGCGCGGGCAGGGCGGGGCGGCGCTGTTCGCGCTGCGCGGGGTCAGCGACTTCTCGGCCAGGGATGTGCGCGGCATGCCGGACCGCGAGATCCCGGAGCGTGTGGATGCGCTGACCTTGTAGACAAGGTGGACGACCGAGGGGCTCGCGGCCGCCAAGCGCCTGGCCTTCCGTTCTTGTTACCACGTTCGCGGTGTAGATGCCGCGAACCTCACACAAAAGCGCCCGCAAGCGCAGCACCACTACCGGACCATCCCACCCATGAACTCGAACATTCCATCGCACAGCGCCGCCATGCCAATCATGCAACGCCGCTTCCGCGCCCCCCGCCTGCTGTCGCTGGTTGCCCTGATCGCCCCGCTGGCGCTGGCGATGGCGCAGACCACCGTCCGGATCGACCTCGCCAAGCCTGGCCTACCGGTCAGTCCGACCCTGTACGGTTTGATGACCGAGGAGATCAACTTTTCCTACGATGGCGGCCTGTATGCGGAACTGGTGCGCAACCGCGCCTTCAAGAATCACGGCTCCACGCCGGAACACTGGTCGCTGGTGCAGGACGCCGGCGGCAGCGCCGCGATGGCGCTCGACGAGCGTTACCCGGTCGCCGGCACCGCCCTGACGACCAGTCTGCGGATCGACGCCGAGAACGCTTCGCCGGGTCACCGTGTCGGTATCGCGAATGCTGGCTACTGGGGCATCCCGGTCACGCCGAACACCAGCTACCGCGCCAGCTTCTACGCCAAAACGTCCGGCGCCGGTGGCGTGCCGCTGACCCTCAGCATTGAAGGCGTCGACGGCAAGACCATCTACGCCCAGGCCGAGGGCGGCCGCATCGACGGCCAATGGAAGCGCTACAGCGTCACCCTCGCCACCGGTGCGAACGTCAAGCCGACCGCCGACGCGCGCCTGGTGCTTGCAACCGAAAGTCCGGGCAAGGTGTGGTTCAACCTGGTGTCGCTGTTTCCGCCGACCCACAAGGACCGGCCGAACGGCAACCGGCCCGACCTGATGCAAAAGATGATCGACATGAAGCCGGGCTTCCTGCGCTTCCCCGGCGGGAACTATGTCGAAGGCGGCAGCGTGACGAACCGCTTCAAGTGGAAGGAAACGCTGGGCCCGATAGACCAGCGTCCAGGCAATCCCGGCACCTGGGGCTACCGCTCTACCGACGGCATGGGACTGCTCGAATTTCTCCTGTGGTGCGAGGACATGAAGGCCGAACCGGTGCTGGCGGTGTTCGCCGGCTACGCGCTCAACGGCGAATCCGTCCCGGTCGGCAAGGAACTGCAGCCCTTCGTCCAGGACGCGCTCGACGAGATCGAATATGTGACCGGCGACGTGAGCACGAAGTGGGGCGCGAAGCGCGCCGAGGACGGCCATCCGGCGCCGTTCAAGCTGCGCTATGTCGAGATCGGCAACGAGGATGGCTTTGAGAAGAACAAGACCTACGACGGCCGCTACACCCAGTTCCACGACGCCATCAGGAAGAAGTACCCGAAGATCAAGCTGATCTCCACGGTCAACGGCAAGGACTGGGTTGGCTCGCAACAGAAGTTGACCAGTCGGGTCCCCGACCTGATCGACGAGCATTACTACTTCAACCCGATGGAGATGATGAACGACGCCGCGCGCTACGACAGCTATGCGCGCAGCGGGCCGAAAATCTTTATCGGCGAATGGGCCGGGCAAGAAGGCTCGCCGACCACCAACCTGCACGCCGCACTGGCCGATGCCGCCTTCATGGCCGGCATGGAGCGCAATGCCGACGTCGTCGAGATGTCCTGCTACGCGCCGCTGTTCGTGAACGTGAACCCGGGCGGCATGCAGTGGCAGTACAACCTGATCGGCTACAACGCGCAGTCCAGCTACGGTTCGCCGTCGTACTACGCGCAAAAGATGTTCAGCAACTATCTGGGCAATGTGTCGCTGCCGGTGCATGCCGAGAAGATCAGCACGCAAACCTGGCAGCAAGAGGCCAAGAAGGAGACGCCGCAGGACGTGCCGCCGGCCAGGCAGGTGCCGACGATGTTCTTCTCGGCGACCAAGTCGGACCAGCGCGGCGAGATCTACCTGAAGGTCGTCAACGCGATCGGCAACGCGCAGACGGTGCAGGTCGACCTGGCCGGCGCCGTCAAGGTGGCGGCCGAAGGCAAGGCAATCGTACTGAGCTCGACGCACAAGGAAGATACCAACACCATCGCCGAGCCGACCAAGGTGGTGCCGGTGACGAGCAAGGCGAGCGGGCTCGGCAAGCAGTTCAGCTACAGCTTCGCGCCGTATTCGGTGACGGTGCTGGTGCTGTCGACCAAGTAGGCCGCTAGGAGGCTGTCGGGCTTTGGGTCGGGTGCGCCGCTTGCGTACCGCGACCGCGTGCTCACCGAGCGTGGACAGATGTCGCCAGCTTAGAACCTAGCGAGATTTCACGCCTCCCGGGCGCACGGCGTGTGTCGTCAGGACCGCCGCCGTGCTCGATCAAATCGGCCTTGGAGTCGATGACGGTGGCGTGCTTGCGGCACTCGGTCATGAACAGCAGGCGTTTCCCTTTCAGGCCATGGACCAGCGCCACATAGTCCTGGCCACGCCTGAAACTCAAGTCGTTGATGCCGACCACGGCGACGCCGTTCATGTCGTCCTGGGGGCGTGCCACGCCGACTTGGTGTTCGATCCGGCGGCACAACTGCTTCGCGTTGATGCGCAACCGGCCGGCGGCGTGCGCGACCGGAATCGATCGGCACAGCGTCAAGGCGAGCGCCTCGAAGAGCAGCGTGAAGCCGCTGCCCGGCCGGTCCGTCAATATGCAGTGTGGGCAGGGCGGGGCGGCGCTGTTCGCGCTGCGGCCGCTTCAAAGAAGTTTTCTGACGAGCAGTCTGGCATGCAAGTTCAACAGCGATTCGGTGGGCATGAGCAGCGGACAAGCTGCGCAACATCGCTGGAGTAAGCAGGCGCGATCACGAGGCGCTTGCGCGCGAGGCGTTCACTCCTCCAACGCGACCACCATCACGGCCTTGGCAGGCACCTTGATCGACAGCTTGCCCCCCGCGGCACGCGCGCTGAACGCGGCCGGCTTGATGACCTGCGGATTCTGAAAGGTGTTGTGCGCGTCCATCGCGGTTGAGGTCAGCACCTTGCCGGCCGCACCGTTGACCTTCGTGCCCGCAACGGTGATGGCGACATCGACCGCCTTGGATGGATCGGCGTTGACCAGCGCGAGGTACACCTTGCCGTCCTTGGCTCGTGCTGCCGAAGCGCTCACGCCCGGAATGGTCACGGCACCCAGGGTATAGCTGGTGTTGTCCTTGATGGCCAGCGGCAGCGACCTGGCATCCTGGAACGGTGCATACATCTGGAACGCGTAGTAGGTCGGGGTCAGGACCATCTTCTCCTTGTCCGTCAGGACCATCGCCTGCAGCACGTTGACCATCTGGGCGATGGTGGTCAGGGTGACCCGCTCCGCGTGCTCATGGAAGATGTGGAAGTTGAGCGCCGCCACGAGCGCGTCGCGCAGGGAGTTCTGCTGGAACAGCCCGCCTCTGGGGTTCACTTCGTCATACCAGGTGCCCCACTCATCGACCATCAGTCCGATCTTCTTCTGGGGATCGTTCTTGTCCAGCACGGCCACGTGATCCTTGACCAGTTGATCCATCTTCAAGGTGTTGGCAAGGGTTGAAATCCACTCGCCTTCCTTGAAGCCGAGGTCCTTGCCCTTGACCTCCCAGTTGCCGGTCGGGACCGTGTACTGGTGGACGGTGATGCCGATCGTGCGGTCCTTCAGTTCCTTGCTCAGGATCTGGGTCCAGCTGGTGTCGAAGCCGCTGCCGCCGCTGGCGATCATCTTCGGCCGGGACTTCTCGGGCGCCCACAGGAAATGCTCGTAGTTGCTGTAGAGGTTCGCGTAGTGGTCGGGCTTCATGTTGCCGCCGCAACCCCACAACTCATTGCCGACACCGAAGAAGGCGACCTTGAACGGCTTCTCGCGCCCGTTCTGAGCGCGCAGCCTGGCCAGGGGCGAGCCGCCGTCCGCCGTCATGTACTGGACCCAGTCGGCCATCTCCTGCACGGAGCCGGTGCCGACGTTGCCGTTGATGTAGGCGTCGGCGCCGATCATGTCTATCAGGTCGAAGAACTCGTGGGTGCCGACGGCGTTGATCTCCTCGACATGGTTCCCCCAGACGTTGCTCGGGCGCTTGTCCTGCGGGCCAATGCCGTCGCGCCAGTGGTAGGTGTCGGCGAAGCAGCCGCCCGGCCAGCGCACCAGCGGCACATGCAACTCCTTCAGCGCGCCGACGACGTCATTGCGCCAGCCTCGGGTGTTCGGGATGTTCGACTTCGTGCCGACCCACATGCCTTCGTAGACGCCGGTGCCAAGGTGTTCGGCGAACTGGCCGTACACATACTTGCTGATGACCGGGCCGGCCTTGCCGGCGTCGATGCTGATGCTGACCTCGTTGGCGGCAAAGGCCGGGGCCGCGATCAGGCCGAGTACGGCGAGGCCGTGCTTGATGGGGTTCACAGGAGGTGTCTATTCAGGTGGGGCGGAAGTGGAGGAAGGCTGAAAGTGATCGCGCCTTGTCAGCGACGCTCTTCCGTCCCTTGCCCGACCCGGTAGTAGTCAAAGTCGACGCGGCCACCGGCCGTCTTGGTCGCGTAGTAGAAGAGGCCGAAGCGATAACCCATGAAGTGCGGGAAGGTGTACTTCAGGGGAGAGGGACGACCGATGGGGGTCCAGGACTTGCCGTCGAGGCTGTAGGAGAAGCGGGCCAGTTCGGGCGCGGGCTCGAAGTCGCAGTCGACCCTCAGATGAACGGTCTTGCCGGAGAGGGGAATGGAGGCGAGCTCTTCGGCCTTGTCCGTTTCGGCGCTCACCATGACCAGAGAACGGACGCCGTCGGTCATCTTGACGCCCACGAAGCCGTACTGCCGCTGGAAGGCGGACAAGCCGGCCCAGTCGCCGTCCTTCATGCCGCTCACGTCGATGCGGGTGGTGGCCGAACTGCTCGGCCCGAAGGTGCGCTGGGTGAGCGTGTTCGGGGCCTCGAGCAGCGTCGGAACGACCCGGCTGGTGGTGAGGCTCAGGTAACCCGGGCGCTTGGTGAGCGACCAGTCATGGGGCTTAGGGTTGTGGTTCCATTGCCAGGCCAGGGGCAGGGCGGGGTCGCCGGGCTTCCGGACGAATTCGTCCGACGCGACGATGCCGGAGGCGCCGGAGGCGCCGGAGACGCCCTGCGCGCCGGCGGGGATGTCGAGCGTCATGGGCGCCTTGCCGCCTTCGCCGAGCACGGGCCAGCCGTCCTTCCAGGTCACCGGCACGAGGTAGGGAATGCGGCCGACGGCGTCGTTGTCCTTGAACAGATAGGCGTACCACTTGCCGTCGGGCGTGTCGATGAGGCCGCCCTGGGCAATGCCGCGATCATCGAGCGCGATGCGGCCTTCGTAGGGGCCGTCGATGGTGTCGGCGCGGTGGATGGTGACGGTGCGTGCCCAACGGCTGCCAGGCGAGGCAATGTTGAAGAGGTAGTAGCGACCGTTGGCCTTGAAAAGCTGGGAGCCCTCGCCCCTGAGCCCGCCCTGGTCGGCGCCGAAGAGGCCGTTGACGTTTTCGACGATGACCTTGTTCACGCCGCCGGGTTTGATGCCCGAGAGATCGGACTTCATCTCGGTGAGCATGATGCGACCGCCGCCGTAAACCATGTAGACGCGACCGTCGTCATCGAAGAACAGGCTGTGGTCACCCAGCGAGGGCTCAAAGCTGGTCTCTTTCCACGGGCCGCGTTCCGGATCGCGCGTGGTGTAGATGTGGGTGCGCCCGGTATTGGCCGAGAACGTCGAGGCATGGAACACGCCGTTGTGATAACGCAGGCTGCTGGCCCAGGAGCCTTCACCGTAGGCGTGCTTGCCGTTGTCGAGGCGCAAGGCGTCGTTGTCGCCAAGGGTTTCATAGGCGTAGGAGGCCATGCGCCAGTTGACGAGGTCCGTCGACTTCATGATCGGCAGGCCCGGGCTCATGTGCATCGTCGTGCTGCTCATGTAGTAGGTCTTGCCGACACGGATGATGGCGATGTCAGGAACGTCGGCCCAGATGACGGGGTTGTGGGCACGGTTCGACGGTGCCGCCGCAAGGGCGCTGGCGCTCATCGCCGCGTTGGCACCGGGCGACGCTTCTGCGGCGAGCGCGTTCGCGCCGATGAGCGCGGCGCAGCAGAAGGCGACGGGGTACAGGGATCTGACAAGGCGCATGGGTGGATGTGGAACGTCAATAGGTTGTTGAGGGGTGCCCCGGGAGGACCCCGTGGCAGCCCGGTCGAGCAGGCCTCGCTCAAGCCGCGCAAACGGCGCTGGCGAAGGTCAGCGCGAGCCGCCGCCCGGCTCGATCCGGTAGTAGTCGAAGTCCACACGGCCGCCGGCGGTCTTGGTCGAGTAATAGAAGAGGCCGAAGCGATAACCCATGAAGTGCGGCGCGGTGTAGGAAAGCCGAGAGGAACGACCGATAGTGGTCCAGGATTTGCCGTCGAGGCTGTAGGAGAAGCGGGCGACCTCGGGGCCTGGCTCGAACTCGCAGTCGACTTTGAGGTGAACGGTCTTGCCCGTGAACGGAATCGAGGCGATCTCCTCCGGCTTGTCGGCGTCGGCGCTCACCATGACCAGAGACTTGGCGCCATCGGTCATCTTGACCCCGACAAAACCGTAGTTCTTCTGGAAAGCGCTGAGGCCGGCCCAGTCGCCATCCTTCATGCCGCTCACGTCGATGCGGGTGATGGCCGAACTGCGCGGGCCGAAGGTGCGCTGCGTGAGGGTGTTCGTGGCCTCGGGCAGTGTGGAAACGATCCGGCTGCTGACAAGGCTGAGGTAGCCCGGGCGCTTGCTGAGCGACCAGTCACTGGGCTTCGGGTTGTGGTTCCATTGCCAGGCGAGGGGCAGGGCGGGGTCGCCGGGCCGGCGGTCGAACTCGTCGGAGGCGACGATGCCGGAGACACCGGAAACGCCCTGAGCGCCGGCGGGAATGTCCAGCGTCATGGCCACCTTGCCGTCTTGGCCGAGCATGGGCCAGCCGTCCTTCCAGGTCACGGGCACGAGGTAGGGGATGCGACCGACGGCGCCGTTGTCCTTGAAGAGATAGGCGTACCACTTGCCTTCCGGGGTGTCGATGAGGCCGCCCTGGGCGATGCCGCGGTCATCGAGCGCGATGCGACTTTCGTAGGGGCCATTGATGGTGTCGGCGCGGCTGACGATGACGGTCCGCGCCCAGCGGCTACCGGGCGACGCGATGTTGAAGAGGTAGTAGCGGCCGTTGACCTTGAGAAGCTGAGAACCCTCGCCATTGAGCCCGCCCAGGTCGGTGCCGAAGATGGTGTTGACGTTCTCGATGAGAACCTTGTTCACGCCGCCGGGCTTGATGCCAGAGAGATCGGGTTTCAGCTCGATGAGCGTGATGCGACCGCCCCCGTGAACCATGTAGACGCGACCGTCGTCGTCGAAGAACAGGCTGTGGTCGTGCAGCGCGGGCTCGAAGCTCGTCTCCTTCCACGGGCCCCGCTCCGGATCGCGCGTGGTGTAGATGTGCGTGCGTCCGCTGGTGTAGGCGAAAGTCGAGGCGTAGAACACGCCATTGTGGTGACGCAGGCTGCTGGCCCAGGAGCCTGCACCGTAGGCGTTCTTGCCGTTTTCGAGGCGCATGGCGTCGTTGTCGGCGAGGGTTTCATAGGCATAGGAGGCCATGCTCCAGTTGACCAGGTCCGTCGACTTCATGATCGGAAGCCCCGGGCTCATGTGCATCGTCGTGCTGCTCATGTAGTAGGTTTTTCCTACCCGGATGACTGCGATGTCTGGGACGTCCGCCCAGATCAGAGGGTTGTGGGCAGGTGCTGCCTGTACAGCCTCTGCCGCCGCAACGGCCTGAGACCCGACGCAGAGGACGAGAGCCATCAGCAGGCAAAAGATCGGGCGGCTCAGGCCGTCGGGGTGTTTGTCCATGTCTTGTCTCCGGAGTCGTTATGCGAGCCAGGGCATCGGTTGCAGCATGCGGGCATGGCGGCCGCCATGCACCGACGGCCTGCGGCCGACTCAGTGCGCCTGGCGCGCGTACAGCGCGAACGCGAAGTCCGCGGGGCGGCCGCTCTCCCGGTCCTTCAACGGCCGGTCGTCCAGGCTGGCCTCGCCGTCGGCATAGACGTCGCTGCGGCTGGCGCGCAGATTGATCGTCAGCGCGTCCTTCTCGCCCTGCAGCGCCAGCGCATAGCGGCGACCGGACTTCAGCACGACCGGCGGATGGGCGCTGAAGTCAAAGCTCAGCAGGCCGGCCCCTTGCGGCCGGTAGGCGATGGCCAGGCCCTCGCCGGCGCCGAGCAGTTCGGTGCCGGCCTCCACGTCACGCAGCGACAGCCGCAAGGCATGCGTCGCATCCGTGCCATGGCCGTCGCCGGCGTACAGGCTGAGCCGGCCCAGCGCGATGTCGGCACGTGGCGTGAAGGTCTGCACCAGGCGGCTGGCGCCGCCGCCGTCGCGTTTGAAGCCCACAGGTTCCGGGGCCTGCTCGAAAGGCCGGGTGACCGAGGCCAGCGCCGGGCTGCCTGGCCAGGTTTCGGGATAGCCCCCAGCGCCGGGCTGCCTGGCCAGGTTTCGGGATAGCCC
>NZ_JBFUFR010000072.1:0-17191 GCF_056403315.1 Roseateles sp. P2_H4 | reverse complement strand
GGGCTCGGCCGGCGGCGCAGGCCGGGTCGCAAACCAGCCGGCTGCGCCGGCCACCGCGAGCCCGGCCAGGCCGAGGCCGGCGAACAGCGGCGTGCGGCTGCCGGCCGGCTTGGCGGCCGGTGCCGGCGCTGCGGCGGGCGCCTGGATCAGCGTCGCCATCTGGCCCGGCTTGGGCGCGTAGTGGCCGGCCAGGCCCAGGTCCTGGCGGAATTCGGCCATGGACTGGGTTCGCTGGTCGGGCAGCACCTGCAGCGCCCGGTCGACGGCCTTGACGAGGCGGTCGCTGTAGCGGCCCGGCGGGGCGGCCTGCGCGAGCGGCACATAGTCGTCCTTGACCATGCGGCCGACGCTGGGTGGCGGCGTGCGGCCGGTGATGGCACAGTAGACGACGGCGGCCAGCGCATAGACGTCGGTCCACGGCCCCTGCTTCATGCTGGGCACTTCGGCGTACTGCTCGATGGGGGCGTAGCCGGGCTTGAGGATGACGGTCAGCGCCTGCGTCATGTCGCCGATGACGCGGCGCGCGGCACCGAAGTCCAGCAGCAGGGGCAGGCCGCTGCCGCCGATCAGGATGATGTTGTCGGGCGCGATGTCGCGGTGGTAGCAGCTCTCGCCGTGCAGCACCAGCAGCGCCTCGGTCAGCGGCGCCAGCATATTCATCAGCCAGTCTTCGCCGGGCGGCCCGGGCATTTCCTTGAGGGTGTCCTTCAGCGTCTTGCCCTCGATGAAGGGCATGACCATGAAGGCCGTGCCGTTGGCCTCCCAGAAGCGGTAGACCTTGACCAGGGCCGGGTGGTCGAACTGGGCCAGCAGCCGCGCCTCGTTGATGAAGCTCTTCAGGCCCATCTCGAAGGTGTCGCGGTGGCGCTCCGAGCGCACCCGCACCTGGGAGCTGTCGCCGCGCAGGGCCAGCGCGGCGGGCATGTATTCCTTCAAGGCCACCATGCGCTCCAGCGCGTGGTCGCGGGCCAGGTAGACGATGCCGAAGCCGCCTTCGCCCAGCACGCGGGTGACCTCGAACTCGGCCTGGCGGCTGCCGACGGGCAGGGCGTTGCCGCCGTCCATGCGCTCGATGCGCGGCGGCGGTACCGGCTCGGCGGCGGCGGGCGGGCCCGTCATGACCGTCGGCGCGTTTTCGAAAGGCGCGGGCGCAGCGGCGGCCGGGCCAGCGGTGCTGCTGGGCCGGATGATGGTCGCGTCGTTGTCTTCCGGGTCGCTGGAGGAGTTCATCGTGCAGGCGGGGCGTCCATGCGGGTGAGTGACGCCAGGCGCGATTCCGTTCCCGTCATGGGCGAACTGGCGCGCCACAGGGAACTAAGCGCTGCCCCGAGTTACTTACCGCCCGAACCCCTGCCTGCACCTTCTGCAAGCCTCTTTTCCGGACGCCCATGGACACGACCCCCTTTGATGAGCCGCTGGACCCCGCRCTGTCGCTCAGCGACCCGGCGTTGGCACCCTGGCTGGTGGGCGTCTCCGAAGACGACGTCTGCGGCCCGGACCTGGAATACGACAACGACTTCCTGGCCCTGACGCAAGCGGCCGCGGGCAAACCCGAAACCCAGTTCGCCGCGGCCGAGCCGCCGGACTGGCGCGCCGTGTTCAGCCAGGCCGAAGAGCTCAACAGCCGCAGCCGTGACCTGCGCGTGGCCAATCTGTGGCTGCGCGCCCGCCTGCGCCTGGAGGGCTTCGCGACGCTGGCGCCAGGGCTGCGCCTCTTCGAACAACTGCTGGTGCGCTGGTGGGACGAGCTCCACCCCCGCCCGGACGACGGCGACGCCTTCGCCCGCGTCAATGTGCTGGGCGAGCTGGCCAGCCTGGATGTCACCCTCGGCGACGTGCGCGCCAGCCTCGTGCTGAATGACCGCGCCATCGGCCAGATCAGCGTGCGCGACATCGAGATCGCGATGGGCGACCTGGTGCCGCGCGACGACGAGTCGGTGCCCTCGCGGGGCCAGATCGAAAGCATGCTGGCCGACGCGGTGGGCGACAACCCGCAGGTCAACACCCAGGCGACCGACGCCCTGGCCGCCCTGGACGCCTTGACCGAATGCCTGACGGCCCGCCTGGGCTACGGCGAGCTGCCCGACTTCGCACCGCTGCGCAGCATGCTGGACAGCGTGGCCGCCGTCTCGCCCAGCCCGGTCAGCATCGACGCCGACTCGGATGACCTGGCCGGCATGTTGAACGACCTGGGCATCGACGACAGCGCCGGCGGCGACGACTCGCCTGCCCCGGCCCGACGCGGTCGCGGCGGCGGCGGCGGCGGCATGGGCAGCATCGAGAGCCGCGCCGACGCCGTGCGCGCCATCGACCTCGTCTGCGCCTATCTGGAAAAGAACGAACCCACCAACCCGGCCGCGGATCTGCTGCGCCGTGCGCAACGTCTCATCGACCGCAACTTCCTGCAGCTCGTACGAGAGTTTGCCCCCGAGGCCGTTGGCGAAGTGGCCCGTATGCTGGGTGTTGACCCGGACAGCCTGCAGTAGTCGCATGAGAGGCCGCGATGTCGTCTGTATCAAGGCCCCTCCTTCAGTCTGTCGCGGCGCAACGCCTTTGAATCCCTGAATCCCGTCCGCAAGGAGCATTGAAATGAGCAAGAGCAGCCAGAAATTCATCGCCCGCAACCGGGCACCGCGGGTGCAGATCGAGTACGACGTGGAGCTCTACGGCGCCGAGAAGAAGGTGCAGCTGCCCTTCGTGATGGGCGTGATGGCCGACCTGTCCGGCAAGCCCGAGGATCCGCTGCCGCCGGTGTCGGACCGCAAGTTCCTCGAGATCGACGTCGACAACTTCGACTCGCGCATGAAGTCCATGAAGCCGCGCGTCGCATTCCAGGTCGAGAACACGCTGACCGGCGAGGGCAACCTGCCGGTGGACATCACCTTCGAGAGCATGGACGACTTCTCGCCGGCCGCCGTGGCGCGCAAGGTCGAAGGCCTGAACAAGCTGCTCGAGGCCCGCCAGCAGCTGTCCAACCTGATCACCTACATGGACGGCAAGAGCGGCGCCGGCGACCTGATCGCCAAGGTGCTGGCCGACCCGACGCTGCTGAAGACGCTGACCGACGCGCCCAAGTCGGAATAAGCCGCAGTCCCTCCCAAGACACTGAAACGACCGGAGTTTCAAACATGACCCAAGCGGAACAGTCAGCATCGGCCCTGGCGGGCGTGACCTTCGAAGGCAATGACTTCGCGGCACTGCTGAACAAGGAATTCAAGCCCAAGACCGAGGAAGCGCGTGGCGCCGTCGCACAGGCAGTGCAGACGCTGGCCCAGCAGGCGCTGTCCAACACGACGCTGCTCAGCGACGACGCCGTCAAGACCATCGAGGCCATGATCGCGGCCATCGACAGCAAGCTCACCGAGCAGGTCAACCTGATCATGCACCACGAGGACTTCCAGAAGCTGGAGTCCGCCTGGCGCGGCCTGCACTACCTCGTCAACAACACCGAGACCGACGAGCAGCTCAAGATCCGCGTGCTGAACGTGTCCAAGACGGACCTGGGCAAGACGCTGAAGCGCTACAAGGGCACGGCCTGGGACCAGTCGCCGCTGTTCAAGAAGCTCTACGAAGAGGAATACGGCCAGTTCGGCGGCGAGCCCTATGGCTGCCTGGTGGGCGACTACCACTTCGACCACACGCCGCCCGACGTCGAACTGCTCGGCGAGCTGTCCAAGATCGCCGCTGCCGCCCACGCCCCCTTCGTGACTGGCGCGGCGCCCAGCGTCATGCAGATGGAAAGCTGGCAGGAACTCGCCAACCCGCGCGACCTGACCAAGATCTTCACGACGCCCGAATACGCCGCCTGGCGCTCGCTGCGTGAATCGGACGACGCCCGCTACCTGGCCCTGTGCATGCCGCGCTTCCTGTCGCGCGTGCCCTATGGCGCCAAGACCGCGCCGGTCGACGAGTTCGCCTTCGAGGAAGACACCGAGGGCGCCGACCACAGCAAGTACACCTGGTCCAACGCCGCCTACGCGATGGCCGTCAACATCAACAGCTCGTTCAAGCAGTACGGCTGGTGCTCGCGCATCCGCGGCATCGAGTCGGGCGGCGCGGTGACGGGCCTGCCCACCCACACCTTCCCGACCGACGACGGCGGCGTGGACATGAAGTGCCCGACCGAGATCGCCATCTCGGATCGCCGCGAGGCCGAGCTGAGCAAGAACGGCTTCCTGTCGATGGTGCACCGCAAGAACAGCGACTTCGCCGCCTTCATCAGCGGCCAGTCGCTGCAAAAGCCCGCCGAGTACGACGACGCCGACGCGACCGCCAATGCGGCCCTGGCGGCACGCCTGCCCTATCTGTTCGCCTGCAACCGTTTCGCCCACTACCTGAAGTGCATCGTGCGCGACAAGGTCGGCTCCTTCAAGTCGCGCGACGCGATGGAAGACTGGCTGAACAGCTGGATCCTGAACTACGTCGACGGCGACCCGATGAACTCGTCGGAAGAGACCAAGGCCATGCGCCCGCTCGCGGCCGCCCAGGTCGAGGTCTCGGAAGTGGAGGGCGCGCCGGGCTACTACCAGTCCAAGTTCTACCTGAAGCCGCACTACCAGCTCGAAGGCCTGACCGTGTCCCTGCGGCTGGTCTCCAAGCTGCCGTCCGAGAAGTCAGCCTAAGACAGTTGAGAGAACTCGCCGGCGCGGGAGCAGGACGGGTCATCTCTCATCACCACCAACAAACCCGCGCTTTGAACCCCTAAGGAGATATCAACATGGCAGTCAATGCATTCCTCACCTTCTTCGACAAGGCCGATGGCGAGTCCATCCAGAAGGGCAAGGAAAAGTGGATCGAGATCCAGGGCTGGGACTGGGAAGTCGAAGCCGAGACCAGTTGGACCAAGGGCGGCGGCGCCTCGGTCGGCAAGCCCAACCCCGGCAAGATGAACTGGGAACACTACTTCGACACCTCGTCGACGGTCATCATGGGCTATATCTGCACCGGCAAGGCCTTCCCCAAGGTCGAGCTGCAGATGATGAAGACCACGGGCTCGGCCACGCCCGAGACCTACTTCACGATGACGATGGAAGGCTGCTTCATCACCAAGGTGCAGATGAACGGCACCGAGGAAGGCTCCGTCCAGCAGAAGGTCGAAATGGTCTTCAAGACCGTCAAGATCGAATACAAGCCGCAGGACAACAAGTCCGGCAAGCTGGGCGCGCCCAAGACCTACAACTGGGACATCCCGGCCGGTACTGCTTCGCCGTCGGCTTAAACAGTTCTCCCCCACCGGCTTCGCCTCCATCGGGGGGCGCTGCCAGTGACCCGGCACAGCGCTTGCGCTGCGGTGAAGGCTCATATCGCTTGGCGATGTGATGCCGGAGCCCAAGCCGGTTCCAAGGCAGCCGCCGGGCCGGGCACTGCATGCCCAAAGCCCATTCGGTCTCGTCGTTGCAGCCCTCCTCTCACTGTTCATGAGCCGTTCCAACATCTTCATGCAACTCATCACCGCCGCAGGGCCGGTGGTGGGTGAAGGACTGCTCGAGGGCTGGGAAGGCTCGGTCGAGATCCTGGAGTTCGACTGGGGCATGCATGCCCTGAAGAGCACCAAGAAGAAGCCGACGACGCTCGCCGAGCGCGCCGCCGCCGCCGCCAGTGCGGCGGGTTCGTTGATCGGCCTGGGCAGCACGGTCACGATGAAGATGGAGCCGCTGAGCTTCAGGAAGCGGTTCGACGTCGGCTCATCGCTGATGCATTCCTGCCTGGACAACCACATCCCCGTGATCAGCGCATCGCTCACGCTGCTCAACATCAAGCAGCAGGGCCGGCTCATCCACCAGCCGGGTCTCGTGCTGGCGGCCACCAACGGCTACTTCGAAAGCTGCTCGCTGGAGATACGGGACGACGGCATCTCCAAGGAGGTGATCGAGAGCTGGGTGCTGAACTTCAAGAGCATCAAGCTCGCCTACATGAAGACGATGGGCAAGGACAACCTGCCGACGGCACCCTTCTTCTACACGGTCCCCTCCGGCGACCTCTAAAACCGACAGGCAAGACATGGGCGCCGATGCCGACATCTTCATGATCCTGCTGCGACCGACCCGCGTCCCGATCGTGGGCGAGTCCGTGTCCCACCTCTTCCAGGGCCAGGTGCTGATCGAGTCCATGAAATGGAATCTGCACAACGAGGAAGAGCGCAAGAACGCCGAAAAGGTGAGCAGCGCCTTCGAAGAAGCGAGAGAGCTGGCCGACACTCAAAAAAGCAGCGAGCTCAAGCGCAAGCATCTCAGTTCCGACTATGAGAAGGCGGATGACGCCGTCGACAAGGCCTACCTGAAGGCGTTGGACGCAGGCAAGGATCCCCACGAGGCTCACGCGGAATATGTCGGCCAACGCAAGAAGCTCTGGAAGGACTACGAGAAGTCGTTCGGAGCCATCGGCAAGAAGGCCGAAAAGAGCGCGGACCCGCCCTCCGAGGACGAGAAGCGCAGCGCGGCCTACGCCGCGGCGGATCGCAACCGCAATTTCGAGATCACCTTCACCAAGCGCATCGACCTCTCCAGCACGCAGATGCTGAACTCGATGAAGGCCGGCGACATCTTTCCGTCGGGCACCCTCACCATCCACAAGCGTTCGGCCACCGCGGCGGACGGCACCTCGCTGGTGTTCACCATCCAGAAGATCCGCCTGCTCGACTACAGGCTGGTGGTCTCGGTGTCGGACCTGATGACCGAGATGATGGAAGAGTGGACCTGCGAGTTCGGCGCGCTGGCCTATGTCTACAAGAATCCGCCCTCGCATTACTCGCATGGCAACGCAGTCCAGGGCGCGGCCAAGACGGCCTCACAGGGCACCATGCGCGCCTTCACGATGAAGAACATCGGCTCGCCGATATGAAGCCCCTCGCCCGCCACGGCCACGCTGAACGCGGGCCATGCCAGTCGGTCTTGCAGACCGCGCTGCGGCATGGGCCGCAGCCCTTCGGCAGGCACATGCCGCCCGCTGGGCGCCATGTGTCCGGCCTCAGCCCCCGAGGGAACGGCGATGCTTGCGGCAGCGAGCCGCAAGCACATCGCCAGACGGGCCGGCTCGGGAGCGGCCCAGCGCACGGCCCGAAAGACGCCGCCGTGCCACGCCAGGAAGCTGGAATACCGATATGCCCCTGACCAACTACCGCGATGTCAGCACGTCCATGAGCGACGTGTCGGCCGGCTTCCAATTCGAGTTCTTCTGCGAGAAGTGCGGCGAGGCCTCGCGTTCGGCCTTCAAGCCCTATCGCAAAGGCCAGATCACCGGCTGGCTGAGTCGCTTCGCCTTCATGTTCTACGACCTGAACAAGGCCAGCCGCGCCACCGGCGCCTTTGCCGAAGCGGGCGGCGGCAGTGCCAAGGCCGAGGCGCTGGAAGAAGCCCGGGCGGCTGCGGCGGCACTCTACGAGCGCTGCGAAGGCTGCCGCAAATGGGTGGGCCGCGAGTGCTGGAACAGCAGCACGGGCAGTTGCCGTGACTGCGCGGCGAAGTCTGGCGCCGGTGCCGGCTCAAGCGCAGGCGGCTACGACGCGTCCAGCGGTGGCGGCTCGACCTGCCCCAACTGCCAGACGGCCAGCCAGGGCGGTCGCTTCTGCCACGAATGCGGCTTCGACATGGCCAGCACGCACAAGAGCTGCCCGGCCTGCGGCGTCACCCTCTCGCGCCAGGCGCGTTTTTGCACGGACTGCGGCCATGGCTTCTGACCTGACTCCCCAACAAGCCGCCGAAGAGGCGCTGCGCGCCGGTGACCCGCGTGCAGCCCTGGCCAAGCTGACCGAAGCCGTGCGCGCCAAGCCGGCCGACCCCAAGCTGCGCACCTTCATGTCCCAGCTGCTCAGCGTGCTGGGCCAGTGGGAGCGTGCCCACACCCAGCTCAATGTCGTCGCCGACATGGACGGTCTCGCCATCCCCATGCGCGAGACCGTCGGCCACGCCATCCGCTGCGAGCTGCTGCGGGCCGAGGTGTTTGCCGGCAAGCGCACGCCCGTCGTCTTCGGCCAGCCCGAGGCCTGGGTGGCCCAGCTGATCGAGTCCCTCAAGCAGCAGGGTGAAGGAAACGTCCAGCTCGCCGCCGACCTCGCCAGCAAGGCCTTCGAGGCCGCACCAACGAGCGCCGGCAGCATCGACGGCCAGCCCTTCGAGTGGCTGGCCGACGCGGATTCGCGCCTCGGCCCCGTGCTCGAGGTCTGCCTCAACGGTCACTACACCTGGGTGCCGTTCAAGCACCTGGCCAAGGTCCATTTCGATGCGCCCGAAGACCTGCGCGATTGCGTCTGGATGCCGGCGCAGCTGAGCTTCACCAACGGCGGCAACAGCGTCGCCCTGGTGCCGACGCGCTACCCTGGCTCCGAGAAGAGCGCCGACGGCCTCATCAACCTGGCGCGCAAGACGGAGTGGGCCCCGCTGCCGGGCGAGGACCGCTATGCCGGCCTGGGTCAACGCGTGTTGACCAGCGACATCGGTGACCATGATTTGATGGCCATCCGCGAAATCACTTTCGACACCGGCGAGGCCGCGCCCACCGAGGCCAGCTGATGGCCGGGCTTGGCGCCCAGGACCGCCTCCAGCCTTCGCTGCTGGACCGGCTCACCGACAACGATCCCGGCACCAAGTCCGAGACCCTTGAAGCCCGCGTGCTCAACCGCCGCCAACTGCGCGACGCGGTGCTGCGCGACCTGTCGTGGCTGTTCAATGCCGTCTGCGAAGAACCCGACCCGCGCTGGCACCCGGACCGCGAGCGCGTGGCGCTGTGGCAGAGCGTGCCCTACGCGCGTGACTCGGTGCTCAACTTCGGCATCCTGCCGCTGACGGGCCAGGCCTTCTCGGTGCACAACTTCCCCATCATCGAAGCCCAGGTGCGCCAGTCCATCATCCGCTTCGAGCCGCGCCTGGACCCGGCGACGGTCGAAGTCCGCATCGTCAACGACATGAGCACCGGCCTGCGACCCACCAGCCTGCGCCTGACCATCAAGGGCCAGATGTGGAACCAGCCCGTGCCGCTGGAACTGGTGCTGAACGCCGATGTCGACGTCGACACCGGCCAGGCCGCAGTTCGGGACATGAGATGAGCCCCTCGCCCAGTCTCGGCCCGAATACGATCAGCTGAATGGACCCCCGCCTCCTCCGCTACTACAACCAGGAACTGCGCTATCTCCGTGAGATGGGCGGCGAATTCGCGCGCGAGTTCCCCAAGATCGCCGGCCGCCTGGGCATGGAAGGCCTGGAAGTGGCCGACCCCTATGTCGAGCGGCTGCTCGAAGGCGCCGCCTTCCTGGCCGCGCGCGTGCAGCTCAAGCAGGACGCCGAGTTCCCCCAGCTCGCCCAGCGCCTGCTGGACATGGTCAGCCCCAACCTCGGCGCGCCGCTACCGTCGATGCTGGTGGCCCAGCTCACGCCGGGCAACGACCCCAACCTGATCGCCGGCTTCACGCTGCCGCGCGGCAGCGCGCTGATGGGGCCGCGCACGGCGCTGGGACCAACACGTTGCGAGTTCCGCACCGCCCAGCCCGTCACGCTGACGCCCATCAAGGTCGCCCAGGTCGAGTATTTCCTCAGCGCCACCGACATCCCGCTGAGCAGCCTGCCGCTGCGCGACCGTCCCAAGAGCGGCGTGCGGGTCAAGCTGGAACTGCCCACCGGCATGCGTTTCGCACAACTGCCGCTGAACAGCCTGCGCTTCTTCATGGGCGGGCTGCAGGACGTTGCACTCAAGTTGCACGAGCTGCTGACCTGCCGCTGCGTGGGCGTGCTGGCCAGCGCCGGCGGCACCGCATCGGCGCCACCTCAGCGTGTCTTCCTCGGGCCCAACCATGTGCGACCGGTCGGCCTCGCCGACGACGAAGCCATGCTGCCCGTCACGCTGCGCGGCCTGTCCGGCACGCGGCTGATGCAGGAGTACTTCGCCTTCCCGCAGCGCTTCCTGTTCGTCGACGTGGCCGGCCTGGCCCAGGCCTTCGCGCGCTGCCAGGGCAACAGCTTCGAGCTGGTCTTCCTGTTCGACCGGCATGACCCGTCCATGGAGGGCAGCGGCGAGCCGGCCAACTTCGCGCTCAACTGCGTGCCGGCGATCAACCTGTTCGATCGCCGCGCCGAACGCATCACGGTGGACGACACCAGCACCGCTTTCCAGGTCATCCCCGACCGGCTGGCGGGCACCGATTTCGAGGTCTTCGACGTCAGCGCGGTCACCGGCTTCTCCGGCGACACCGACGAGCTGAAATTCCTGCCGCTCTTCGACGTCCCGCATGCCGACCCGGCCGGCGCCGCCGGTTTCTTCAGTTGCCAGCGCGAGCCCCGTCTGACCAGCGAAAAAGGCAAGCGCGAGGGACCGCGCTCGGCCTATGTCGGCTCCGAGGTCTTCCTGTCGCTGGTGGACCTGCAGCGCGCGCCCTACCGCCGTGAACTGCGCCAGCTCAGCGCCCAGATCCGCTGCACCAACCGCGACCTGCCGCTGTTCATGCCCACGGGCGGCGGCGAGTCGGCGCTGACGCTGGAAACCCGCGCACCCGTGCAGGGCATCAGCATCGTGGCCGGGCCGTCGCGCCCGATCAGCGCGGCGCGCGAAGGCGCACTGGCCTGGCGGCTGCTGTCGCTGCTGTCACTGAACTACCTGTCGCTGATGAACGAAGACCCCCAGCGCGGTGCCCTGGCCCTGCGTGAACTGGTGGGGGTGTTCGCGCAAGGCGCCGCGCCGGCGCTGCAGCGCCAGATCGAGGGCCTCCGCGACGTGCGCGTGATCCCCGTCGTGCGCCGCCACCCGGCGCCGGGGCCCATCGCCTTCGGCCGCGGCATGGAGGTTCAGATCACCGTGGACGAGCTCTCCTTCGAGGGCGGCAGCGCGGCCTTGCTCGGCTCGGTGCTGCACCACTATTTCAGCCGCCACGCGTCGATGAACAGCTTTGTGCAGACCCTGCTGGTGTCGCGCACGCGTGGCGACCTCAAGCGCTGGGCACCGCTGAGCGGCTCCCGGGCCCTGCTTTGAAACAAGCCGCCGACGCCGACGAAGCCGCGGCCCTGCTGCAGGCGCTGAAGGAGCGGCCCGGGCGCTTCGACCTCTTCCAGGCCCTGCGCCGCATCGAAGCGGCCCACGCCCACAAGCCGCGGCTGGGCGATGCGCTGCGCCCAGGAGACGAGGCCATCCGTTTCAGCGGCGAGCCGGCCCTGGACTTTCCGCCCGGGCCGATCTCCCGCCTCGAGGCCAACCCGCATGGGCCGCCGCGCCTTGTGCAACGCGTCATCGGCCTGTTCGGCCCCAATGGCGCCCTGCCCACCCACCTGACCGAGTACGCGCGCGAGCGCCAGATGCACCACGGCGACCGCAGCTTCGCGGCCTTCGTCGACATGCTGCTGCATCGCTTCGGCCTGTTGTTCTACCGGTCCTGGGCGCGCGCCAACCCCGTCGTCAGCATGGACAGGGGCCGGGAAGCGCCCATCGTTCGCCATGTCGGCGCACTGATTGGCCTGGCCGAACCCTCGCAGCGCGAGCGCGACGCTTCGGGCGACTTCCCCAAGCTGTTCTTCGTCGGTCGGCTGGCACGCTCGGTGCGGGATGCCGACGGGCTGCAATCCTGGATCGCGCTGCGCTTCGGCGTGCCGGTGCAGGTGCAGCAATTCTGCGGCCACTGGATGGCGCTGGACCCCGACGAACGCACCCGGGTCGGCCGCCACGCCAGCCCCGGCATGGCACTGGGCCACGGCGCGATGCTGGGCAGCCGGGTCTGGGACGTGCAGCACAAGTTCCGCATCGTCATCGGCCCGCTGAAATGGCCTGACTTCGAGTCCTTCCTGCCCCAGGGCCAGCGGCTCGAAGCCCTGCAGGCCATGGTCAGGCAGTTCGTCGGCTTCGAGTTTGCGTGGGACGTGCAACTGCGGCTGAAGCCGGCCGAAGTGCCGGCCTGGCCCCTGGGCCGCCAGCCCGGCATCGGCAAACTGGGCCGCAGCGCCTGGCTCAACAGCCAACGGCCTCGGGCGCGGGCGGACCAGCTCATCATGAACGTCGAGAGCATCTGCCGCACCCCCTTGAAGCCTTCGCTGGCGCCGGCCCACCTCGATTGACACCTGGATTCCCTCAGGGGTGGAACTGAACGGCCTCGCCGTCCACCAAGCACTGAGGAGATCCTTATGACCGATATCAGCCGCCAAGCCCTGTTCGGAAAACTCAATCCGCTCGCCTACAAATCCATCGAAGGCGCCACCGTCTTCTGCAAGCTCAGGGGCAACCCTTATGTCGAGCTGGTGCACTGGATCACCCAGCTGCTGGAGAACAACGAATCCGACGTCAGCGCCATCGTGCGCCACTACGGGCTGGATGCCGCCGCGCTCGCGCGTGACGTGACGACGGCCCTGGACCGCCTGCCACGCGGCTCGACGGCCATCAGTGACTTCTCCGAGCACATCACCCACGCGATCCAGCAGGGCTGGGTCTATGCGACGCTGATGTATGGCGACGCCCAGGTGCGCAGCGGCCACCTGCTGCTGGCGCTGCTGTCCACGCGCACGCTGCGTGAAGCGCTGTTCGGCATCTCGCGCCAGTTCGAGAAGATCAAGCCCGACGACCTGGCCGACAAGCTGCAAAGCCTTATCGGCAAGACCGGCGAAGCCGGCCTGGGTGCCACCGACGGCAGCGCGCTGAACTCGGGCCAGCCCGGCTCGGCCGAGGGCGCGATGGCGCCGGCCGCCATGGGCCGCCAGGAAGCGCTGAAGAAGTTCACCGTCGACCTGACCGAGAAGGCGCGCAAGGGCGAGATCGATCCGGTGACGGGCCGCGACGACGAGATCCGCCAGATCGTCGACATCCTGATGCGCCGCCGCCAGAACAACCCGCTGCTGACCGGCGAGGCCGGCGTCGGCAAGACGGCCGTCGTCGAAGGCTTCGCGCTGCGCCTGGCGCGCGGCGACGTGCCGCCGCCCATGCAGGGCGTCACGCTGCTGACGCTGGACATCGGCCTGCTGCAGGCGGGTGCGTCCATGAAGGGCGAGTTCGAGCAGCGCCTGCGCCAGGTCATCGACGAGGTGCAGCAAAGCCCCACGCCCATCATCCTGTTCATCGACGAGATCCACACCCTGGTGGGCGCTGGCGGTGCGGCTGGCACGGGCGACGCGGCCAACCTGCTCAAGCCGGCGCTTGCGCGCGGCAACCTGCGCACCGTGGGTGCCACGACCTGGGCCGAGTACAAGAAGTACATCGAGAAGGACCCGGCCCTGACCCGGCGCTTCCAGACCGTGCAGGTCGAGGAGCCCGACGAGAAGAAGGCCATCCTGATGCTTCGCGGCGTGGCCACGGTGCTGGAAAAGCACCACCAGGTCCAACTGCTCGACGAAGCCATCGAGGCCGCCGTCAAGCTGTCGCACCGCTACATCCCGGCCCGCCAGCTGCCCGACAAGGCCGTCAGCCTGCTCGACACCGCCTGCGCCCGCGTGGCCGTCAGCCAGCACGCCATGCCGGCCGAGGTCGAGGACTGCAAGCGCCGCATCGAGTCGCTGGAAATCGAGCAGGGCATCATCGGCCGCGAGGCCCAGGTGGGCGTGCACATCGGCGACCGCGGCACCACGGTCGAGGAGTCGCTCGCCAAGGAACGCGCGCGGCTGGCCACGCTGGAAGTGCGCTGGCAGCAGGAGAAGGACGTCGTCGCCAAGATCCTGGAGCTGCGTGCCAAGCTGCGTGGTGATGGGCAACCGGTCGACGAAGCCACCACCGCGCCTGGCCGCGACGGCCTGCTCGCCGACATGCAAGCCGCCAAGGCCCAGCTCGCCGAGCTGCAGGGCGACCACCCGCTGATCCTGCCCTCGGTCGACGCCCAGGCCGTGGCCAGCGTCGTCGCCGACTGGACCGGCATCCCCGTCGGCCGCATGGTCAAGAACGAGCTGGAAGCCGTGCTGCGCCTGGGCGCCACGCTGGGCCAGCGCGTCATCGGCCAGCAGCACGGCCTGGACATGATCGCGCGCCGCATCCAGACCTCGCGTGCCAAGCTCGACAACCCCAACAAGCCCATCGGCGTCTTCATGCTGTGCGGCACCTCGGGCGTCGGCAAGACCGAAACGGCGCTGGCGCTGGCCGAGTCGCTCTACGGCGGCGAGCAGAACGTCATCACCATCAACATGAGCGAGTACCAGGAGTCGCACACCGTCTCCACGCTCAAGGGCGCGCCTCCGGGCTACGTCGGCTACGGGGAAGGCGGCGTGCTGACCGAGGCCGTGCGCCGCCGGCCCTACAGCGTCGTGCTGCTGGACGAGGTCGAGAAGGCCCACTCCGACGTGCATGAGCTCTTCTTCCAGGTCTTCGACAAGGGCTGGATGGAAGACGGCGAAGGCCGCATGATCGACTTCAAGAACACCATCATCCTGCTGACCAGCAATGTGGGTTCCGAGCTCATCATGAATATGTGCCGCGACCCCGAGCTGCTGCCCGACCCCGAGTCGCTGGCCAGCGCGATGACCGAGCCGCTGCAGAAGGTGTTCCCGCCGGCGCTGCTTGGCCGCATCGTCACCATCCCCTACTACCCGCTGAGCGACGAGATGCTGGCGCGCATCGTGCGCCTGCAGCTGGGCCGCATCGTCAAGCGCGTGGCCGAGAATCACCGCATCCCCTTCGAGTACAGCGACGCGGCGGTGGAGCTCATCGTCAAGCGCTGCAACAACGCCGAATCGGGCGGCCGCATCATCGACGCCATCCTGACGAACACGGTGTTGCCCAAGGTGTCCATCGAGTACCTGTCGCGCACGGCTTCGGGCCAGCCGCTGCAGCGCGTCAGCCTGGGTGTGGCCGACGGCGACTTCAGCTATGCCTTCGACTGACACCACCATGCATGAGGAGTCGCGGGCATGAGCAATGCGTTGTCGATCAAGACGGAGCTCGACAAGGGCCTCGGTCCCCCGAAGTTCCTGGCGCTGAGCGTCGACGGCAGGGAACGCCTGAGCACCTTGCCGGAATACACCATCGAGGTGGTCGGCAACGCGTCCGTCCTCACCGGCCGTGAGTACATCGATCTGCACGACCTGATCGGCACGCTGGCCAAGGTCACGCTCGACGAGCTCGGCATCAAGCGCTACATCAACGGCCAGGTGATCCGGGCGATCCGCGGCGAGCGCCACGGGCGCTACGACGCCTACACCCTCGTGCTGCGGCCTTGGCTGTGGTTCGCCACCCGCGGCAAGAACTCGCGGGTGTTCCAGAAGAAGACGGTGAAGGTGATCGTCGACACGGTGCTCGAGCCCTACAAGGGCATCAGCAAATGGAAGCTGGAGGACAAGCTGCCGACGCTGGAGTACTGCGTGCAGTACGAGGAGAGCGATTTCGACTTCGTCAGCCGCCTCCTTGAGGATCACGGCATCTACTACTTCTTCGAGCACTCAGAAGCCGCGCACACGCTCGTGCTGGTCGACGCCATGAGCAAGCACAACCCGCCCGCGACCGAGAGCGTGAAGAGCGTGGGCTGGTCGAACAAGTTTGATGGCCAGGACCGCATGACCCACTGGCATTCACTGGAAGATGCTCGCGCGGCCAAGGCCATGGTGCGCGACTACGACTACCTGGCATCGGCCACCGAGATCGAGGCCAGCGCATCGGGCTCAGCGGTCGCCAGCGGCGAGATTGGCGAGATCTATGAGTTCCCGGCCAAGGCGGTGTTCAACCAGGCCGTCGACGCCAGCGAGCCATCAGGAACGGCCGCCAAGGCCGCCGCCAAGCGGCTCATCGAGGCGGCGCAGTCGATGTACCAGCTGCATTCCGGCGAATGCAACGCGCACCACATGACTTGCGGCGCGATCTTCAAGCTCGAGGATGCGCCGCTGCCCAGCGACAACGCCGAGTACCTCATCGTGGCCTGCGAGTTCCATGCCGAATACGGTGACCACGAGGCCATCTCGGACCTCAAGGCCATCAAGGGCAATCGGGACGGCTTCGTCGGCAGCATCGAGGCGCTGAATGCCAAGTTCGGCTTGTTCCGACCGCAACGCAGCACGCCGCGCCCGCGCATGTACGGGCCGCAGATCGCGACCGTGGTGGGCGCCTCCGGCAACGAGATCGACACCGACAAACACGGCCGCATCAAGATCCAGTTCCCTTGGGACCGCGAGGGCAAGAAGGACGCCAACAGCTCCTGCTGGGTGCGCGTGGCCACGCCCTGGGCGGGCAAGAAGATGGGTCTGTGGATGCTGCCGCGCGTCGGCCACGAGGTGGTGGTGAGCTTCATCGGCGGCGACCCGGACCGTCCCATCGTGACCGGCTCGGTGCACAACGACGCCAACCCGCCGCCCTACGATCTGCCCGACCATGCCGACGTGGCGACCTGGATCAGCCACTCCACCAAGGGCGGCGCCGCCGACGCACACAACGAATTGCGCTTCTGCGACGCCAAGGACAAGGAACATGTCTGGTTCCAGGCCCAGAAAGACAGCTACCGCCTCGTCAAGGGCGACACCTTCGACCACCTGGAGATGAACGAGACCAAGAAGGTCAAGCTCACGCGCAAGGAGGTCATCGGCGAGAACTGGTACGTCAACGTCACCAAGGACGTGATGCACGAGTTGGGCAAGGACCTGCACACCAAGGTGGCCGGTGACATCTTCACCACCGGCGGCGCCACCTGGCAGGTCATGCTGACCAAGGACTACGGCCTCAAGGTCGGTGCCGACGCCGGCATCGACGTCACCGGCAAGACCGCGCTCAAGTCCGGCGGCGACGTCAACGTGCAGAGCGACGGCAAGATCAATCTCAAGGCCACCGGCAACCTCGTCGGCGAAGCGACCGGCAAGGTGTCGCTCAAGTCCGCCGCCGACGTGCTGCTGGAAGGCCTCAACATCAAGGCCAAGGGCGGCACGGAAATCGTGCTGGAGGCCTCGATGGGCATCAAGATCGTCTGCGGCTCGTCCGTCATCACGCTGGGCCCGGCCGGCGTCACCATCGATGGCCCGCTGGTCAAGGTGAACTGCGGCGGCGGCGGCGGCTCGGCCGGCGCGGCGGAGTCGGCCGCAGCGGCTGAGCCCAAGGAAGTCGCCGAGGCCCTGTTCCAGGAGGAACTCCAGCCCGCCAAGGCCGAGGACTACGAGAAGCTGCTCGCCGATCCGCTGGTGCCCGCCAAGGAGGGGGTTGCCGTCGCGGCGACGCCCGAGGTCACCGCGCCCGACCTCTCAGCGGCCGAAGCCGCCAAGAAGGCCGCCGAAGCAGCCGCGCTGAAGGCTGCGAACGCCGCCGCCGCCAAGGCCGCCGCGCTGAAGGTGGC
>NZ_JBFUFR010000071.1:0-17213 GCF_056403315.1 Roseateles sp. P2_H4 | reverse complement strand
GCCACACCCCGTTCTTCAACAACTACCGTCCCCAGTTCTACTTCCGCACGACGGACGTGACCGGTGCCGTGGAGCTGCCGAAGGACAAGGAAATGGTCATGCCGGGCGACAACGTCGGCATCACGGTCAAGCTGATCGCTCCGATCGCGATGGAAACCGGCCTGCGCTTCGCCATCCGTGAAGGCGGTCGTACCGTCGGCTCGGGCGTCGTCGCCACGATCCTCGCGTAAGTTTTTCAAGGCCACAGGGGCATAGCTCAATTGGCAGAGCGTCGGTCTCCAAAACCGAAGGTTGGGGGTTCGAGACCCTCTGCCCCTGCCACCCGCCACTGATCACGGCGGTTGGTTCCCTGGCTAACAAGCATCGGCCCGCGAGAGAGATCTCGGCGGGCCTTGCTGCTGATGGCTACAAGCCAAAGCAGTGTCTGAAAAGTCGCTCCCGCAGCGACGCGTGAAAGTGAAGTGATGGCGAATTCTCCCCAAGTCGAGACGGTGACCACCGGCGCTGACAAGGCCAAGTTGGCCGTGGCGGTGCTGTTGCTGATCGGCGCACTGGCGGCCTATTACGGCCTGTCCAAGCAAGGTGCGCTGGTGCAGTGGGCCTCGCTGGTTGTGCTGCTGGCTGCCGCTGTGGCTGCGTTCTTCACGTCTGAGCAGGGCAAGGCGCTGATCGCCTATGGCCGCGACTCGACGCGTGAAGTGAAAAAGGTGGTCTGGCCGACCCGCAAGGAAGCAACCCAGATGACGGGCTACGTGTTTGCCTTCGTCGTCGTCATGGCGTTGTTCCTGTGGATGACGGACAAGACGTTGGAATGGGTGCTGTACGACCTGATCCTGGGCTGGAAGCGCTGATCGCAAGGAATCCTGATGTCTGAAGAACAAGTCGTCACGACCGAAGCCCCGACGGGCCTGCCCAAGCGCTGGTATGTCGTTCATGCCTATTCGGGCATGGAGAAGGCCGTCGAACGCAATCTGCGTGAGCGCATCGACCGCGCCGGCATGCAGGACAAGTTCGGTCGCATCCTGGTGCCGACCGAAGAAGTCGTCGAGCTCAAGAACGGCAAGAAGGCCGTCACCGAGCGTCGTTTCTTCCCGGGCTATGTGCTGGTCGAGATGTCGATGGACGACGAGTCCTGGCATCTGGTGAAGCACACGTCCAAGGTGACGGGTTTCGTCGGTGGCGCCAAGAACCGCCCGGCCCCGATCTCGGAAGCCGAGGTCATGAAGATCGTCAACCAGATGCAGGAAGGCGTCGAGAAGCCCCGGCCCAAGGTCGAGTGGACGGTCGGCGAGGTCGTGCGCGTCAAGGAAGGCCCTTTCACCGACTTCAATGGCTCGGTCGAAGAGGTCAACTACGACAAGTCCAAGGTGCGTGTTTCGGTCACGATCTTCGGCCGCGCGACGCCTGTTGAACTGGACTTCTCGCAGGTCGAAAAGGTCTGACCCGAGTCTCCGGGTAAACTCCTGGGTTTGGTCGGCGTCCCTTAACGACGGCCCGTGATCAGTCTGCAACGAGAGGCGGACAAGAGGAGCAAAGGTAAGGACTTCGGTCCGAGTCCGATGCGCTAGCACTCAGGTGTCCAGGCTTTGCCGCCCGGGCACTGGATTGGAGAAAACATGGCAAAGAAGATTGTCGGCTTCATCAAGCTGCAAATTCCGGCCGGCAAGGCTAACCCCTCGCCCCCGGTGGGTCCTGCGCTGGGTCAGCGTGGCCTGAACATCATGGAATTCTGCAAGGCGTTCAACGCCCAGACTTCGGCTGGTGGCTTCGAGCCCGGCATGAAGCTGCCGGTGGTCATCACCGCGTTCGCAGACAAGAGCTTCACCTTCATCATCAAGTCGCCCCCGGCGACCGTGCTGATCAAGAAGGCAGCCAAGATCGAGAAGGGCTCGCAGCGCCCCCATCTGGACAAGGTCGGCAAGCTGACCCGCGCCCAGCTGGAAGAGATCGCGAAGATCAAGACCAAGGACCTGACGGCCGCCGACATCGACGCCGCTGTCCGCACCATCGCCGGCTCTGCCCGTTCGATGGGCATCATCGTGGAAGGGGTCTGACATGGCCAAGCTCACCAAGAAGCAAAAGGCGCTGGCTGGCAAGGTCGAGTCGACCAAGCTGTACGCGCTGACCGAAGCCCTGGACCTGGTCAAGAGCCTGGCCAGCGCCAAGTTCGATGAATCCATCGACGTCGCCGTGCAACTCGGCATCGATGCCAAGAAGTCGGACCAGGTCGTTCGTGGCGCCGTCGTGCTGCCCAACGGCACCGGCAAGACCAAGCGCGTCGCCGTGTTCGCCCAAGGTGCCAAGGCTGACGAAGCCCGCGCCGCCGGCGCCGACGTCGTCGGCATGGAAGACCTGGCCGAGCGCGTCAAGGCGGGCGACATGCCCTTCGASGTGGTCATCGCCTCGCCCGACACGATGCGTGTCGTCGGTACCCTGGGTCAGATCCTGGGCCCGCGCGGCCTGATGCCTAACCCCAAGGTCGGCACCGTGACCCCGGACGTCGCCACCGCCGTCAAGAACGCCAAGGCTGGCCAGGTCCAGTTCCGCGTCGACAAGGCCGGCATCATCCACGGCACCCTCGGCCGTCGCTCGTTCGACACCGACAAGCTGGAAGGCAACCTGCGCGCGCTGATCGAAGCTCTGAACAAGAGCAAGCCGGCGTCGAGCAAGGGCATCTACCTGCGCAAGGTCGCCGTGTCCTCGACGATGGGCGTCGGCGCCCGCGTCGAAATCGCGTCGATCAACGCTCAGGCCAACGCCGCCTGAGCACAGACCAGGCCTTCGTGGCCTGATCACTGAATCTGCACGGGGCGAGTCTGGCCCCGTGCAACAAGATTGGTGGGGCGTCGCGCCGGTTCTCCGGCGTGGCGCGTCATCCAAGACCGTTGGTGGAGACCCCTTAAATCCCGGCGCGAGTCGGGAACCAACGCAGATGGCGGTCCCGCTGAAAGGAATTCTTTCCTGACAGATGGTCGCTGAATCCCTGGCGCTCCCGAAGCCGCAAGGCCGAGAGAGCAAATGTGAGGAGTAGACCTTGAGTCTCAATCGCAACGAGAAGGCAGTCGTCGTCTCCGACGTCGCAGCGCAAGCTGCCAAGTCGCAGACGCTGGCGTTGGCCGAGTACCGTGGCCTCACCGTTGAAGCCCTGAACAAGCTGCGCGTCAATGCGCGTGCCCAAGGTGTGTATCTTCACGTGCTGAAGAACACCCTGGCGCGTCGTGCTGTCGCCGGCACCCCGTTCGAGGCTGCTTCGGAGAGCATGGTCGGCCCGCTGATCTACGGCTTTTCTGAAGACGCTGTCGCGGCTGCCAAAGTCATCGCTGACTTTGCCAAGACCAACGACAAGCTCGTCATCAAGGGCGGTGCGTACGGTGGCAAGGCTCTGGACGTGAACGGCGTGAAGGCGCTGGCATCCGTCCCGAGCAAGGAAGTGCTGCTGTCGCAAATCGCAGGCCTGCTGCTGTCGCCGGTGCAACGCGCCGCGGCCGTGCTGGCTGCCCTGGCTGCAAAGCGTGGTGAAGGTGCTGTGGCTGCTGAAGCCCCCGCCGAAGCCCCGGTCGCGGCCTGATCGACGAACAACGCGTTTACACGCAAACCATCTGTTTTTTAGGAATTAATCATGGCATTCGATAAAGACGCTTTCCTGACCGCCCTGGACAGCATGTCCGTTCTGGAACTGAACGACCTGGTCAAGGCAATTGAAGAGAAGTTCGGCGTGTCCGCCGCTTCGATGGCTGCTCCGGCCGCCGGTGGCGCTGGCGGCGGTGCTGCTGCTGCTGTTGAAGAGAAGACCGAATTCAACGTCGTGCTGACTGAAGCCGGCGCACAGAAGGTCTCCGTCATCAAGGCCGTCCGCGAAATCACGGGCCTGGGTCTGAAGGAAGCCAAGGACCTGGTCGACGGCGCCCCGAAGAACGTCAAGGAAGGCGTTTCCAAGGCCGACGGCGAAGCTGCAGTCAAGAAGCTGGTCGAAGCCGGCGCCAAGGCCGAGCTCAAGTAATGTCCTGGGGTTGGACCTGCGCAGCAGCTCCGACCCCACCGACTAGAAAAGGGGTTGCCTTTGGGCTTCCCCTTTTTCGTCTTTACGGGTTTGTCCCCGTAGAGAACAGCTGAAAGAATCGCGCGCGGTATGATGCGCGGTTCTTTCATGTGTTCTCTGATCCGACTGCAGAGAACCAGTTTGGTCGGACTTTGGTGCAACGCCAGAGTTGTCCGCCAGCGGTTGGTAGTGGCCAACCACCAAGCTCGTCATCCGCCCGTTCTGGGTGGGTGAGCCAGCCAGTCGCCGACGCGGCTCGCCCCACGGCCAGGGGTGGGCTCGACACGGAGTGTTTATGGCGCAAGCAACCCCCTACAGCTATACCGAGCGCAAGCGGATCCGCAAGAGCTTCGGCAAGCGCGAGAGCGTTCTCAACGTTCCCTATCTGCTCACCATGCAGAAGGACAGCTACGTGGCCTTCCTGCAAAAGGACGTGCCCGCCGCCAAACGCAAGCCCGAAGGGCTGCAGGCGGCCTTCCTCTCGGCGTTCCCGATTGTTTCGCACAACGGTTTCGTCGAGATGAAGTTCCTCGAGTTCAACATCGCCAAGCCGCCGTTCGACACCCGTGAGTGCCAGCAGCGGGGGTTGACCTACGCAGCCGCCGTGCGTGCGCGCCTGCAGATGATCATCTATGACCGTGAGTCGCCCCAGGCGAAGACGGTCAAGGAAATCAAGGAGCAAGAGGTCTACATGGGCGAAGTGCCCCTGATGACCGACTACGGCTCCTTCATCGTCAACGGTACCGAGCGCGTCATCGTGTCGCAGCTGCACCGTTCGCCGGGCGTGTTCTTCGAGCACGACAAGGGCAAGACGCATTCGTCGGGCAAGCTGCTGTTCAGCGCCCGCATCATTCCCTACCGCGGCTCCTGGCTGGACTTCGAGTTCGACCCGAAGGACATCCTGTACTTCCGCGTCGACCGCCGCCGCAAGATGCCGGTCACCATCCTGCTCAAGGCCATCGGCCTGAACCCCGAGCAGATCCTGGCCCACTTCTTCGTGTTCGACAACTTCCGCCTGATGGACGTTGGCGCGCAGCTCGAGTTCGTCGCCGACCGCCTGAAGGGTGAAGTTGCCCGCTTCGACATCGTCGACAAGTCGGGTGCCGTCATCGTCGAGAAGGACAAGCGCATCACCGCTCGTCACGTGCGCCAGCTGGAGCAGTCCGGCACGCAGCACATCTCGGTGCCCGAGGACTTCCTGGTCGGCCGCGTGCTGGCCAAGAACATGATCGACGCCGACACCGGCGAGATCATCGCCAAGGCCAATGACGAACTGACCGACGCGCTGCTGAAGAAGCTGCGCCAGGCCGGCGTCAAGGAAGTGCAGGCCCTGTTCACGAACGAGCTGGACGAAGGCGCCTACATCTCGCAGACGCTGGCGTCCGACGAGACCGAGACGCAGCTGGCCGCCCGCGTCGCCATCTACCGCATGATGCGCCCCGGCGAGCCGCCGACGGAAGATGCCGTCGAGGCCCTGTTCAACCGCCTGTTCTACAGCACCGACACCTACGACCTGAGCCGTGTCGGCCGCATGAAGTTCAACGCGCGTGTCGGCCGTGACACGCCCGAAGGCAACATGAACCTGTCCAACGAGGACATCCTTGACGTCGTCAAGATCCTCGTCGAGCTGCGCAATGGCCGCGGCGAAGTGGACGACATCGACCACCTGGGCAACCGTCGCGTGCGTTGCGTGGGCGAACTGGCCGAAAACCAGTACCGCTCGGGCCTCGCCCGCATCGAGAAGGCCGTCAAGGAGCGTCTGGGCCAGGCCGAGACCGAAGCCCTGATGCCGCACGACCTGATCAACTCCAAGCCGATCTCCGCGGCGCTGAAGGAGTTCTTCGGTGCGTCGCAGCTGTCGCAGTTCATGGACCAGACCAACCCGCTGTCGGAAATCACGCACAAGCGTCGTGTTTCCGCTCTTGGCCCGGGCGGTCTGACCCGCGAGCGCGCCGGCTTCGAAGTCCGCGACGTGCACCCGACCCACTACGGCCGCGTCTGCCCGATCGAAACGCCTGAAGGTCCGAACATCGGCCTGATCAACTCGCTGGCGCTGTATGCACAGCTCAACGAGTACGGCTTCCTGGAAACGCCGTACCGTCGCGTCGTCGACGGCCACGTCACCGACCAGATCGACTACCTGTCCGCCATCGAGGAAGGCAAGTACGTCATCGCCCAGGCCAACGCCACGCTGAACGCGGGCGGTGAGCTGACCGACGAGCTGGTGTCTGCCCGTGAAAACGGCGAATCGGTGCTGACGTCGCCCGAGCGCATCCAGTACATGGACGTGGCGCCGACGCAAATCGTGTCGGTCGCGGCCTCGCTCGTGCCCTTCCTGGAGCACGACGATGCGAACCGCGCACTGATGGGCGCCAACATGCAGCGCCAGGCCGTGCCGGTGCTGCGTCCCGAGAAGGCTTTCGTGGGTACGGGCGTCGAGCGCGTCGCCGCGAAGGACTCGGGCACGGTGGTCGCGGCTCGCCGCGGCGGCGTGGTCGACTATGTCGACACGAACCGCATCGTGATCCGCGTGAACGATGACGAGACCGTGGCCGGTGAGGTCGGTGTCGACATCTACAACCTGATCAAGTACCAGCGTTCCAACCAGAACACCAACATCCACCAGCGCCCCATCGTGCGCCGTGGCGACAAGGTGGCGGCCGAGGACATCATTGCCGACGGCGCTTCCACCGACATCGGTGAACTGGCCCTGGGCCAGAACATGCTGGTCGCGTTCATGCCCTGGAACGGCTACAACTTCGAAGACTCGATCCTGATCAGCGAACGCGTCATCGCCGAAGACCGCTACACCTCGATCCACATCGAGGAACTGGTGGTCAACGCGCGTGACACCAAGCTGGGCGCCGAGGAAATCACCCGCGACATCCCGAATCTGTCGGAGCAACAACTCGGCCGTCTGGACGAGTCGGGCATCGTCTACATCGGTGCCRAGGTGAACCCGGGCGACGTGCTGGTCGGCAAGGTCACGCCCAAGGGCGAGACGACGCTGACGCCGGAAGAGAAGCTGCTGCGCGCCATCTTCGGCGAGAAGGCTTCGGACGTGAAGGACACGTCGCTGCGCGTCGACCAAGGCACGCAAGGCACCGTCATCGACGTGCAGGTCTTCACCCGTGAAGGCATCCAGCGCGACAAGCGCGCCCAGCAGATCATCGACGACGAGCTGAAGCGCTACCGCCTGGACCTGAACGACCAGCTGCGCATCGTCGAAAGCGACGCCTTCGACCGTATCGAGAAGCTGCTCAATGGCAAGGTCGCCAATGGCGGCCCGCAGAAGATCGCCAAGGGCACCAAGATCGACAAGGACTACCTGGCCTCGGTCGAGCGCTTCCACTGGTTCGACATCCGTCCGGCCGAGGAAGAGATCGCCAACCAGCTCGAGTCGATCAAGAACTCGCTCGACCAGACCCGCCACAGCTTCGACCTGGCTTTTGAAGAAAAGCGCAAGAAGCTGACGCAGGGCGACGAGCTGCCCGCCGGCGTGCTGAAGATGGTCAAGGTCTACCTGGCCGTCAAGCGTCGCCTGCAGCCTGGCGACAAGATGGCCGGCCGTCACGGCAACAAGGGTGTCGTGTCCAAGGTCACCCCGATCGAAGACATGCCCTACATGGCCGACGGCACCCCTGCCGACATCGTGCTGAACCCGCTGGGCGTCCCGTCGCGGATGAACGTGGGTCAGGTGCTGGAAGTGCATCTGGGCTGGGCCGGCAAGGGCATCGGCCAGCGCATCGGCGACATGCTGCAGCAGCACACCAAGGTGGCTGAGCTGCGCAAGCTGTTCGACGAGCTCTACAACCAGAGCGGTGGCAAGACCGAGAACATCGACGACCTGACGGACACCGAAGTGCTGGAGATGGCCTCCAACCTCGCCAAGGGCGTGCCCTTCGCGACGCCGGTCTTCGACGGCGCCAAGGAAGAGGAAATCCGCGGCATGCTGAAGCTGGCCTACCCGGACGACATCGCCGCCAAGAAGGGTCTGACTGCCACGCGCACCCAGGCCTGGCTGTGCGACGGCCGTACCGGCGAGCAGTTCGAGCGCCCGGTCACCGTCGGCTACATGCACGTGCTGAAGCTGCACCACTTGGTGGACGACAAGATGCACGCCCGTTCGACCGGCCCGTACTCCCTCGTCACGCAGCAACCGCTGGGCGGCAAGGCGCAGTTCGGCGGCCAGCGTTTCGGCGAAATGGAAGTCTGGGCGCTGGAAGCCTACGGCGCCTCGTACATCCTGCAGGAAATGCTGACGGTCAAGTCCGACGACGTGAACGGCCGGACCAAGGTCTACGAAAGCATCGTCAAGGGCGAACACGCCATCGAAGCGGGCATGCCCGAATCGTTCAATGTGCTGGTCAAGGAAATCCGCTCCTTGGGCATCGACATTGAACTGGAACGCAATTAAGGAGCAGATGCATGAAGGGACTACTCGACCTTTTCAAGCAATTCACCCCCGATGAGCATTTCGATGCCATCAAGATCGGCCTGGCATCTCCGGAGAAGATCCGCAGCTGGTCGTTCGGCGAGGTGAAGAAGCCCGAGACCATCAACTACCGCACCTTCAAGCCGGAACGCGACGGCCTGTTCTGCGCCAAGATCTTTGGCCCGATCAAGGACTACGAGTGCCTGTGCGGCAAGTACAAGCGCCTCAAGCACCGCGGTGTCATCTGCGAGAAGTGCGGCGTTGAAGTCACCCAGACCAAGGTTCGCCGTGACCGCATGGGCCACATCGACCTGGCTGCGCCTTGCGCGCACATCTGGTTCCTGAAGTCGCTGCCGTCGCGTCTGGGCCTGGTGCTCGACATGACGCTGCGCGACATCGAACGCGTGCTGTACTTCGAAGCGTATGTGGTCGTCGACAGCGGCATGACGCCGCTGAAGAAGTTCTCGATCATGAGCGAGGACGACTACGACGCCAAGCGCATCGAGTACGGTGACGAGTTCATCGCGCTGATGGGCGCCGAGGGCATCAAGAAGCTGCTGGAGGAAATGGATCTCGACATCGAGATCGACAAGCTCCGCAACGACATGACCGGCTCCGAGCTCAAGGTCAAGAAGAACTCCAAGCGCCTGAAGGTCATGGAGGCCTTCAAGAAGTCCGGCATCAAGCCGAACTGGATGGTGCTGGACGTGCTGCCCGTGCTACCGCCGGACCTGCGGCCGCTCGTTCCCCTGGACGGCGGCCGCTTCGCGACCTCCGACCTGAACGACCTCTACCGTCGCGTCATCAACCGCAACAACCGCCTGGCCCGTCTGCTCGAGCTGAAGGCCCCTGAAATCATCGTGCGCAACGAAAAGCGCATGCTGCAGGAAGCCGTCGACTCGCTGCTGGACAACGGCCGTCGCGGCAAGGCGATGACCGGCGCGAACAAGCGTGCCCTCAAGTCGCTGGCCGACATGATCAAGGGCAAGAGCGGTCGCTTCCGTCAGAACTTGCTGGGCAAGCGCGTCGACTACTCGGGCCGTTCGGTCATCGTGGTCGGCCCGACGCTCAAGCTGCATCAGTGCGGCCTGCCCAAGCTGATGGCGCTCGAGCTCTTCAAGCCCTTCATCTTCTCTCGCCTCGAAGCCATGGGCATCGCGACGACGATCAAGGCTGCCAAGAAGGAAGTCGAGTCCGGCACACCGGTGGTCTGGGACATCCTGGAAGAAGTCATCAAGGAGCACCCGGTCCTGCTGAACCGCGCCCCGACGCTGCACCGCCTCGGCATCCAGGCTTTCGAGCCCGTGCTGATCGAAGGCAAGGCCATCCAGCTGCACCCGCTCGTCTGCTCGGCCTTCAACGCCGACTTCGACGGTGACCAGATGGCCGTCCACGTGCCGCTGTCGATCGAAGCGCAGATGGAAGCCCGCACGCTGATGCTGGCCTCCAACAACGTGTTGTTCCCGGCTTCCGGCGAACCGTCGATCGTGCCGTCGCAAGACGTGGTGCTGGGTCTGTACTACGCGACCCGCGAACGCACCAATGGCAAGGGCGAGGGCATGATCTTCTCGGACATTCCCGAGATGATCCGCGCCCTGGAAAACGGCGCCGTCGAGATCACCGCCAAGATCAGCGTGCGTCTGGTCGAGTGGACCAAGGACAAGGACACGGGCGAGTTCGTGGCCGAGACCAAGCTGACGGACACCACCGTCGGCCGCGCTCTGCTGTCGGAAATCCTGCCCAAGGGCCTGCCTTTCAGCAACATCAACAAGGCACTGAAGAAGAAGGAGATCAGCAAGCTGATCAACACCTCCTTCCGCAAGTGCGGCCTGAAGGAAACCGTCGTGCTGGCCGACAAGCTGCTGCAAAGCGGCTTCAAGCTCGCCACGCGCGCCGGCATCTCCATCGCCATCGACGACATGCTGGTGCCCGCTCAGAAGCACACGCTGATCGAGCGCGCCGAGAAGGAAGTCAAGGAGATCGAGCAGCAGTACGTCTCGGGTCTCGTGACGGCCGGCGAGCGCTACAACAAGGTCGTGGACATCTGGGGCAAGGCCGGTGACGAAATCGGCAAGAAGATGATGGACCATCTGAAGGTCGAGAAGACGGTTGATCGCCACGGCAAGACCGTCGATCAAGAGTCCTTCAACTCGATCTACATGATGGCCGACTCGGGTGCCCGCGGTAGCGCGGCCCAGATTCGCCAGCTGGCCGGCATGCGGGGCCTGATGGCCAAGCCTGACGGCTCCATCATCGAGACGCCCATCACGGCGAACTTCCGTGAAGGTCTGAACGTTCTGCAGTACTTCATCTCCACCCACGGTGCTCGTAAGGGCCTGGCGGACACGGCGCTGAAGACCGCGAACTCCGGCTACCTGACGCGTCGTCTGGTCGACGTGACCCAGGATCTGGTCGTCATCGAGGAAGACTGCGGCACCGACAACGGCATGGCGATGCGCGCCCTGGTCGAAGGTGGTGAAGTCATCGAATCGCTGCGTGACCGTGTCCTCGGCCGCGTCACCGCCATCGATGTCGTGCACCCCGAAACCCAGGCTTCGCTGCTGGGCGCCAGCCACATGCTGGACGAAGACACGCTCGACGTGCTGGAGGCTGCCGGCGTCGACGAGATCAAGGTCCGCACGCCGCTGACCTGCGCCACGCGCTTCGGCCTGTGCGCCAAGTGCTATGGCCGTGACCTCGGCCGTGGCGGCCTGGTCAACACCGGTGAAGCTGTGGGCGTCATCGCCGCGCAGTCCATCGGTGAGCCGGGCACGCAGCTGACGATGCGGACTTTCCACATCGGCGGTGCCGCGTCGCGCGCTGCTGTCGCCTCGAGCGTCGAAGCCAAGTCGGACGGCATCATCGGCTTCAACGCCACGATGCGCTACGTCACCAACGGCAAGGGTGAGTTGGTCGTGATTTCCCGCTCCGGCGAGATCGTCATCTCCGACCCGCACGGCCGCGAGCGTGAGCGTCACAAGGTGCCTTACGGCGCGATCCTGAACATCAAGGCCAGCCAGACCATCAAGGCCGGCCTGGTGCTCGCGAACTGGGACCCGCTGACCCGCCCGATCATCACGGAATTCGCCGGCAAGGCGAAGTTCGAGAACGTCGAGGAAGGCGTGACCGTCGCCAAGCAGGTGGACGAAGTGACCGGCCTGTCGACGCTGGTGGTCATCGACCCGAAGCGCCGTGGTGCTGCCAAGGTCATCCGTCCGCAGGTCAAGCTGCTGGACGCTGGCGGCCACGAGGTCAAGATCCCCGGTACCGACCACTCGGTGGCCATCGGCTTCCAGGTCGGCTCGCTGATCCAGATCCGCGACGGTCAGGAACTGCTGCCCGGTGAAGTGCTCGCCCGTATCCCGGTCGAAGGCCAGAAGACCCGTGACATTACCGGCGGTCTGCCGCGTGTCGCCGAGCTCTTCGAAGCCCGCTCGCCCAAGGACGTCGGCGTGCTGGCCGAGCAGACCGGTACCGTGTCGTTCGGCAAGGAGACCAAGGGCAAGATTCGCCTGCAGATCACCGATCCGGACGGCAAGGCCCACGAGGAGCTGGTGCCCAAGGAAAAGAACATCCTGGTGCACGAAGGCCAGGTGGTCAACCGTGGTGAACTGATCGTCGACGGCGCAGCGGACCCGCAGGACATCCTGCGTCTGCTGGGCATCGAGGAACTGGCGCGCTACATCGTCGACGAAGTGCAGGACGTGTACCGACTCCAGGGCGTGAAGATCAACGACAAGCACATCGAGGTGATCGTTCGCCAGATGCTGCGCCGCGTGGTCATCACCAACCCGGGCGACACGACCTACATCCTCAACGAGCAGGTCGAGCGTTCGGAGCTGCTGGACACCAACGACCGCATGCGCAAGGAAGGCAAGACGACGGCCACCCATGCCGACGTGCTGCTGGGCATCACCAAGGCCTCGCTGTCGACGGACTCCTTCATCTCGGCCGCTTCCTTCCAGGAAACGACCCGCGTGCTCACCGAGGCTGCCATCATGGGCAAGCGCGACGAGCTGCGTGGCCTGAAGGAAAACGTCATCGTCGGCCGCCTGATCCCGGCCGGCACCGGCATGGCCTTCCATGAGGCGCGCCGCGTCAAGGAAGCCATGGACGACGCCGAGCGCCGTGCCATCGCGCTGCAGGAGGCTGAAGAGCTGGCTGCCGCACAGATGGCTGGCGTGGACGCTGGCGACCATTCCGCCGAGTAAGGCTGAACAAGCCACGGGGTTCACGCCCCGCAAAGCCGCCCCGGCTCAGGCCGCGGGCGGCTTTTTCTTTGTCAGTCCGGCGCCCATTGTTCAGGCTTCAGGATCGCAAGGCCTCGCGGTCGAGCGCGCTTGGCCAGTGCCAGCAAAGCCTTGTCGCGCGAGATCAGCCAGCGGGCCTGCGTTGCCAGCGCCAGGTCGATGAACTTCTGGTCATCGGGGTCGCGGCAGACCAGGCGACCGGCTAGGGGTTGCGGCTCGATGGTCTCGATGGCTTCGGCATGCGTGTCGAACTGCGTCTCTATGAAGGCGAGATCCGGCGTGTAGGCAGCGGCGATACCCCGGCCCAATACGTGGCGGATCTCGTCGCGCATCGCCGGGGCCACCAGCCAGCGCAATGCGCCCGAGGTCACGGCGGAAGTCAGCGCCTGCACACGGGCGTCGCGAAACACCAGCCAGTCCATCACGACCTGGGTGTCGATGACGATGGCCGGTTTGTTCGTGGAGGGCAGGGCGGGGGCATCCATGCCGTCAGCTTACCCGGGCGAAGCCGGGTCTACGGGCAGACCCTTGTGCCGATTTCCACAGCGGTCTACAATCCTCGGCTCTTCGCCATTTGGGCGGCGTATCTCCGTGGGCGCACGCAAGTGCACCGGGCTGCGCTACCGAATGCGAGGTTCACTGACTTCAAACGGGAACAAGTCGTAATGCCAACCATCAATCAACTGGTGCGCCACGGTCGAGAGGCCGAGGTCACCAAGTCCAAGTCGCCTGCGATGCAGAACTGCCCGCAGCGCCGCGGTGTCTGCACCCGCGTCTACACCACCACGCCCAAGAAGCCGAACTCGGCTCTGCGTAAGGTCGCCAAGGTGCGCCTGACCAACGGTTTCGAGGTCATCTCGTACATCGGCGGTGAAGGCCACAACCTGCAAGAACACAGTGTCGTGCTCGTGCGCGGCGGCCGTGTGAAGGACTTGCCCGGCGTGCGTTACCACATCGTCCGTGGCTCGCTCGACCTGCAAGGCGTCAAGGATCGCAAGCAATCGCGTTCCAAGTACGGTGCGAAGCGTCCGAAGAAGTAAATCGTTTGTTCGGTTCAGTCGCTACTGACTGATCCAACGTTGTTGCGGCCCCTGAAATGTCTCAGTGGCCGAGTAAGTGGATGACCCCAGATGTCGGTGGTTGTCCAGCGGAGTCAGGCCAACAAAGCCGCCTCCAACTGAAGCAGAAGGAAGAATCCCATGCCACGTCGTCGCGAAGTACCCAAGCGCGAAATCCTGCCGGACCCCAAGTTCGGTTCCGTCGATCTGTCCAAGTTCATGAACGTCATCATGGAATCGGGCAAGAAGGCCGTCGCTGAGCGCATCATCTACGGTGCCCTGGAGCAGGTCGAGAAGAAGATCGGCAAGGACCCGCTGGAAGTGTTCATGGTTGCCCTGAACAACGTGAAGCCCATGGTCGAAGTGAAGTCCCGCCGTGTCGGTGGTGCGAACTACCAAGTTCCCGTGGAAGTTCGCCCCGTCCGCCGGATGGCCCTCGCCATGCGCTGGTTGAAGGAATCCGCTCGCAAGCGCGGTGAGAAGTCGATGGCTCAACGCCTGGCCAATGAACTGCTGGAGGCTGCAGAAGGCCGTGGCGGCGCGATGAAGAAGCGCGACGAAGTTCACCGCATGGCAGAAGCCAACAAGGCTTTCTCGCACTTCCGCTTCTAAACTCACTGTCTTTCAGCCGCCTCGGGTTTCTACCAACCCGCTGGCGGCTCATGCCTTCTGGAGCAAACCATGGCCCGCAAAACCCCCATCGAGCGCTACCGCAACATCGGTATCTCCGCGCACATCGATGCCGGCAAGACCACCACCACCGAACGCATCCTCTACTACACCGGTGTGAACCACAAGATCGGTGAAGTGCACGATGGCGCCGCCACGATGGACTGGATGGAGCAAGAGCAAGAGCGCGGCATCACGATCACGTCCGCTGCCACGACCTGCTTCTGGAAGGGCATGGACCTGGCTCGCCCCGAGCACCGCATCAACATCATCGACACCCCCGGGCACGTCGACTTCACGATTGAAGTCGAGCGCTCCATGCGCGTGCTGGACGGCGCCTGCATGGTCTATTGCGCGGTGGGTGGCGTGCAGCCCCAGTCGGAAACCGTCTGGCGCCAGGCCAACAAGTACAAGGTGCCCCGCCTCGCGTTCGTCAACAAGATGGACCGCACCGGCGCGAACTTCTTCAAGGTCTACGACCAGATGAAGCTGCGCCTGAAGGCCAACCCCGTGCCCGTCGTCATCCCCATCGGCGCCGAAGACAAGTTCACCGGCGTGATCGACCTCATCAAGATGAAGGCGATCATTTGGGACGAAGCCTCGCAAGGCATGAAGTTCAGCTACGAAGACATTCCGGCTGACCTGCAGGCTGACGCCGTCAAATGGCGCGAAAACCTCATCGAAGCCGCCGCTGAATCCAGCGAAGAGCTGATGAACAAGTACCTGGAGTCGGGTGATCTGGACGAAGAAGAAATCGTCTCGGCCATCCGCAAGCGCACCATCGCCGCTGAAATCCAGCCGATGTTCTGCGGCACCGCCTTCAAGAACAAGGGCGTGCAGCGCATGCTCGACGGCATCATCGATTTCATGCCCTCGCCGGCTGACATCCCGCCGGTGCCCGGCACCGACGAAGACGACCAGCCGGTCGTGCGCGAGCGTATCGACGAAGAGAAGTTCGCTGCGCTGGCCTTCAAGCTGATGACCGACCCCTACGTCGGCCAGCTGACCTTCGTGCGCGTCTACTCCGGCGTGCTGAAGTCGGGCGACTCGGTCTACAACCCGATCCGCGGCAAGAAGGAACGTATCGGCCGGATCCTGCAGATGYACGCCAACCAGCGTGAAGAAATCTCGGAAATTCTGGCCGGCGACATCGCCGCCTGCGTGGGCCTGAAGGACGTCACCACGGGCGAAACCCTGTGCGACCCCGACAGCATCATCACGCTGGAGAAGATGGTCTTCCCCGAGCCCGTGATCTCGCAGGCCGTCGAGCCCAAGACCAAGGCCGACCAGGAAAAGATGGGTATCGCCCTGGGCCGTCTGGCCAAGGAAGACCCGTCCTTCCGTCTGCGCACCGATGAAGAATCGGGCCAGACCATCATCTCCGGCATGGGCGAGTTGCACCTGGAAATCATTGTCGACCGCATGAAGCGCGAGTTCGGCGTGGAAGCCAACGTCGGCAAGCCGCAGGTGGCCTACCGCGAAACCATCCGCAAGACCGCCACCGACGTCGAAGGCAAGTTTGTTCGCCAGTCGGGCGGCAAGGGCCAGTACGGTCACGTCGTGCTGACCGTCGAGCCGCAAGAGCCGGGCAAGGGCTTCGAGTTCGTCGACGCCATCAAGGGCGGTGTGGTGCCGCGCGAGTACATCCCCGCGGTGGAAAAGGGCATCATCGATTCCCTGCCGAACGGCGTGCTGGCGGGCTTCCCGGTGGTCGACGTGAAGGTCACGCTGACCTTCGGTTCCTACCACGACGTGGACTCGAACGAAAACGCGTTCAAGATGGCCGCATCCCTGGGCTTCAAGGAAGGCTGCCGCAAGGCTTCGCCGGTGATCCTGGAGCCGATGATGGCCGTGGAAGTCGAGACGCCTGAAGACTACGCCGGCAACGTGATGGGTGACCTGTCCAGCCGTCGCGGCATGGTGCAGGGCATGGACGACATGGTCGGCGGCGGCAAGGCGATCAAGGCCGAAGTCCCGCTGTCGGAAATGTTCGGCTACTCGACGACCCTGCGCTCGATGTCGCAAGGCCGTGCCACGTACACGATGGAGTTCAAGCACTACAGCGAAGCTCCGAAGAACGTGGCCGACGCGATCATCACCGCGCGTACCAAGTAAAGCCTTGGGGTTGGACCTGCGAAGCAGCTCCGACCTCACTGATCAAGCCGGCAAGGGCTCGAGCCTGCGCCGCCGTCTTCTCGTGAACCGCCCTGGGTTGCCAGTCACCGGGGATTTCCGGTTCACGAGGAAACGCAAAACCAACCGACTGGCAATGCTCTTTCTCTGGAGTCAAGAAAATGGCAAAAGGCAAGTTTGAACGTACGAAGCCTCACGTGAACGTGGGCACGATTGGTCACGTCGACCACGGCAAGACGACGCTGACCGCGGCGATCGCAACGGTGCTGTCCAAGAAGTTCGGCGGCGAGGCCAAGGCCTACGACCAGATCGACGCAGCGCCGGAAGAAAAGGCCCGCGGCATCACGATCAACACCGCGCACGTCGAGTACGAGACGGCTAACCGCCACTACGCGCACGTTGACTGCCCCGGCCACGCCGACTACGTCAAGAACATGATCACCGGTGCCGCCCAGATGGACGGCGCCATCCTGGTGTGCTCGGCCGCTGACGGCCCGATGCCCCAGACCCGCGAGCACATCCTGCTGGCTCGCCAGGTCGGCGTGAAGTTCATCATCGTCTTCCTGAACAAGTGCGACATGGTCGACGACGCCGAGCTGCTCGAGCTGGTCGAAATGGAAGTGCGCGAG
>NZ_JBFUFR010000070.1:0-21939 GCF_056403315.1 Roseateles sp. P2_H4 | reverse complement strand
GTTTTCGTGTCGTCAGCGTGAAACCGGACGGCGAGGGCAGCCGCTTCGACATGGCGAGCATCGATCTGCGCTTCTAGCGGCGGATCGCCGCCGGCGGCGGGGGCTGACCCGCCGTGGCGGCGGAAATCCGCCAGATTCAACTCTCTGATGGCCGCTCCACCCTGGGGCGGCACGGCGCACGCTGTTGGCACGCAAGCTGCTCATCCTGGGGCACAACTCCAGGAGACAAGCCCCATGTCAGCGATCTTTCCCGCGGCTTCGACCGCTTCGGCGGCGGCGCCCGACCGCATCGAATTCAGCCGCCTGAAGGCCATCCTCGTCGGCTCCCTCGGCAACCTCGTCGAGTGGTACGACTTCTACTGCTACGCGGCCTTCTCGCTCTACTTCTCGTCGTCCTTCTTCCCCTCCAGCGACCCGGTGGCCCAGTCGATGTCGACGGCGGCCATCTTCGCCCTGGGCTTCTTCATCCGGCCCGTCGGCGGCCTGCTGTTCGGCTACCTCGGCGACCGCCACGGCCGGCGCCTCGCGCTGATGGCCTCGGTGCTGCTGATGTGCGGCGGCTCGCTGCTGATCGCCTGCTCGCCCACCTATGCCGCCGTCGGCGTCTGGGCGCCGGCCATCCTGCTGTTCGCGCGCCTGCTGCAGGGCCTGAGCCTGGGGGGCGAGTACGGCTCCAGCGCCACCTATCTGTCGGAGATGGCGACGTCCAAGCACCGCGGCTTCTATGCCAGCTTCCAGTACGTGACCTTGATCGGCGGCCAGCTCACGGCCCTGGTCGTGCTGCTGGTGCTGCAGAACTTCGTGCTCGATGCCGCCCAGCTCAAGGCCTGGGGCTGGCGCATTCCCTTCTTCATCGGCGCGCTGCTGGCCATCGTCGCGCTGATCATGCGGTCGGACCTGCCGGAGACCCAGGCCTTCAAGGCCGAGAAGCAGCGCAACAAGGACCGCATGGGCGGCTTCAAGCTGCTGCTGCAGCACCCGCGCGAATGCCTCATCGTCATCGGCCTGACCATGGGCGGCACGCTGGCCTTCTACGTCTACACGACCTATATGCAGAAGTTCCTGAAGCTGTCGGTGGGCCTGACGGACGCGCAGACCACGGCCGTGTCCGCCGCCAGCCTGGTGTTCGCGGCCCTGCTGCAGCCCCTCTACGGCGCGCTGTCTGACCGCATCGGCCGCAAGCCGCTGCTGCTGGGCTTTGCCGTGCTGGGCACGATCTTCACGGTGCCGCTGCTGACGGCGCTGCGCCATGCCCAGGGGCCCTGGGAAGCCTTTGGCCTGATCGCGTGCGCCTGGCTCATCGTCAGCGGCTACACGTCCATCAACGCGGTCGTGAAGGCCGAGCTCTTCCCCGCTTCCATCCGCGCCACCGGTGTCGGCGTGCCCTATGCGATCGCCGTGTCGGTGTTCGGCGGCAGCGCCGAGTACATCGCGCTGTGGTTCAAGCAGCAGGGCATGGAGAGCGGCTTCTATTGGTACGCTACCGCGGTGATCGCCTGCTCGCTGCTCGTCTACCTGTTGATGCGTGACACGCGCCGGCATTCGCGAATTGATGCCGAGTCCGTCCACCACTGACCACCCGAAGAAGATGGCCCGCTGGCAACGCAGCCTCGCGCTGCTGTTGGCGGTGGTCTTGGGCGGCGCGGCAGTCGCCTATGCCGCCTGGCGGCTGTCGCTGGACCTGGCGCTGGCCCAGACCGGCGACGACGCGCAGCGCCACCTCCGCTTCGTCGCCCACGAGCTGACCGGCGCCCTGGACAAGTACGAGGCCGTGCCGCAGGTGCTGGCCCGTCATCCGGCGCTGGCCGGCCTGCTGGCCGAGCCCACGTCCAAGGCGCAGCAGGCTGCCGTCAACACGCTGCTCGAGGGTGTGGCCCACGATGCGGCGGCTGCGGCCATCTTTCTCATCGACGCCCAGGGCCTGACGCTGGCGGCCAGCAACTGGCGCGAGCCGCAGACCTTTGTCGGCCAGAACTACGCCTACCGGCCTTACTTCCGCGACGCGATGGCGAGTGGCGGTGGCCACTTCTATGCGCGCGGCTCCACGACCGGCACGCCGGGCTATTTCATCGCCCATCGGTTGAGTGGCCCTGCGGCGGGTGTCGTGGTGCTGAAGGTGTCGCTCGACGAGATGGAAGCCAACTGGGCGCGCAGCGCTGGCGAGCTGATGCTGGCCGACGCGCGTGGCGTGGTCTTCCTCGCCAGCCGGCCGGAATGGAAGTACCGCACGCTGCAGCCCCTGTCGGATGCGATACGCGCCGAGTTGCACGACACCCAGCAATACGGCGACCTGCCGCTGCCTGCGCTGGTGCGCGAGCCCTCGCGCGCATCGACCGAGCTGCGCATCGAGCGCATCGCCACCGCGGCGAAGAAGCTGCGTGCCCTCGTCACCGAGCAGCCCGTGCAGAGCCGCGGCTGGACGCTGCTGTCCTTCACCGAGATCCGCGGCGCCGAGCAGATCGCCGCCGGCCGCGCCTGGGCCGCGGCCCTGGGCTGGATGTCGCTGCTGCTGACCCTGGCCTATCTGCAGCTGCGCCGCCGCCGCGCCCGCGAGCGCCTGGCCGCCCAGGGCGAGCTGCGCGCCGCCTACGACAGCCTGGAGACGCGCATCGCCGAGCGCACGCGCGAACTGCAGGCACGCGTGGACGAGCTGCATCGCACCGAGCAGACGCTGCGCGCCACGCAGGACGACCTCGTGCAGGCCGGCAAGCTCGCCGTGCTGGGCCAGATGGCCGCCAGCATCACGCACGAGATCAACCAGCCGCTGGCGGCGCTGCGGGCGCTGAACGACAACGCCCGCGTGTTTCTCGAACGCGGCATGCAGGCCGATGCCGAGACCAATCTGCAGTCCATTGACAGCCTGACCCAGCGCATCGCCGCCATCGTGGGCCAGCTCAAGGGCTTTGCGCGGCGCGACGAGCTGCGCGTGCAGCCGGTGGTGGTGGCGGAAGCCTTCCAGGCCGCGGTGGCCCTGGTCAGCGCCGAAGCGCGCCGCCAGCGCGTCAAGCTCAATTGCCTGCCCGTGCCCGAAGGTCTGGCCGTGCTGGGCCAGCAGGTGCGCATCGAGCAGGTGCTCGTCAACCTGCTGCGCAACGGCATCGACGCCAGCGCCGAGAAAGGCGGCGGCACGGTCACGCTGCAGGCCGAGGTCGATGCCGGCCAGGCGCTGCTGCGCGTGACGGACGACGGCCCCGGGCTGAGCGACGACGTGCAGGCGCGCTTATTCGAGCCCTTCTTCACGACCAAGCGCCGTGGCGACGGGCTGGGCCTGGGCCTGTCCATCTCGGCCTCCATCGCCAATGCGCTGGGTGGCTCGCTGCAGGGTGGCAACGCAGCGCAGGGCGGCGCGCAGTTCACGCTGCGCCTGCCCATCACACAATCCCCGCATGACCCGCGCTGATTCCATCGATGTGCTGCTCGTCGAGGACGACGAGCATGTGCGCCTGGCCACGTCGCAGAGCTTGCGCCTGGCCGACCTGCGGGCGCACGGCGTGGACTCGGCCGAGGCGGCGCGCGCCTGGCTGCAGCCGGGCTTTGCCGGCATCGTCGTCTGCGACGTGCAACTGCCCGGCGACAGTGGCCTGGCGCTGTTGCAGCGCCTGCGCGAGCAGGACCCTGAACTGCCCGTCATCCTCGTGACCGGCCATGGCGACATCGGCATGGCGGTCGAAGCCATGCGCGACGGCGCCTGGGACTTCATCGAAAAGCCCTTCTCGGCCGAGCACCTCGTCGAGGTCGTGCGCCGCGCGCTGGCCCAGCGCCGCCTGGTGCTGGAGAACCGGCGGCTGAAGGCCCAGCTTGCCGGCGGCCCGGTCGATGGCCTGCTGGGTGCCAGCGCGGCGATGGAGCAGCTTCGCACGCTGATCGCCACGCTCGGCCCGGCACGGGTTGACGTGCTCATCCACGGCGAGACCGGTGCCGGCAAGGAGGTCGTGGCCCGCGCCCTGCACGCGGCCAGCGGCGCGAGCGGTCCCTTTGTCGCCATCAATTGCGGCGCTCTGCCCGAGAGCGTGTTCGAGTCCGAGATCTTCGGCGCCGAGGCGGGGGCCTACACGGGCGCGGCCAGGCGCCGCATCGGCAAGCTGGAGTTCGCCGGCGACGGCACGGTCTTCCTCGACGAGATCGAGTCCATGCCCATAGCCCTGCAGGTCAAGATGCTGCGCGTTCTGCAGGAGCGCAGCGTGGAGCGGCTGGGCGCCAACACGGCCGTGCCGCTGGCCTGCCKCGTCGTGGCGGCGACCAAGGTGGACCTGCTGGAGCTGGCCAGGGAAGGGCGCTTCCGCGAGGACCTGTTCTATCGCCTGGACGTGGCCGCCATCGCGCTGCCCCCGCTACGCCAGCGCCGTGAGGACATCCCGCTGCTGCTGAGCCACTTCTGCGCCCAGGCCGCCGAGCGCCTGCAGCGCCCCGTGCCGGCCTGGAGCGCCGCCCAGCTCGCCGCTTGGGCGGCGCGCGACTGGCCCGGCAATGTGCGCGAGCTGCGCAACTTTGCCGAGCGCTGGGTGCTGGGCCTCGTCACCGAGGCCGTGGCACCCCAACTGCCGACCACCAGCGAACCCGCAGCGCTGCCGCAGGCGCCACTGGACGAGGCGCTGGCTGCCGTGGAGCGGCAATGGATCGTGCAGGCGCTGCGGGAGAGCGGCGGCAATATCGCCAAGGCCGGCGAGCGCCTGGGCCTGGCGCGCAAGACCCTGCACGACCGCATCCGCCGACTAGGCCTCGACGCCGACGCCTACCGTTCCAGTTGAAGCACCGCGGTGCACCCAGCGATACAGCAGCGGCAGCACCAGCAGCGTCAGCGCGGTGGACGACAGGATGCCGCCGATGACGACCGTGGCCAGGGGGCGCTGCACCTCGGCGCCGGTGCCGGTGGCCAGGGCCATGGGCACGAAGCCGAGCGATGCGACCAGGGCCGTCATCAGCACCGGCCGCAATCTCGTCAGCGCCCCATCGCGAACGGCGCGGTCCAGCGGCAGGCCATCGTCCTGCAGCGAGCGGATGAAGGCGATCATCACGAGCCCGTTCAGTACCGCCACGCCCGACAGCGCAATGAAACCCACACCGGCCGAAATCGACAGCGGGATGTCGCGCAGCCACAGCGCGGCGATGCCACCGGTCAGCGCAAATGGCACGCCCGTGAACACCAGCAGCCCGTCGCGCACATTGCCGAACATCGCGAACAGCAGCGCAAACACCAGGCCCAGCGCCACCGGCACGACGACCTTGAGCCGCGCGGTGGCCGATTGCAGCTGCTCGAAGCTGCCGCCCCAGCTGGTCCAGTAGCCGCTCGGGATCTTCACCTTGGCTTGCAGACTGGCCTGTGCCTCGGTCACGAAGGAACCGATGTCGCGGCCGCGCACATTGGCCGTCACGACGACGCGGCGCTTGCCGTTTTCGCGGCTGACCTGGTTGGGGCCGGGGGCTTCGTCAAAGCCCGCCACTTCGCCAAGCTGCATATGCGCGCCGTTCGGTAGTCGCAGCGGCAGCCGCTTGAGGGCGTCGACGTCGCTGCGCACGCTGTCGGGCAGTCGAACCTGGATGTCGAAGCGCCGATCGCCCTGGAACAGTACGCCGGCCTCCTGCCCGCCGATGGCCGCGGCGGCGGTCTGCTGCACATCGGCCACGCTCAGGCCCAGGCGTGCGAGCTTGGCGCGGTCGATCTGCAGCGTCAGCATGGGCAGGCCGGTCGTCTGCTCGACCTTCACATCGGCTGCGCCCGGCACGCCCTGCAGCAGCTTCGCGATCTGCTCGGCCGTCGCCTCCATGACGGCCATGTCGTCGCCGAACACCTTGACCGCCACATCGCTGCGCACGCCCGAGATCAGTTCGTTGAAGCGCATCTGGATGGGTTGCGTGAACTCGTAGTTGTTGCCGGGCAGGCTCGCTGCAAGCTTCTGAAGGTCTTGGACCAGGGACGCGGTGCTGCGCTTGGGGTCGGGCCATTCATCGCGCGGTTTCAGCATGACGAAGGTGTCGGCCACGCTGGGCGGCATCGGGTCGGTCGCGATCTCGGCCGTGCCGAGCTTGGAGAACACGCGCGCCACCTCTGGGGCCTGCAGCAGCGTGCGCTCCAGCTCGCGCTGCATCTCGACGGCCTGGGTCAGACTGGTGCCGGGGATGCGCAGCGCATGCACGGCGAAATCGCCTTCGTCCAGGCTGGGGATGAACTCGCTGCCCATGCGCGTGGCCAGCAGTGCGCTCAGGGCCACGGCCACGCCGGCGATGGTCAGCACCAGCGGCGGGTGAGCCAGCGTCCAGTCCAGCAGCGGCGCATAAGCGCGCCGGGCCCAGGCCATCAGCCGGTTCTCCTTTTCGCCGACCTTGCCGCCCATCCACAGCGCCACGGCCGCGGGAATGAAGGTCACCGACAGCAACATCGCGCCCAGCAGTGCCGCCACGACCGTGAAGGCCATCGGGTGGAACATCTTTCCCTCCACGCCGCTGAGCGCAAAGATGGGCAGGTAGACCACCATGATGATGAGCTGGCCGAACAGCAGCGGCCGGCGCGCCTCGCGGGCGGCGGCGAAGACTTCGGCGAAGCGTTCGTCGCGGCTCAAGGCTCGGCCCGCCGCGGCCTGGGCATGCGACAGCCGCCGCACGCAGTTCTCGACGATGACGACAGCGCCGTCGATGATGATGCCGAAGTCCAGTGCCCCCAGGCTCATCAGGTTGGCGCTGACCTTGTTGGCGACCATCCCCGTGAACGTGAACAGCATGGCCAGCGGGATCACGGCCGCCGTGATGACGGCCGCGCGCAGATTGCCCAGGAAGGCGAACAGCACGGCGACGACGAGCAGGGCGCCTTCCAGCAGGTTGGTCCGCACGGTGGCGATCGCCTTGTCGATCAGCGTCGTGCGGTCATACACCGTCTGCGCGACGACGCCGGCCGGCAGGCTGCGGTTGATCTCCTCCAACCGCCGGTCCACGGCCAGGGACACCTGGCGGCTGTTCTCGCCCATCAGCATGAAGACCGTACCGAGCACGACCTCGTGGCCGTTGTCAGTGGCGGCGCCGCTGCGCAGCTCCTGGCCGATACCGACGTCCGCCACATCGCGGACGCGCACCGATCCACGGATGACGATGTCGGCGATGTCTTCCACGCCCGCCAGTTGGCCCGGCGCGCGGATCAGCACCTGTTCGCCGCGCCGCTCGATGTAGCCCGCGCCGACGTTGGCGTTGTTGCGCTCCAGCGCCTGCACCAGCTCTCGCCAGTCGATGCCGTGGGCCACCAGCTTGTCGGGCCAGGGCGCCACCTGGTACTCCTTGGCGTAGCCGCCGATGCTGTTGATCTCGGTCACGCCGGGCACCGTGCGCAGCTGCGGCTTGACGATCCAGTCCTGGATCTCGCGCAGGTCCATCGGCGTGTAGGGCGTGCCGTCGGCCTTCAGCGCACCGGGCTTGGTCTCGACCGTCCACATATAGATCTCGCCCAGCCCCGTCGCGATGGGGCCGAGCGCGGGCGTCAGGCCGGCCGGCAGGCTGGCACGCGCCTGCTGCATGCGCTCGCCGACGAGCTGGCGGGCGAAGTAGATGTCGGTGCCCTCCTTGAACACGACGGTGACCTGCGACAGGCCGTAGCGCGACAGCGAGCGCGTCTGCTCCAGCCGGGGCAGGCCGGCCATCGCCGTCTCGATGGCGAAGCTGACGCGCTGCTCGGCCTCCAGCGGCGAATAGCCCGGCGCCTCGGTGTTGATCTGCGCCTGCACATTGGTGATGTCGGGCACGGCGTCGATGGGCAGGCGCTGGTAGCTGAACACGCCCAGCACCGCCATGCCCGCCACGGCCAGCAGCACCAGCCAGCGCTGGGCGATGGCGAATCGGATGAGTTTTTCAAACATGGCCGTGTCTCTCAATGGTCATGCTCGGCACCGGCCTTGCCGATGTCGGCCTTGACCAGGAAGCTGTTCTTCGCCGCATAGCGCTCGCCGGCGTTCAGCCCCTTGAGCACCTCGACGTTGCGGTCATCGCTGCGTCCCAGCATCAGCGGCCGGGCCTCGAATTGCTGGCCATACCGGCCGAACACGACGGTGGCGCCGCGCAGCGTCTGCACCGCTTCGGCCTCGACGGCCACGGCCACCTCGGTTGCGCTGGCGCTCAAGCCCACGGTGACCGGCAGCCCCGGCCGCCACAGTCCCTTGGGGTTGGCCAGCACCAGGCGTGCGGTCGCACTGCGGCTCTGCTCGCCCACCAGTGCTCCCACGTAGCTGAGCTTCGCCTCGCCCTGGGCCTCGAAGGCGCTGGCCCTGACCTGCGCCGCCATGCCCTCCTGCAGCTGGTGGAGGTCCTTGGCCGGCACGGTCAGCTCGACCCAGACGCTGGACAGGTCGGCCAGCTGGAAGACCGGCGCGTCCTCCTTCAGCGCCTCGCCGATGCTGATCTTCTTGTCGACGACGACGCCGTCGATCGTGGCGCGGATCTCGTGCCGCGTGAGCCCCTGCGCGTCACCCGCCGAGGCGCCCAGCGCGGCCAGCTTCTGCCGCGCCGCCTCGACGGCGATTTCGGCCTCCTGCATGGCCTGTCGGGCGGCCAGGTAGTCCTGCTCGGCGGAGATCTTGTCCTCCCACAGCTTCTTCTCGCGCTCGTGCGTCGTGCGTGCCAGCGCCAGGCGCTTGCCTGCCGACAGCAGCTCGCCGCGCTGGTCGGCCAGCGCCGGGCTGGAGATGACGGCCAGCACCTGGCCGCGCTTGACGCGGTCGCCGGCATTCACGCGCACGGCCTCGACGAGGCCGCCCAGGCGCGGTGTGATGACGACGGCGCGGTCCTGGTTCAGCTTCACCTCGCCCAGCAGCTGCAGCGTGCTGGCGATGCGCGCCGGCCCGGCCGTGGCCAGCACGATGCCGTTGTGGCGCAGCTGCTCGTCGCTGACGGTGACGCGGTCCTCGACCTGCTCGAAGCGGAACTCGTAAGCTTTGCCGCCGACATTGGCCGTGAGGGTGGCAGCGAAGGAATGCGGCTCCTCGACGACGCCCGCGCCCTTCAGATAGGCGCCCTCCGGCTGGAAGGCGAAGGCCTGCGGCGCGCGGCCCAGGCGCTGCAGCGTCACGCCGACCTCGGCCTGCGCAGGCGCCAGCGGCTTGCCGTCGCGGTACAGGTAGACGCGGAACTGCGGCTCCACGCCGGTCTCGAAGATGGTCAGTTCCAGGCCGAAGCCGTCCTGGCCGAACAGGCGGCCGCCATGCGGGCCATTGTTCACGACTGCCGTGGCCGGCTCGTCAGCGTGCGGCTTCTCGTCGTGGTCATCATGTGCCTGGGGCTTGTCGTGGCGCAGGATGGCCACGCCCAGCAGCAGGCCCACGGCCAGCACGGCGGCAATGGCCAGGGTGCTCTTTTTCTTGTTCATCGCTTCAGTCCTCGTTCGGTGGGGTGCGGCCGAGCAGGCGGTCCAGCTCGGCGGCGGCGCGGTGGGCCTCGGCGCTGGCCTGCAGCAACTGGCGGCGCAGCTGGAACAGCGTGCGCTGCGCGTCCAGCACGTCCAGGAAGGCGAACTTGCCGAGTTCGTACCCCTTCAGCGCGGCCTCGTAGGCGGTCTGGGCCGTGGGGAGCACGTCGTCGCGCAGCAGCTGCGCCTGCTCGCGTCCCAGGCGCAGCCGCGCGGTGGCCTGGGCCACGTCGGTGTTCAGCTTCAGCGTCGCGGCGGTCAGTGCCTCGCGCGCCTGGTCTTCTCGGCGCAGGGCTTCCAGCAGGCCGCCCTGGTTGCGGTCGTTGACGGGCAGTGCCAGCGAGAAACCGATGACGGCCTGCGTGCGGCCGAGTTCGGCGTCGCGTTTGGCGCCCAGCGTCACGGTCACGTCGGGCACGCGGCGCGCGCGTTCTCCCTCGCTCAAGGCCTGGCGGCGCGCGATATCCAGCCGCGCCAGGCGCAACGACGGCGCTTCGGCCATCGCCTCGGCCAGGCGCTGCTCGTCGGGCGGGCCGGGCAGGGCGGCGGTGTCACCGTCGGCCTGCGCCGCTGCCTGCGGCCCCTGGCCCCACAACGCCGCGAGGCGGCCGCGTGCCAGCAGCAGCTCGCTCTGCGCCTGGGCCAGCTCGGCCCGCGCGCCGGCCTCGGCGACACGGGCCTTGGCCAGTTCCAGCGGCGGCACCTTGCCGGCCTGCAGGCGCTTGTCGGCGGCGCCTGCCGCGCTGCGCGCCAGCGCCAGCGACGAGTCTGCGAGTCGCAACTGTTCCTGCGCGCCGAGCAGGTCGAGGAAGGCGATAGCCACGGCGGCGCGCACGTCGGCCCGCCTGGCTGCCAGTGCCACGGCGGCCTGCTCGCGCGCCTGAGCGGCGGCGGCCTGGCGGGCGGCACGCTTGCCGCCCAGTTCGATGGCCTGGGACAGCTGAACGGTACTGGTGCGCGTGGCGCTGCGGGTGTCTTCCAGCAGCACGCCCAGCTCGGGGTTGGGCCGCGCTCCGGCCTGCAGCTCAGCGCCTTGCTGCGCCTGCAGCTCCAGCCGCGCGCCGGCCAGTTCGGGGTTGTGGGTGAGGGCCAGGCGTTGTGCCTCGGCCAGGGTCAGGGCATGGCTGGCGGGCGCCAGCACCATGCACAGCAAAAAGCCAACAGCAGGGCTTCGCATCGAACTCTCCAGGGGTTGTGGGAACAACGGCGGACGGTTCGGCGCGCGCCCGGCACCCAGCGGGTGCCGCGCTTCAGATCAAGAGGAGGGAAGCGGCGCGCCGAATCAGGCGCGCAGCCAATTGGGGCGTTCGAGCCCGGCGGGGATGTAGGACTTGAGCCGCAGCGCATCGGCGGGCTCGGGAGCCAGCGTCTGCGGTGCCGCGAGAGCATCGCGCTCGGCCAGCGGCGTGGCGCAGCCGGCATGGTGGCAGTGGCAATGCCCGGTCTCGCAGACCGGGTGGGTGTCGCCGGCCTTGGCCGTGTGGGATTGCTCGCCACCCAGCTGCGACAGGCCGGTCTTCTCGCCGCCCAGTTCGTCCACGCAACACAGCGCTGCGCCGGCCCAGGACAACTGGGCGGCGACGAGCAGGTTCAGCAGGACAAGAAACCAGCGGCGCATGCCGAGGATTCTAGGAGGCCTGCTTGAAGCGCCTCAGGCCGTGGGGCCTTGCAGCAGCGCGTCGCGCAGATTGGTGTCGGCCGGCGACTCGCCGAACCAGATCTTCAGCACCATGGTGAAGAACTCGTCGTCGCCGATGGGCTCGCCCTGAGGCTGGCCCTGGATGTAGAACTGCGTGCCCTTGCCGGGCACGAAATCCATCGTGAAGGTGTCACCGGGCATCAGCTTGGGCTTGCCAGAGAAGACTTCGATCAGGCGGGTCGTGGCCAGCGTGTGGCGGGTCATCTGCTGGCTGGGCGTGTTGTCGCTGATGCCGCGCAGGAAGAGGCGGCCCAGGTCGGTGCCGGGCAGTTCGCGCAGCGCGGTGAACTGCAGCCGCTTGGGGCCTTGCAGGGCCAGCAGCTCCGCAGCCGTGCCGACATGCCTGGTCGTGTACAGACCCATGTCATAGGCCTTGAAGACGAGACGCACACGGGTGCCCTTGCCATTCAGTTGCAGCGTGCTGCCGCCCAACTGGGCCGTCGGCTCGAACTTGCTGGCCGTGTTGGCGGCCGAGGCCTGCAAGCACAGGGCGGCGCCTGCGATCAGGGCGGCCATGCGGGCTTGCCTGGCCAGCGTCTGAAGCTGAATCATGTCTTCTCCGAAGTGATCTCTGCGCGCAGCGAGGCCGCTGCGGCGCCGCGATTCTGCGGGTGGAACCGCGTGTACCCGGCTCCCCGGATACCCTCGAATCAGGCGTGAATCCTCACAACGCGAACCGGCCGGCCGACGGCCTCGCGGGCGCGCAACTGGCCGCAGCCGCCTTCGACGTCCTGGCCGGCCGAGTCGCGCAGCTTGGTCAGCACGCCGCGGCTGGACAGCTCCGCCGCGATGGCGCGAGCGCGCTCCCAGCTCGGCCGCGTGAAGGGCAGGCCGGGCGCGCTGTTGAACGGGATCATGTTCAAGAGGCCGTAGCGACCCTTGAGCAGCTGAACGATGCCGTCCAGCTCCTCGGGGCCGTCGTTGACGCCGTCGAGCAGCGTCCACTGGTACTGGATGGGGTAGCCACTGGCGCGGGCATAGGCGTCGGCGGCCTCGACGAGGGCCTGCGGCGTCAGCCGCGGTGCGCGGGGCAGCAGGCGCTCGCGCTTGGCGGCGTCGGTCGTGTGCAGCGACAGGGCCAGCGCCGGCTTGACCGTGGCGGCGTTCAAGGCCTCGAAGGCGCGTTCGTCGCCGACGGTGGAGAACACCAGTTGCTTGTGCGCAAACCCGCCCTCGCGGCCCAGCAGCGTGATCGCGTCCAGCACATTGGCCAGGTTGTGCGCGGGCTCGCCCATGCCCATGAAGACGACCTTGCGCAGCTTCGGCTGCTTGCGCCGTGCCATGACGACCTGGGCCACGATCTCCGCGCTGCCGACCTGGCGTATCAGCCCGTCGACTCCGGTCATGCAGAACTGGCAGCCGACCGCGCAGCCCACCTGGCTGGACACGCACACGCCTTCGCGCGGCAGCAGCACGGTCTCCACGGTCTGGCCGTCGGTGAGGCCGAGCAGCAGCCGGGCCGATTCGCCATCGCCGCCGGCATGCTCGCTGCGCAGCGTGACGAGGCTGTCCAGCGCCGCCATCAGCCCCGGCAGCGCCTCCATGACCGCCTTGGGCAGGAAGCCCTGCAGCGGCCGCTTGCCACCGTCCAGCGGCAGGCTGTGCAGCCAGTGGCGCAGCACGCGGCTTTCGTGGTCGGGGTTGGCGCCGAGCGCACGCAGGCGCTGGCGGAGGTCGGCAATCAGCATGGGAACGGAGGTGACAACAGCCCGGCGATTGTCGGCGCTATGCTGGATCGACCCTTTTCACGAGGAGACACCATGGCCAAGCCTGAGAACTGCGCCCCCGAAGAATGGGCCGTCCGCTGCGACCTGGCGGCGCTGTACCGCCTGGCGGCCCTGCAGGGCTGGGACGACCTGATCTTCACCCACATCTCGGCCCGCGTGCCCGGCCCCGAGCATCACTTCCTCATCAACCCCTACGGGATGATGTTCGAGGAGATCACGGCCAGCAGCCTGGTGAAGGTGGACCAGGCCGGCGAGAAGGTCGCGCCCAGCGACTACAACGTCAACCCGGCCGGCTTCATCATCCACAGCGCCGTGCATGAGGCGCGCGAGGATGCGATGTTCGTCATGCACCTGCACACGGTGGCCGGCGTGGCCGTCAGCACGCAGCGCGAGGGCCTGCTGCCGATCTCGCAGCACAGCCTGTTTCCGCTGGCCTCGCTCAGCTATCACGACTACGAGGGCGTCGCGCTCAACCCCGAGGAGAAGGTCAGGCTCGTCGCCGATCTCGGCCGTGCCTCGCTGATGCTGCTGCGCAATCACGGCCTGCTGACGCTGGGCCATAGCGCGGCCGACACCTTTTTGAAGATGTTCATGCTGCAACGCGCCTGCGAGATCCAGATCGCGGCCCAGGCGGGTGGTGGTGAGCTGATCCGCATCCCGCAGCAGATCCTGGCCGGCATCCGCGCCCAGAGCGACAAGGTCATGCGCGGCTCGGGTGCCGAGCTGGCCTGGCCGGGGCTGCTGCGCCGCCTGGCGCGCCAGAACCCCGGGCACGACGCGTGACGCCCAGCGTCGAGGCCTGGCAGGCGGCGGGCCGGTATTTCCTGTTCAACGGTTACCGCGTCTTCATCCGCACCGATGGCCCGCCCGATGCGCCGGCACTGCTGCTGATCCACGGCTTCCCGACGGCGAGCTGGGACTGGTGCAAGCTCTGGCCGGACCTGGCGCGCAGCCACCGGCTGGTGGCCGCCGACATGCTGGGCCTGGGCTTCTCCGCCAAGCCGCGCGGCCACCGCTACACGGTGGGCGAGCAGGCCGACCTCTTTCTGGCCGCGCTGGCCGAAGCGGGCGTCCAGGAATGCGCGGTGCTCGCCCATGACCTCGGCGACACGGTCGCCCAGGAGCTGATCGCCCGCGCCATCGATGGCCGTCTGCCGGTCAAGCTGCGCGGCGTCATGCTGCTCAATGGCGGCCTCTTCCCCGAAACGCACCGGCCGGTGCTGCTGCAGAAGCTTTTGCTGTCGCCGCTGGGCCCGCTGATCGCCCGTCTGTCCAGTCGCGCCAAGCTGGGGGCGAACCTGACGGCGATTGCTGGTGATACCAAGCCAGGCACCGAAGAGCTTGACGCGATGTGGGCGCTGATGAGCCGCGACGACGGCCGCCTCGCCTTGCCCGGGCTGATCCGCTACATGGTCGAGCGCCGCGAGAACCGCGAGCGCTGGGTCGGTGCCCTGCAGCGCTGCCCCGTGCCGCTGACCGTCATCAATGGCAGCGCCGACCCGATCTCGGGCGCGCACATGATTGCGCGGCTGCGCGAGCTGCAGATTTCCGCCGACGTCGTCGAGTTGGCGCGTGTGGGCCACTACCCGCAGATGGAGGCGCCCCAGGCCGTGTTGGCGGCCGTGCAGCGCGCGCTTGAGAAGATGCGGGCATGACACGTTTCTTCGCCCTTGTTCCCGCCGCCGGCATCGGCGAGCGCTCCGGCGCCGGCATCCCCAAGCAATACGTCGACATCGCCGGCCGGCCCATGCTGGCCCACACGCTCGCCGCCCTCGCGGCTGTGCCGCGTGTCGCGCAGACCCTGGTCGTGCTGTCGCCCGCCGATGACCGCTTCGAGACCGCGTTGCCGGGCCATGGCGGCTGGGTCGCCCGCGTCGGCGGTGCCAGCCGCGCCGAGAGCGTGCTGGGCGGTCTGGCCGAGCTGCGCCGTCGCGGCGCGAGCGACGCCGACTGGGTGCTGGTGCACGACGCCGCCCGCTGCCTGCTGCGTCCCGAGTGGGTGGATGCGCTGATCGATGCTTGTGCCGACGACGCCGTCGGAGGCCTGCTGGCCCAGCCCATCGCCGACACGCTGAAGGCCGGCGACGCCGATGGCCGCGTGACAGCCACCGTGGACCGCCGCGGCAAATGGGCCGCGCAGACACCGCAGATGTTCCGCCTCGGCCTCGTCGAGAAGGCCTTGACCGCGATGGGTGCGGCCGCCACCGACGAAGCCAGCGCCGTCGAGGCCCTGGGTCTGGCGCCACTGCTGGTGCGTGCGTCGATGGCCAACTTCAAGGTGACGTGGCCGGAGGATTTCGAGCTGGCCGAGCGCTGCCTCAGAGCCTGAGCTCCAGATCCTCACCGCTCAGGAAGTCCCCGTTGGCCGGCACGTCCAGGCCGCGTTCCAGCTTGCCCTTCAGCTTGAGCTTGGCCGCCTGCTCGGGTGCGATGCGCAGGCGCAGCGCGCCAGGCGTGACCTGGTGGAAGAGGTAGTAGCCGTCCGCCGAGCTGGTCGTCGTCGCGACGACCTCGCCCTTGGCATTGACCAGCTCCACCTGCGCGTCGCCGATGCCGCGCTTCTTGGCACCCGCTTCGACCAGATAGATGGTGCCCTCGACCTCGGAGGTCAGCACGACCGGGAACTCCAGCTGCTCGACGCGGCCGGGTCGGGGCAGCACGCGCACGCCGGGCGTCAGCGGCTTCCACTGCGGGTCTTCCAGCGTGGTGGGGTCCAGCGCGATATCGGCATAGCGGCCGGGTGCCAGGCGGTTCAGCAGCGCGACGCCGCCGGCGTCGGTCAGGCGCGGGTGGCGGCCGCCGCCGTTGAGCAGGAAGCCGGCGTTGGGCACGAAATCCTCGTCGGGGTCGCGGATGCCGTTCATGTTGCGGTCGACGAAGGCCCGGGCCGACACGGCGCCGCTGCCGGCCAGTGGCTGGCCATCCAGCTGCCAGCGGCCGCTGCGCGGGTCGCGGTCCAGCGCGACGAAGAGCTGCATGCCCACGGCCAGCTCGTGCTGGCTGGAGTAGCTGGCGCTCATCGCCAGGCCGAATGTCCCAAGGTTCTTGCTGAAGCCCGCCGCCACCAGCGTCAGGCCCGAGTCCATGCTGCGCAGCAGGCCGGCGTTGAGCAGATAGCCGTCGCCGAGGCTGCGGTCGGCGCTGATGGCGACGGCCTGCAGGCTGGCGCCGGGCTGCAGCCGGTAGTTGAACTGCGCGTTCAGGCCGATGTCGGCGACGCGCCGGCTGATCTGCAGCGTGCCGTCGGTGACGCTGTCATCGCCGTTGCGCTGCCAGCGCAGGCTGTTGGACAGGGCCGTGCCCCACAGCATGCTGGAGGTGCGCAGGCCGAGCTGGACGTTGGCCGGCCCGCGGTCCAGCTTGTTGCGCACGGCGTTGAAATCGATGACGACGCGCGGCAGCCCGCCCAGGCGCACGCCGCCCTGCAGGCGCAGTTCGTCGCGCTGGCGCACGCCGCCGGCCACGTCGGCGAACTGGTCGTTGACGAAATTGCCCTGGCGCTGGGTGTGCAGCAGGTCCAGCGCGAAGCTGCCCAGGCGCGTCTTCATGCCAACCTCGCCCAGGGCGCCGCCGCCGCGCATGCCGACGAGCTGCGAGCTGAGGATCATCGAGTCGAGATAGGCCAGCAGGCCGAGCTGGCCGTAGTCCAGGGCCTCGGTGACGACGCCGGCCACCAGGCGCGGGCGGCGCACCAGGCCGACCTTGCCGGTCAGCTTCTTGCCGATGCCGATGTCGGCCTGGGCCACGCTGCGCACCGAGCCGTCGTCGGCCACCTGCGAGGCCAGCGTGTAGAAGACCTGGCCGGGCTTCACGCTGGCCTGGTCGAGCAGGAAGCTCTGTTTCTCCACGCGCAGCTGGCCCAGCGGGCCGTGGAAGACGAGGCGGAACTCGTTGGGACCGAAGGACAGCGGCAGGTCGTCGAAGGCGTACTGGCCATCGGCGCGCGAGGACTGGTAGCCCAGCAGCTGGTCGTTGTAGTACAGCGTCACGTCCCAGCCTGGCTGCAGGTCGCCGCGCAGGCTGTGGCGGTCGAAGCTGTTGGGCTGGTCCAGCGGCCGGTTGCTGACCGACACGCCATTGCCCTTGGCGCTGCCCTGCATGACGTTGCGCACACTGGGCAGCGCGAGATTGCCCAGCGCCACGGAGCGCGCCTGCAGGGGCCCGAGCAGGCCGGCGTCAGGATCGTTGCGGGCCAGCGTCAGGCGCAGGTCGGGCCTGGCCTTGTCCTGGGTCTTGAGCACATAGGCCGAGCCCTCCATGCCGAGCAGGTCGCTGGTGATGAAGGCGGTGTAGGCGGCCTTGTACTGGCGCGAGTTGCGGCCGCGGCGCGCGTCGGCGCCGAAGGACTGGTCGATGGACGGCACGTCGATCAGCGCCGGCGTGGACGGCGCATACGGGTAGTTCGGCCGCTCGGCGGGCTGCACGCCGGCCAGGGCCGCGGCCAGGCGCTCGCGCTCCAGCCTCTCCTGCAGCGGCAGCTTCTCGCGCGGCACGACCTTCAGCTTGAGGGTGGTGAGGTCGACCTGCAGCTCCAGCGGCAGCCAGCGCGTCAGCAGCTGGCGTGACACATAGATGTCGTCGCCGACGACGCCGGCCAGGCGCGGCTCGAAGTTCTGCTCCCGGCCGCCCAGGCTGACGAGGGACTCGGCCAGGTTCAGCGCGAAGCCGCGCTCGCCGGGCAGCCGGCCGTCTGCGCTGCCGCGGTCAGGCTTCACCTGGATGGCCAGCATCAGCAGGCGCGACAGCTCGCCCAGCGGCAGCAGGGTCTGGGTGCCGTCCTGGTAGGCGCTGAGGCTGTCGGACACCACCTGGCCGTCCAGCATCACCTCCAGCACGAGGAGGTTGGTCTCGTCGATGCGGCGTGGCCCCGCCGGCCGCGGCGGTGCGGGCGGCTGGGCCACCACGGCGTCGCGGGCGCGCAGGCGCAGCTGCCAGTGCGGCAGGTCGACGGCCAGTTCCAGGTTCAGCCAGCGCGCCAGCAGCTGCGTCGACACATAGATGTCGCCGCCTATGGCCTGGGCCAAGCGCGGCTCGAAGGACTGGCGCCGTTCGCCGATGCGCATGCTGGACTCGACCAGGTCCAGGCAGAAGGGCTCGCCCGAACCCGGCAGCGTGCCGGCGGCGCGGCCCGACACGGTCTGCACGCGGATGTCCAGTCCGAGCAGCCTGGAGATGCTGCCCAGCGGCAGCAGCACCTGGTAGTCGGTCTGGTAGGCGTCGAGCGGTTCGGCGAGGCTGCGGCCGTTGAGCTGTACTTCAAGGCGGCGCAGCGGTGTCGCGGCGTCGTCCGGCGCGGCTTGGGCGAGCAGCAGCGGCGCGGCCAGCAGGGCCGCGGCGATGGCGCGGAGAAGGCGGGGCAGGGCCATGGCGCGCATCGCGCGGGCGCCGGCCGTCAGGGGAGGGCGAGGCTGGTCTCGGCCAGCAGCTTGCCGCCGGATTCGGGACGTTCGCGCAGGGCCAGCTTCAGCGTGCCGGCGGGCAGGGTGTTGCCCGAGGGCAGCTGCAGCGGCAGTTGCACGCGCCGGGCCGCATTGGGCACGTAGACGGCCACGCCGCCGGCGCGCGCCACCTCGAAGGTGACGCCGGCCGTGGTCGTGAAGGTGGCGACCAGGTCGCCATAGACGGAGCGGTTGCCTTCGCGCTTCATCTGGAAGGACAGGGTGCCTGGGCCCGCCGCCGACGCCGGCTGCAAGCCCAGTTCGGACAGCTCGACCTTGGCATGGGTCTCGCCTTGCCTGACGATGACCGGGATGGACGCACCCACCAGGGCCTGGATGACGATGCCGACGTCCTTGCCTTCGCGCCTGGCCACGTCCTCGACGCTGCTGGCGCCCGTCGCCTCGGCCACGCGGTCGAATTGCAGATGGGAGCGGTATTCGCCGCTGGCGAGATCCTCGGGCTTGCGCAGCAGGATGCGCACGATCTGCGAGCCACCGGGCGGGATGGTGACCTGGCGCGGCGAGTAGCGCAGCATGGCATCGGCGAACTGCTCGCCGGGGCCGGGTGCGTCGATGGCGATGAACTCGCCGTTCGGGCCCATGCGGCGGTTGACGAGGTTGATGCGGTAGGTCTCGGGCGTCTTGCCCTGGTTCATCAGTTCGACCTGGGCGGCGCGCTGCTGCTTGTCGAAGACGATGCGCGTGGGGAAGAGCATCAGGTCCGCGAAGGCGGCGTGCGGCAGCAGCAGCCCGAGGGCCGCAAGCAGGAAAAGCTGGGGTGTTGCACGCATGCCGGCATGGTCGCCAGGACTTGAGCGCGGCAAAGCTCGGAAAAGCGCGGCAGTTGCCGTGCAGTTCGTTACTGGTAGTTCACCGTCACGTTGAAGCTGCCGGAATAGCTGCCCGTGGCCTGCAGGTTGCCGACGCTCAGCGTCGCCCCGACGTTGATGGTCTGCGTGCCGCCGCCCGACAGCACGCCAGTGCCCGAGGGGCTGCTGACAAAGCTGTTCAACGCCATGCTGCCGCTGGCACCGTCGGTGAGGAAGGTGGTGCCGTCCGCCGGCAGCGTGATGACGAAGACGGCACTCGGCGTGCCCGTGATCGTGAACTGCGCGGCGCTGGCCGTACCGGCCTGATTGACGAGGATGACGCTGCCCGTCTTCATGCGGGCGCCGCCCGGCGTGACGGTGACCGTGCCGCCACTGCCCGCCGTGAAGGCGCCGAAGGACAGGCCGCCCGTGTTGACCAGGGTCTGGCCCGAGGCCGACACGCTGGCGAGCAGCAGCAGCCAGGGCAGGGCGAGGTGCCAGGCCGGTTGGCGCATGGCCTCAGTTGAAGGCGACGATGATGACGAGCGGGGCCTCGCCATCGCCGCCGTCGCCCGTGGGCGTGGCGGCAGCCACCGACACGGCCGCTGCCGGGCCGCGTGCCAGCAGCGCTGCACCGGTCGTGGGGACGATGTCGACGCCGAAGGCCTGCCGGGACTCCACGGCGGCAGCGATCCAGACGGGCAGGGCGCGCAGGCTGGCCGGTGTGGTGGCGCTGGCGACGCGCGGCACCAGGGCGCCGGTCGCCGGGCCCGCGGGAGCGTCCTGGGCCAGCAGCAGGTCCTGCACGCTGACGGGCACGCCCAGCCAGGCGGTGACCGTCACCGGCACGATGACCGCGGCGCTGGCCTGGGCCGTGGCGCTGGCGCCCACGGCCGGGCCCGCCGGCATCAGGCTGCACAGCAGCGCGGCGGTGGTGCCGAGGGTGGTGTGGCGGGCGGTCGTCATGGCCGCGATGGCGTGCAGCCTCAGTTGTAGGCGACGGTCACCTTGACGACGCCCGTGTAGGTGCCCGCAGCCTGGGCGGCGCCGACGGTCAGCTTGCCGCCGACGAAGATATAGGCCGCGCCGGAGGACAGCGTGCCGGTCGCCGCGTCGGAGGTTTCATCGGTCTTGCCGGTGGCAGTGGCCGCTGCCAACGCCTCGGTGATCCAGTCGACGGCCATCGTGTTGGCGCTGGCATCGGTCAGCACGGTGTCGCTGCCGGTGTAGTCGATGGAGAAGGTGTTGTTGCCGGAACCGGTCACGTCGAAGCGTGCGGCCACGCCGGCGACGCCTGTGGGCAGCGCGGCGGCGCCGGACTTGGTGCGGGTGCCGTCGGTCGCCAGCGTCACGATGCCGTTGCCGGCGACGAGATTGCCGAACACGAGGTCGGCGGCCTTGGTCACCGCGATGGGTTGCAGCACGACGCCCGTGGCGGTGGCGGTGGCGTTGTCGGCGGCCTGCACGGACCGCATGCCGGCGGCGCCCAGCAGCACCAGGGCGCTCAGCGCGAGCAGGCCCTGAAGCCGTGTGATTCGATGCAACGATGTCGTCATGGGATGCTCCTCGGCTCCTGGAATGTGCCGACCTGCGAATGCTGCAGGCCCGTTCAACAGGCTTATCGGCAGATGAGAGCGGGGCTTGACTGCCATTTTCTCTACCAGCTCGGTCCGAGCAGCAAATAGGCGGCCGTCTCGCCACCGCGCGTCGCGCCGAGCGCCAGGTAGAAAGGCCCGAAGCGCGTGTCCACGCTGAGGAAGCCGCTGACGGCCTGCTTCCAGCCGCTGCTGGGCAGGTTGGACAGCTTGAGCCCCGAGCCGGCGCCGATGGCACCCGTCTCCAGCGAGAAGCCGATGCGCACGGCACCGCCCAGGCCCACCGGCATCTCGCCGATGCGCCGCGCCATGACGAGGCGCAGCAGGGTCATGTTCTCGCCCACCAGCGACGCATCGGGCGTGCCGGACAGGCGCAGATAGCCGCCCAGTGAGCGTGCCTGGCCGCGCTCCGCATGCGCCGCCTCGCCATAGAGCTGGCCGGCCCACTCGCCCAGGCGGAAGGCCGACAGGCCGATCAGCGAGGCGTTGATGACGCTGTCCTCGCCGCGCGGGTGCAGCCATTCGATGCGCGCCGTCGTCCACTGGCCGCGGCTGGGGAAGGCCAGGGAGTCCAGCGTGTCGGTGTGCAGTTCCAGGTATTGCTGGGCATAGGTCTGCGAGCGCCGGCCGCCTTCGGGCAGCACCGGGATGATGACTTCATCGGAGGCGCGCAGCTTGCCTATGCCCAGCCGCAAATCACCCAGGCCGGCGATGCGGTGGCCGAGTTCGAGCTGGCCGCTGGCCAGGCTGCTGGACAGGCGCAAGGCGCGCTGGCCCTGGTTGAAGACATCGTTGCTGCCGGCCTCGAAGCCGACCTTGGCGGCCGCGAACCAGCGTGAGCCCGGGCCCAGCGGCTGATAGAACTCGGTGTTGAGCCCGCGGGTGGAGCCGATGCGGGCCACGGTGCGCAGTTCGGCGCCCCAGCGGTTGAGCCAGTCGGCCACGTGCATGCCGACGAGGGAGTAGCGGTTGGCGTCGGCGAAGTTGCTGTAGAGCTCCAGGCCGAAGCGCACGCGGCTGGCGGCCCAGTCGGCCTCGGTGAGCTTGAGCTCGACGAAGCGCCGCCCCTCGCGGTCGTCGATCTCGGTCTCGATGCGCTCGAAGTCGCCGGTGCCGTCCAGGCGCTCGACGGCGCGGGTCAGCTCCGCGCGGCCGACCCGCTCGCCGGGCTGCAGGGCCAGCTCGGCGCGCAGGGCTTCGGCATTGACGCGCTGGGTGCCACTGATCTTCAGCTCGGCCAGGGGCAGGGTGGGCAGGGCGGATTCGGGCGTGCCCAGGCGACGCGCCTGCAG
>NZ_JBFUFR010000069.1:0-22415 GCF_056403315.1 Roseateles sp. P2_H4 | reverse complement strand
CGGTCGGCATGCCCGGCGTGACGGCCTGGTATGGCCTGATGAAGATCATCAACGTGAAGGCTGGTGAGACGGTCGTCGTCAGCGCCGCCAGCGGTGCCGTCGGCAGCGTCGTCGGCCAACTCGCCAAGGCGCGTGGCGCCCGCGCGGTCGGCCTGGCCGGCGGTGCGGACAAGTGCCGCTACGTCGTCGAGGAACTGGGCTTTGATGCCTGCATCGACTACAAGCAGCACCCCGATGTGAAGTCGCTGTCCGCCGCGCTGAAGGCCGAGTGCCCGAGCGGCATCGACGGCTATTTCGAGAACGTCGGCGGCATGATCCTGGACGCCGTGCTGCTGCGCGCCAATGCCTTCAGCCGCATCGCCATGTGCGGCATGATTTCCGGCTACAACGGCGAACCCATCCCGCTAACCTATCCGCAGCTCATCCTGACCAACCGCATGAAGGTCGAAGGCTTCATCGTGTCCGAGCACATGGAAGTCTGGCCCGAGGCGCTGAAGGAGCTGGGCACGCTGGTCGCGACCGGCAAGCTGAAGTTCCGCGAATCGATTGCCGACGGCATTGCCAGCGCGCCCGAGGCCTTCATCGGCCTGCTCAAAGGCAGGAACTTCGGCAAGCAGCTCGTCAAGCTCGTCTGATGCGCTGGACCTGCGTCCCTTTCGACGAGCTGAGCACGACGCAGCTCTACGACGTGCTGGCCCTGCGCTCCGAGGTCTTCGTCGTCGAGCAGCACTGCGTCTTCCTCGACATCGACGGCCTGGACCGCCAGACCTGGCATCTGCTGGGCCAGGGCGACGACGGCCGGCTCAAGGCCTATGCGCGGCTGATCCCGCCCGGCCTGAAGGCGGCCGACGCCCTCATCGGCCGTGTCGTCACGTCGCCCGCGGCGCGCAGCGGTGGCGTCGGCCGCGCGCTGATGGCCCAGGCCCTCGTTGAGTGCGGGCGGCTGTGGCCCGGCCACGCGATCACGCTGCATGCCCAGGCCCATCTGGAGCGCTTCTACGCCAGCTTCGGTTTCACGCCGATCGGCGAGCAATACATGGAAGACGGCATCGCCCACATCGAAATGCACAAGGAGACCAACACATGAGCAAGCAAACCGCTGTCATCACCGGCGCAGGCTCCGGCTTCGGCCTGGAAACCGCCCGCCTCGCCGCCCAGCGCGGCATGAACCTCGTCCTTGTCGACGTGCAGGCCGATGCGCTCGACAAGGCCGCGTCCGAGTTCAAGGACGTCGAAGTGCTGGCCCGTGTCGTCGACGTCGCCAAGGCCGATCAGATGCAGGCGTTGGCGGACGCGGTGCAGCAGCGCTTTGGCGCGCCCCACTTCGTCTTCAACAACGCCGGCGTCGGCTCGGGCGGCCTGATCTGGGAGAACTCCCTGGCCGACTGGGAATGGGTCATGGGCGTCAACGTGATGGGCGTCGTGCATGGCGTGCGCCTGTTCACGCCCATGATGCTGGCCGCCGCCAAGGCCGACCCGGCCTACTCGGGCCACATCGTCAACACCGCCTCCATGGCCGGCATGCTGAACCCGCCCAATATGGGCGTCTACAACGTGTCCAAGCACGCGGTGGTGTCGCTGTCCGAGACCCTCTACCAGGACCTGTCGCTGGTGACCGACCAGGTCCATGCCTCGGTGCTCTGCCCCTTCTTCGTGCCCACCGGCATCAGCCAGAGCCATCGCAACCGCCCGAGCGAGTTCGCCAGCGCCAAGCCGACCAAGAGCCAGCTGATCTCCCAGGCCCAGACCGATAAGGCCGTGTCCTCGGGCAAGCTGACGGCGGCCGACGTCGCCGCGATGGTGTTCGACGCCATCGACCACAACAAGTTCTACATCTTCAGCCACCCGCAGGCGCTCGCCGGCGTGCAGACGCGCATGGAAGACGTCATGCTGCTGCGCAACCCCACCGACGCCTTCGCCGACCGGCCCGAGATCGGCGCCGGCCTGCGCGCCAAGCTGCGCGCCGATTGAGCGCGCCCGGCGGGGCCTGACCTTCGCGTCGGTCTCGCCAGCCACCCTTCGCAGCGACTGCACCTGCACTGAGCCCTGCCGGCCATAGCCGGCAGGGCCGCAGCGCATGGAACAGCGAGAAGCCCAGGGTTGACGGCAGGCCCCAATGCATCCGGAAATGGGATACTCATCTCACGGAACGACAGGTCACAAAAAATGAAACTGCCTTCCGAAAATACCGGAGACAGCAAGTCATGAGCAGAACGATCTCGATGAGGCACACGCTGAGCTATGGCAGTGCCAACCTGCTGGGCAGCGGCGCCCTGGCCATCGCGGCGGCCTGGCTGCTCTATTTCTACACGACCTTCTGCGGACTGACGGTCGTCGAGGCGGCCACGATCTTCTCGGTGGCCAGCATCCTGGACGCCATCAGCAACCCCGTGATGGGGTATATCAGCGACAACTTCTACAACACGCGATTGGGCCGCAGGTTCGGGCGCCGACGATTTTTCATTTTGATCGGCATCCCGGCAGTGCTGCTGTATCCCTTGATGTGGATCGAGGGTTTCGGGTTCTGGTACTACCTGAGCATGTATGCCCTCTTCGAGCTGGTCTACACGATGATCATGGTGCCCTACGAAACCCTGGCGACGGAGATGACCACGGATTTTGCCGTCCGCTCCAAACTCACGGGCTCCAAGGCCATGTTCGGCAAGGGCGCCAACTTCCTGGCTGCCTTCATCCCGGCCCAGCTCTTCCTGGTCTACAGCAAGGAGTCGGCCACGCCCTTCCTGCTGACAGGCATCATCTACGCCCTCATCATGTGCGCCGCCATGGCGGCCCTCTACTTCTCCTCCTGGGAGCGGCCCTTCAACGAGGTGGTGCAGGAACGCGCCGGCAGCCTGGGCAAAGCCCTCAGGAAACTCGCCGTGGACATGCTGTCCACCTTTCATCTGAAGATCTTCCGCAAACACCTCGGCATGTATCTGCTGGGGTTTGGAGCGGAATGGCTGTTCGCTTCGATATTTACCTATTTCATCGTCTTCTGCATGGGGCAGGACAAATCCGTTGTCGGCTACCTGAACAGTTTCAGCTCGGTGATGCAGCTGATATCGACCATGCTGTTCATCGGTCTGTGCATCAAATTCGGTTTTGCACGCCCCTACCGTATCGCCCTGCTCGTCGTTTGCGGCAGCGTGCTGGCCTATGCCGCGCTGTTCTACCTGGGCTGGTCCAAGGAAACCACGGCCATCGCCCTCTTCGCCATCACGGCCGTGTTCGGCCTGGGCACCGGCGGCGTCTACTACATCCCCTGGACGGTCTACACCTTCCTGGCCGACGTCGACGAGGTGCTGACGGGCCGACGGCGTGAAGGCATCTATGCCGGCGCCATGACCTTCGCCGGCAAGATCACCCGCTCAGCCATCGTCTTCGCCATGGGCTGGACATTGGGCCAGTTCGGCTTCCTCTCCGGCCAGGCCAGCCAGCCGGACACCGCGATCAACGCCATCATCGGCATCTTCACCCTGGGCGTGATCGGCCTCGGCCTGGGTGGCATCTACTACACCACCCAGATGAAGCTCGACCGCAAGAACCACGCCGTCCTGCTGGAAGAGATCGCCCGCATCAAGGCCGGTGGCCGCATTGCCGACGCCCCTGCAGAGGCCCGTGCCGTGGCCGAGGAGCTGACAGGCTGGAAATACGAGCAGTGCTGGGGCAACAACGCCCTGGCGGTGCCGGTAGGGGCCTGAGCGCCGCGGATCCTGATGCCGTGAAGGCCCGATGCGACAGCGCCGCGGGCACCAGTTCCTAGAATCCGGCATGCATCCCCAAGATCTCAAGGCCGATATCGCCATCATTGGCGGCGGCCCTGCCGGCCTGATGGCCGCCGAAGTGCTGGCCGCAACCGGCCGCGCTGTCACCGTCTATGACGCCAAGCCCAGCGTCGGCCGCAAATTCCTGCTGGCCGGCAAGGGCGGCCTCAACCTGACCCACTCCGAGCCCTTCGAACCTTTCGTGGGCCGCTTCGGCGCACGCGCTGCCGAGATCGAACCGCTGCTGCGCGCCTTTGATGGCGACGCGCTGCGCGCCTGGGCCACGGGCCTGGGCGTCGAGACATTCGTCGGCACCTCGGGTCGCGTCTTTCCCAAAGACCTGAAGGCCGCGCCGCTGCTGCGCGCCTGGCTGCACCGGCTGCGCGTGGCGGGCGTCAAGTTCGCGATGCGTCATCGCTGGACGGGCTGGGCTGACGATGGCGCGCTGCGCTTCGACACGCCCGACGGTGAACGTCTCGTGGCACCGCAAGCAACCCTGCTTGCGCTGGGCGGCGCCTCGTGGCCGCAGCTCGGCTCCGATGGGGCCTGGGCCCCCTGGCTCGCCGCGCGCGGTGTCGACATCGCTCCCTTCCAAGCCGCCAACTGCGGCTTCGACGTCGGCGCCACGGCAGCCCAAGCCACAGGCCCCGGCTGGAGCGAACGCTTTGCCACCGAGTTCGCCGGCCAGCCGATCAAACCCGTCGCGCTCGAGACCGACGGATTCGCCAAGCGCCCCGGCGAGTTCGTCATCACGGCCACCGGCATCGAGGGCTCCCTGGTCTACGCCGCCAGCAGCGCGCTGCGCGAGCAGATCGCGACCACCGGTTCGGCCACGCTCCACCTCGACCTGCTGCCGCAGCTCACGCCCGAGCGTGTGCTCGCCGAAGTCAAGCACCCGCGCGGCAGCCGCTCGCTGTCCTCGCACCTGAAGAGCCGCCTGCACCTGAATCCGCTCAAGCTCGGCCTGCTGCACGAATTGCTGACGCGCGAGCAGATGCTGGACGCCGCCACGCTGGCCGCCGCAATGAAGCATCTGCCGCTGACGCTGCACGCGCCCCGTCCCGTGGCCGAAGCGATCAGCACGGCGGGCGGCGTGCGCTTTGAGGCGCTGGACGACGGCCTGATGCTCAAGGCCCTGCCCGGCGTCTTCGTCGCGGGCGAGATGCTGGACTGGGAAGCGCCGACCGGCGGCTATCTGCTGACGGCCAGCATCGCCAGCGGCCGCGTGGCGGCGCAAGGCCTCGCGAGTTGGCTCAGTGTTTCCCGAGCTGCGTCTCCAGCTGGCTGACGTCCTTGCCCAGCTCGGCAAGGTAGCGATTGCGCTCCTCGCTCGTCCACTCCGCATCCGAGAAGGCCTTGAGCGCATAGCTGCCGCTCTTGTAGACGACGCCCTCGCGCCGCGGCAGCATCGCGCGGTCCGGGAAGCGGTCCTCCATCAACAGAAAACCCTGCAGATCGCGCAGCCGCAGCGGCATCGCCGGCGCACCGTCGCGCAGCAGCTTGCCGAAGACGCGCAGCCGCGCGGTCTGGGCGCCTGCCCCCAGCTCCTCGTTGAAGCTGACCAGCGCAAAAGGCTGGCCCTTGGCGTCGTCGACACGCGCGTTGACGACGTAGCGGCCCGCCTGCTTGACGTTGAGCCCGACGACAAAGTCCAGTGAGCCGTCGGCCACGCGGTCGCTGATGGCGCCCCATTCGGCCGGCACCCCCGGCTGGTAGACGACGTCGAAGTTGACGACGCCCTGGCGGCCGTCCTGGCTCAGCATGACCTGCAGGCGCAGCGTGCCGGCGAAGTCGGCGAAGGCCGTCTGCGAGGGCTGGAACTGGGCGCTGTAGACGCCCTCGCTGCCAGTGAAGCCCAGCGCCAGCTGCGGCCGGCCGGCCGCCTGGCGCGGGTCTGGCAGGTCGAAGGCGACGGCGCGGGTGATCAGCAAGGGCAGCGTCCTGCCCGCATCGTCCTGCGCGCTGACGCTGACCTTGACGACTTCCTCGCCACTCATGAAGACGCGGTCCTGGGTCGTCAGGATGCGCACACCCGGCACCGCCCCCTTGGCGCCGGGGAAGCGCAGCGGCAGGCTCTCGCGGATGGGCGCGAAGGGGTGGAGCTGGTCGGGGTGCTGATCGATAGGCCGCGACTCGTGCGGGTAGCGGGTCTGCTCACGGTAGGTGGCCAGCGTCAGCTTGGCGCGCTCCAGCCGCTGCAGCAGTTCATCGCGCTGCGACATGCGCTCGCGCAGCGCGGCTTCCGTGAACGGCGAGCCTGGCGGACGAGATGCACCTGTCGATGCGGCCGGGGCGGGCAGCGCCAGATGGCTGCGCGCCACGGCGGCCCGGGCCTCGGGCACGGCCGCTCCACGCGGCCAGACCCACCAGGCGATGAGGCCGGCCAGCGCAGCGCCGGCCAGCCAGAACCCCGGCTTCACTTGGCGTAGTTCACCATGTCGGCCCGCACCAGGCCGACCGTGCCCTGCCAGTTGCCGTTGGTGTAGTGGTTGTAGGCCTCGGCGTCGTCACGGAAGACGACCGTGTGGTTGCTCCATTTCGCCGCGCCACCCTCGGCCGGCGCGGTGCCCAGCGTCAGGTCGTTGCAGAACCAGTCGCTCGGGTTGCAGTAGCTGCCGCCGCCGCTGCCCGAGATGCCGCCCGCCGAGTGGTAGGCGATGGCCTCATCGTCCTGGCCCGGCAGCACGCCGGAATACAGCGTGCCCTTGGCGCCGGCCCACAGATAGAACATCTTGCTGCGGGTGTTGTTGTGGTCGTACATGGCGCGGGCCGTGCCGGTCTTCAGGTCCGACACCAGCGGTTCGGACAGGGCCCAGTCGCCGGCGTTGGCCAGTTCGCTGCCACCCGCGGCGCCCGCGGCCACGTCCACCCATTTGATGTTCCAGCCGGTCTGCGTCGTGCCATCGCTGTTGGCGCAGGAGCCGTCGCCGCCGGGCGTCGCGTTCTTCTTGTAGCGCGACGAGCCGCCATACATGGCCAGCGTGTAGCCGATCTGCAGGTTGCCGGCGCTGTGCACGGCGATGTAGCACCAGTTGCTGCCGGTGCAATAGCAGTCCAGCGCGTTGCGGATCAGGTAGTTCTTGTCCGAGACATGGCTGTAGCCGTCCCAGTTGACGGCTTTCTTGTTGACGCCGGCGGCCGTGCCGGCCGGGCCCCAATAGGTGAAGTCGGCGTAGTTGCCGGCCACGCCGCCGCCGGTGCGACCATTGATCCACAGCGAGTAGTTGGTCGCGAATACCGTTGAGGCGGTCCCGGCCGCAAGGGCGATACCGAGAACCATCAGAAACCGGCGAGAAAAAAACTTCCGCATCCTTGTCTCCTGTCTTTGTTTGTCTGTCGGTACTGCGCCGGCGACTGTAGGGAGGGGTCCGGTCTGGCAAACCCTCGGTAACCCGAAGAAATCGCGCCCAGGGCTACAGATGGCAGTGACAGGAAAATGAGACTTGACGCGGCGTGCGTCCACAGGCTGCACGGCCTGAGAGACGCGCAGCGGCTCGTCGAACCCTTCACTAAAACCCCTGTGGGAAAATCAAAGGCTTTTCGCCCGCATTCCCGAGCCCGTTTTGGACAACAAGCTGATCGTTTCCCAGATTGCCGCCGAGCTGAAGGTGAGGCCCGCCCAGGTGCAGGCCGCCGTCGACCTGCTGGACGGCGGGGCCACCGTGCCCTTCATCGCCCGCTACCGCAAGGAGGCCACCGACGGCCTCGACGACATCCAGCTGCGCGAGCTGGATGCGCGCCTGGCCTACCTGCGCGAGCTGGCCGAGCGCCGCGAAGCGGTGCTCAAGAGCATCGCCGAGCAGGGCAAGCTGACGCCCGAGCTCGAAGCCGCCATCCGCACCGCACCGACCAAGCAGGAGCTGGAAGACCTCTACCTGCCCTACAAGGTCAAGCGCCGCACCAAGGGGCTGATCGCCCGCGAGGCCGGGCTGGAGCCGCTGGCGGACCAGCTGTTCGCCGACCCAGCGCTGGAGCCGCTGGCCGAGGCCGCCAAGTTCATCAATGCCGAGGCGGGTTTCGCCGACGCGCATGCGGTGCTGGACGGCGTGCGCGACCTGCTGGCCGAGCGCTGGGCCGAGGACGCCGTGCTGGTGGGCAAGCTGCGCGAGTGGCTGTGGGACGTGGGCCTGTTCCAGTCCAAGATCATGGACGGCAAGAGCCCGGACACGCCGGACAACGCCAAGTTCCGCGACTACTTCGACTACGCCGAGACCATCAAGACCGTGCCCTCGCACCGGGCCCTGGCCGTCTTCCGCGGTCGCACCCAAGAATTGCTGGACGCCAAGCTGGTGCTGGACGAGGAAGTCGTCGCCGGCCAGCCCACGCTCGCCGAAGGCCGCATCGCCTCGCATCTCGGCTGGCGCCACGCCAACCGCCCGGGCGACGCGCTGATCCGCAAGACCGTGGGCTGGACCTGGAAAGTCAAGCTGTCGCTGAGCCTGGAGCGCGACCTGTTCGCCCGCCTGCGTGAGTCGGCGGAGGCCACCGCCATCAAGGTCTTCGCCGAGAACCTGCGCGACCTGCTGCTGGCCGCGCCGGCCGGCAAGCGCGTCGTCATGGGCCTGGACCCGGGCATCCGCACCGGCGTCAAGGTCGCCGTCGTCTCCGACACCGGCCGCGTGCTGGACACGTCCACTGTCTACCCGCACGAGCCGCGCCGCGACTGGGATGGCTCGTTGCATACGCTGGCCAAGCTGTGCGCCACGCACGGCGTCAACCTGATCGCCATCGGCAACGGCACGGCCAGCCGCGAGACCGACAAGCTGGCCGGCGAGCTGATCAAGAAGCTGCAGGCGCTGGACGCCAGCGTGCAGATCGAGCGCGTCGTCGTCAGCGAGGCCGGCGCCTCGGTGTATTCGGCGTCCGAGTTCGCTTCCAAGGAGCTGCCCGACCTGGACGTGTCGCTGCGCGGCGCCGTGTCTATTGCCCGCCGCCTGCAGGACCCGCTGGCCGAACTGGTCAAGATCGACCCCAAGAGCATCGGCGTCGGCCAGTACCAGCATGACGTCAACCAGAGCGAGATGGCCCGCGCGCTGGACGCCGTCGTCGAGGACTGCGTGAACAAGGTGGGTGTGGACCTGAACACGGCCTCGCAGGCGCTGCTGGCGCGTGTCTCGGGTCTGTCGGCATCGGTGGCCAGCAGCATCGTGCGCTGGCGCGATGCCAACGGCGCCTTCAGGAACCGCCAGCAGTTGCTCGACGTCAGCGGCCTCGGCCCCAAGACCTTCGAGCAGTCGGCCGGCTTCCTGCGCATCCGCGGCGGCGACAACCCGCTGGACTTCAGCGGCGTGCATCCCGAAACCTACCCGCTGGTGGAGAAGGCGCTGACCCAGCTCAAGCGCACCGCCGCCGACATCGTCGGTCGCAGCGAGGTGCTGCGCACCCTCAAGCCTGAACTGCTGGCCGACGAGAAGTTCGGCCTCATCACCGTCAAGGATGTGCTGGCCGAACTGGAAAAGCCCGGCCGCGACCCGCGCCCGGACTTCAAGGTGGCCCGCTTCAACGACGGCGTCGAGGACGTCAAGGACCTGCAGCCCGGCATGCTGCTGGAAGGCACGGTCAGCAACGTCGCGCAGTTCGGCGCCTTTGTCGACCTGGGCGTGCACCAGGATGGGCTGATCCACGTCAGCCAGTTGGCCAACAAATTCGTCAGCGACGCCCGCGAGGTGGTCAAGACCGGTGACATCGTCAAGGTCAAGGTGCTGGAGGTCGACCTGGCGCGCCAGCGCATTTCGCTCACGATGAAGCTCGATTCGCAGGCCCCGCGCGGGCCCAAGACCGACAACAATTTCCGCCCTGCTGCCCGCAACGAGCGCGGCCCGCGCGATGCCCAGACCAGCGGCGGCAATGCCATGGCGGCCGCGTTCGCCAAGCTCAAGCGCTGACCCGGGCTGACCTTCGTCATTGACACATCACGCCGTCATCATGGCGGCCCGCACCACGGGCCGTCGATTGACGCCCCTGAAACCGCAACTGGTCGCAGCGGCGCTGCGCCACGACAGCGCTGCCGCTATGGTCCGCGCCGCCTCGAAGAATCCCCGGAGTCCGTCTTGAAAACCCCCGCCCTCGCCTTGCTGCTTCTGCTCAGCCCAGCCCTGGTCCTGGCCCAGCAGGAGGTCGACCGCGCTGCCACCTCGCCGACCCAAGGCAACCAGCTCGAGCGCGTCTCGGTGACGCGCCAGCAGAACGACACCGACCTGCGCCGCCGCGAGCCTGTGGCCAAGCAGCTCTATGGCCGCGAGGAGCTGGACAAGTACGGCGACACCCAACTGAGCGACGTGCTCAAGCGCCTGCCCGGCATCAACGTCACGGGCGGCCAGCTGCGCATGCGCGGCCTGGGCGGCGCCTACACGCAGATCCTCGTCAACGGCGAGCCGGCGCCCCCGGGCTTCAGCCTGGACAACCTCAACCCCGCCCAGGTCGAGCGACTGGAGGTCAGCAAGGCCCCCACGGCCGACCAGAGCGCCCAGGCCATCGCCGGCACGCTGAACATCATCCTGAAGGACGCGCCGCGCGTCGTGCAGAAGGACCTGCGCCTGGGCGTGGCCTATGCGAGCGAGAAGCCCGTCATCAACGCCGGCTTCACCTATGGCGACCGCATCGTCGGCGGCGTCGGCTTCGTGCTGCCGATCTCGGTCTACCAGTGGAACTTCAGGAACGAGCTCGACGGTGAGCGGCTGAGCAACGCCACCCCGACGCCGCCGCTGCAGTTGCGCCAGCATGTCAGCAACGAAGGCTGGGACCGAGGCCACGGCCGCGGCTTCAATGTGTCGCCGCGCCTGAACTGGAAGCTGGGCGACGACGAGACGCTGAGCCTGCAAGGCTTCTTCGTCAACAACCGCTTCCGCAACGAGGGCGAGAACACCGTCACCAAGCTGGCCGACAGCGACGCGCTCTATGTGCCGCGCACCATCAACGAGACGACGCGCAACCGCGGTACCTTCTCGGCCAACCGCGTCAACCTGCAATACAACAACCGCTTCAACGAGGACCGCCGCATCGAGCTGCGCGCTGGCGCGGGTTCGGGTGGTGCCGACTTCAACTTCGACTTCGAAGGCCGCAACGGCGCCACGCCCATCGTGCGCACGACCTCGGGCGAGAACCGCAACCGCAACGCCTCGCTGGCCGGCAAGTACAGCCAGTACGCGGGCGAGGCCCACACCGTCACGTTCGGCAGCGAGATCGAGCGCCGCGTGCGCGACGAAAACCGTCGCACTGTGGAGAACGGCGTCGACCTGTTGCCCGGCATCGAAGGCCAGCCCTTCAACGCCACCATCACCCGCACGGCCTTCTATGGCCAGGACGAATGGGAGATCAACAAGCAGTGGTCGGCCTATTTCGGCGTGCGCCATGAGCAGATCAAGATGGAGAGCGAAGGCAGCCGTGACATCAACGGCAGCGCCGACTTCCAGAGCACCAGCAAGGTCACGACGCCGCTGCTGCACCTGAACTTCAAGCCCGACCCCAAGGGCCGCGACCTGGTGCGTGCCAGCCTGACGCGCAGCTACAAGGCGCCCGATGTGCAGCAGCTCATCAACCGCCCGTCCATCAACACCACCGAGCCGCTGACGGTCGGCAACACCCGCACGACGCCCGACCGCATCGGCAACCCGGCGCTGAAGCCCGAGCTGGCAACCGGCCTGGACGTGGCCTATGAAAGCTATCTGCCGGCCGGCGGCCTGGTGTCGGTGGGCGTTTTCCACCGCCGCATCACCAACCTGATCCGCACCGACCAGCCGCGCCTGCAAACGGTGACCTGGGCACCCACGCAGCGCTGGGTCATCACCCAGATCAACCTCAGCAAGGCCACCACGCAAGGGCTGGAGCTGGAGGTCAAGGGCCGCGCCGGCGAACTCTTCCCCAGCCTGTTCGACCCGACGACAGCGCTCTCGCTGCGCGCCTCGCTCAACCTCTACCGCTCGTCGGTCAACGACATTCCCGGTCCGAACAACCGCCTCGAAGGCCAGCAGCCCTGGCAGTTCAACTTCGGCGCCGACTACCGCATGAAGTCCATGCCGATCAGCATGGGCTTCAGCGCCCAGATCGCGCCCAACTTCGACGTGCAGCAGAGCGCCCTGCAAAGCCAGGAAAGCCTGGCCTCGCGCTCGCTGGACGCCTTCGCCGCGATGCAGGTCAGCAAGCAGGACAGCGTGCGCCTCAGCGTCAACGGCCTGTTCCAGCCCAAGCAGGGCTCGCGGGTGACCTACACCAACCTGCAGGACTTCGTGCTGAACGAGCGCAAGCCCGTCGCCTGGTGGGCGGTGAACTGGGAACACAAGTTCTAGAAATGGGTGCCCCTCGCCCAGCCTCGCGGCGCTGGACGCGCGCGGGTCTGGTCGGGACCGCACTGCGGCCAGCGGCCGCAGTGCTTCGGCAGGCACATGCCGCCCACTGGGCGCCACGTGTCCGGCCTCAGCCCCCGAGGGGACGGCGATGCTTGCGGCATTGAGCCGCAAGCACATCGCCAGACGGGCCGGCTCGGGAGCAGCCCAGCGCTCGGCCCGAAAGACTCGCGTCCCGACCGTGTCAGCCCACGCAGCCGGTCTCGGCTATCTTCTGCGGCGATGACTTCCGCAGCACTCCAAGTATTTGCCGGCCCGGCCGCCCGCGCGCGCCTGGCCGAGCGCGGCCTGCGCGCCGAAGACGTCGGCCTGATGCCCGCCGCGGCCGGCGGCCCCAAGGGGCTGATCCTCAACGGCCTGGACCGCTACATCTTTGGCGACTGGCTGCCGCAGAGCCGCCAGACCGTGCATCTCGTCGGCGCCAGCATCGGCGCCTGGCGCATGGCGACGGCCGCGCTGGCACACCGGGACGTCGCCGCTGCCTTCGACACCATGGCCGAGGCCTATGTGACGCAGGAGTACGACGTGTTGCCGGGCGAGAAGCGCCCGCGGCCGGAAGGCGTCAGCAAGCGCTTCGGCGAGATCCTGGGCGAGATYTTCCAGGGCCGCGAGTCGGACGTGCTGGCCCACCCGCGGCTGCGACTGCACGTCGTCACGTCGCGCGGCCGCGCTGGCCTGCTGGCGCGCGAGGGCAAGCTGCGCACGCCGCTCGGCTATCTCGGTGCGTTCGCGGCCAATGCCCTGTCGCGTCCGCTGCTGGGCCGCTTCCTGGAGCGCGTCGTCTTCTCCGACCCGCGCGACCGCCTGCCGCTGAAGCTGAACGACTTCACGAGCCGGGAGGTGCATCTGTCGCGCGCCAACCTGCGTGGCGCGCTGCTGGCGAGCTGCTCCATCCCCTTCTGGCTGCAAGCCCAGCACGACCTGCCCGGCGSGCCGCSCGGCGCCTACTGGGACGGCGGCATCACCGACTACCACCTGCATCTGGACTACCGCGCGCTGCAGTCGTCCACCGCGCCGCTGGTGCTCTATCCGCACTTCCAGCGCCAGGTCGTGCCGGGCTGGCTGGACAAGGCACTCAAGCACCGTCACCGCTCGACGGATTTCCTCGACAACGTCGTGCTGCTGTGCCCGTCACCCGAGTTCATCGCCCAGTTGCCCGGCGCCAAACTGCCGGACCGCAACGACTTCATGGCCCTGGACGCCACCGAGCGCCGCCGACGCTGGCGCATCGCGGTGACGCAAAGCCAGCGCCTGGCGGATGAATTCGCCGCGCTGGCGCAGCGCGATTCGCTGACCGCCCTGCCCCTCTAGCGCCGACGCCTCAGCACGACCACGCCGAAGCCGGCCAGCATCAGCAGCCACGCGCCGGGTTCGGGAACGGCGCTCACCGCCCAGTTCAGGCCCGAGGCCGAGCTGATGCTGAAGCCCGGCACGTTCTGGCCAGCCAACACCAAGCTGGCGCCGGCGAGATAGCTGGTGAAGGACAGCCCGCTGTTGGCCATCCAGCCGGGGAAGCCGCCGGAACTGCGCTGGCCGGCGTCGGCCTGGGTGTAGATGCCCACGTCCATGCTCTGCCCGATGACGACCGGCAAGCTGAAGGTGATCACCTCGTTGATCACCAGGCTGGAATCAGGCGCCGAACCCACGCCCCAGGCGCCGACCTGGCGATCCGTGCTCCACAGGTGATTGGAAGTGCCGTCGTCGTAGCCCGGATTGGCAGCGTTGAGCTGGGCCTGGTTGACATAGGGCACAACCTGGAAGCCCGTGCCGCCGGCCTCCGCCGTGGCCCACAACGTGCCCTTGACGGCGACACTCAACAGCAGATAGCCCGACTCGCCCGCGTGGCCGGCCGCGTTCACCGACAGGCTGTCGGTATAGCCGCCATTGACGCCGCCATGTGCGAACCAGGTCGCTGCGGGCGCGTGGTTCTCGGCGCTCATCTGCACCCAACCCATGCGGGCGGCGCCCGAGGAGCTGTTGCTGATCTGGACGCCGCTGGAGCTGGCGTTGTCCGACACCGTGCCGCTGCTGAAATAGTGGGTGTTGCAGACGCCGCCGGCGAACTGGCTGCTGATGTCGTCGCCGGCCCAGAAGCCGCTGCCGCCGCCAATGGGCGAAGCACAGACATTCAGGAAGCCGCCGGGCGGCACGATATCCAACTGGCGGGGCGCGGCCTGGGCGCCGAGGGGCAGCAGGGCGCCAATGGCGCAAAAGGCGATGGCGGCAAGGCGCATGGCAGGACTCCGGCTGGCAACGATGCGCAGCAGGCTACGCCGCACCGCCCTCGGGCAGAAGACTGCAAGCTAGGGGACGTTAGAATTACCTCTCCCTCCCCTCACAAGAGCGAGAAAGGCATCCTGGTTATGACACCGCGAACTACGACCACCTTCACCGGTACCTAGTCGGCCGCGGCTCGTCACGCCAGTCCTTTGGACTCCACCAATCAAGCGCGGCAAGTGGCCGCGCTTTTTTGTTTCTCGCTCCCGGAGCACCCCAATGATTTCGATCCAACTCCCCGACGGCTCGCGCCGTGAGTTCCCCGCCGCACTGTCTGTCGGCGACGTCGCTGCCAGCATCGGCGCCGGCCTGGCCAAGGCCGCCCTCGGCGGCAAGGTCGATGGCAAGCTCGTCGACCTCAGCCACGTCATCGACCACGACGTTCAGCTCGCCATCGTCACCGAGAAGGACGCCGACGGCCTGGAACTGATCCGCCACTCGACGGCCCACCTGCTGGCCTATGCCGTCAAGGAGCTCTACCCCGAGGCCCAGGTCACCATCGGCCCGGTCATCGAGAACGGCTTCTATTACGACTTTGCCTACAAGCGCCCCTTCACGCCCGAGGACCTGGTCGCCATCGAAGCCAAGATGACCGAGCTGGCCAGGAAGGACGAAAAGGTCGTGCGCCGCGTGCTGCCCCGTGACGAGGCCGTGGCCCACTTCAAGGCCATGGGCGAGGCCTACAAGGCCGAGATCATCGGCAGCATCCCCGCCGACCAGGACGTGTCGCTGTACGCCGAGGGCAAGTTCGAGGACCTGTGCCGCGGCCCCCACGTGCCCAGCACGGGCAAGCTCAAGCACTTCAAGCTGATGAAGGTGGCCGGCGCCTACTGGCGCGGCGACCATCGCAACGAGATGCTGCAGCGCGTCTACGGCACGGCCTGGGCGACCAAGGATGACCTGCAGAAATACCTGACGATGCTGGAGGAAGCCGAGAAGCGCGACCACCGCCGTCTCGGCAAGGAACTCGACCTCTTCCACATCGACGAGCACGCCCCTGGCGTCGTCTTCTGGCATCCCAAGGGCTGGACGATCTGGCAGGAGGTGGAGCAGTACATGCGCCGTGTCTACCGCGACAACGGCTACCAGGAGGTCAAGGGCCCGCAGCTGCTGGACAAGACGCTGTGGGAGGCCACGGGCCACTGGGACAAATACCGCGACAACATGTTCACGACGGAATCGGAAAAGCGCGACTACGCGCTCAAGCCGATGAACTGTCCCGGCCACATCCTGATCTTCAAGCACGGCGTGAAGAGCTACCGCGACCTGCCGCTGCGCTTCGGCGAGTTCGGCCAGTGCCACCGCAACGAGCCCACGGGCGGCCTGCACGGCATCATGCGCGTACGTGGCTTCACGCAGGACGACGGCCACATCTTCTGCACGGAAGACCAGATCCTGCCCGAGTGCGTCGCCTACACGGCCCTGCTGCAGAAGGTCTACAAGGACTTCGGCTTCACGGACATCATCTACAAGGTCGCGACGCGCCCGGACGCCCGCATCGGCTCCGACGAGGTCTGGGACAAGGCCGAGCACGCGCTGATGGAATCGCTGCGCGCCTCGGGCGTGGACTTCATCATCTCGCCCGGTGACGGCGCCTTCTACGGCCCCAAGATCGAATACACGCTGAAAGACGCCCTGGGCCGCCAGTGGCAGTGCGGCACGATGCAGGTCGATTTCTCGATGCCGGGCCGCCTGGGCGCCGAGTTCGTCGACGAGGACGGCCTGCATAAAAACCCAGTCATGCTGCACCGCGCCATCGTCGGCAGCCTGGAGCGTTTCATCGGCATCCTGATCGAACAGCATGCCGGCGCCCTGCCCGTCTGGCTGGCTCCGACGCAGGTCGTGGTGGCCAATATCACCGACGCGCAGGCCGATTACGTGTCTGAAATTGTGAAATCGCTGCAAAAACAAGGGCTTAGGGCCTCGGCGGATTTGCGCAACGAGAAGATCACCTATAAAATCCGCCAGCATTCCATGCAAAAGCTGCCGTACATCCTCGTCGTAGGCGACAAGGAAAAGGCGAATGGCAGYGTTGCGGTACGCGCCCGTGGCAACCAGGACCTTGGCGTGATGCCCCTGCAGGACTTCCTCGATCGGATCTCCGCAGACATCACCAACAAGGTCTGACAGCCTTCCGGGCGCGATTTGTTTTGTTTGGGCCCCTCGCCTTGGGGCCCGTTGAAAGGTCCACACCATCGCTACGTTTGCTGACCGTCGTGCGATTCCGGAGCGCAAGCACCGGTTGAACCGCGAAATCATGGCTCCCGAAGTCCGCCTGAACGGCCCCGAGAATGAACCCATCGGCGTCGTCAGCATCCAGGAAGCCCTGCGTATGGCGGGCGACATGGATGTGGATCTGGTCGAGATCTCTGCCACCGCGAATCCGCCGGTCTGCCGGCTGATGGACTACGGCAAGTTCAAGTACCAGGAGCAAAAGCGCGCTGCCGAAGCCAAGTCCAAGCAGAAGATCATCGAAATCAAGGAAGTCAAATTCCGTCCGGGCACGGACGAAGGCGACTACCAGATCAAGATGCGCAATCTGCGCCGCTTCATCGCCGAAGACGGTGACAAGGGCAAGGTCACGCTGCGCTACCGGGGCCGTGAAATCACCCACCAGGACATCGGTATGCGCCTGCTGGAGCGGATTCGCGACGAACTGGCCGACGTGGCGATCGTCGAGAACATGCCGAAGCTTGAGGGCCGCCAGATGATCATGGTGCTGGCCCCCAAGAAGCGGTAAGCGGTTTTTTGAAGTTCAACCGGCAGGTTTGGTCGCCTGCCGGTTCACAAGTCTCCTGAGGCCAACAAGCGTGACGGGCTCTTTCGTCACCGCCCCAGGGACACACTTAAAAGGAGCATTCACATGCCCAAGATGAAGACCAAGAGCAGCGCGAAAAAGCGTTTTCGCGTTCGTCCGGGTGGCACCGTCAAGCGCGGTCAGGCGTTCAAGCGCCACATCCTGACCAAGAAGACCACGAAGAACAAGCGTCAGCTCCGCGGCGCCGTCACCGTGCACGAAACCAACATGGGTCACATCGCTCAGATGCTGCCCTTTGCTGGCCTGTAATTCATCACTGACTCAAGGAGAAACACATGCCTCGCGTCAAACGTGGTGTAACCGCTCGTGCCCGTCACAAGAAGGTCTTGGCTCTGGCCAAGGGCTTCCGGGGTCGTCGTAAGAACGTCTTCCGCATCGCCAAGCAGGCGGTGATGAAGGCGGGTCAATACGCCTACCGTGACCGTCGTACCAAGAAGCGCGTCTTCCGTCAGCTCTGGATCGCCCGTATCAACGCTGCATCGCGTGGTCTGGGTCTGTCCTACAGCAAGTTCGTGGCGGGTCTGAAGAAGGCCCAGATCGAGATCGACCGCAAGGTCCTCGCCGATCTGGCCGTGAACGACCCGGCTGGTTTTGCCAGCATCTTCGCCAAGGTGAAGGCCGCGCTCGCCTGATTGCGATTCGCCCTGGCTCGCGTCGGGGCACGCAAACTTTCAGGGCCGGCCCACCAGGGTCGGCCCTTTTTCATTCCGAATTCCGAATGTCTGATCTCGACGCTCTTCTTGAAGCGGCACGCAGCGACTTTGCCGCCGCGCCCACACCCGCTGAACTCGAAAACGCCAAGGCGCGCTTCCTCGGCAAGTCCGGCCGCGTGACCGAACTGATGAAGGGCCTGGGCGCCCTCAGCATCGAGGAAAAGAAGACTCGCGGCGCCGAGATCAACCAGCTCAAGGTCGGCATCGAAGCCGCCCTGACCGCCCGCCGCGACGCGCTCGCCACCGCCGAGCTCGAGAAGCAGCTCAAGGCCGAGGCCCTCGACGTGACGCTTCCCGGCCGCAGCCGCGGCACCGGTGGCCTGCACCCGATCACGCGCGCCATGGAGCGCATCGAGGCCATCTTTGCCTCCATGGGCTTCGACGTGGCCGACGGCCCAGAGATCGAGACCGACTGGTACAGCTTCTCGGCGCTGAACAACCCCGAGAACCACCCTGCCCGCTCCATGCAGGACACGTTCTACGTCGACATGAAGGACGAGAACGGGTCGTGGCTGAACCTGCGCCCGCACACCAGCCCGATGCAGATCCGCTACGCGCAGGCCCACGCCAAGCGCTATGCGGGCCAGGAGACCATGCCCGAGATCCGCGTCATCGCGCCGGGCCGCACCTACCGCGTAGACAGCGATGCGACCCACTCGCCGATGTTCCACCAGGTCGAAGGCCTGTGGGTGGGCGAGAACATCTCGTTCAAGGACCTGAAGGCGGTCTATCTCAACTTCATCACCGCCTTCTTCGAGACCGATCAGCTGCAGCTGCGCTTCCGGCCCAGCTACTTCCCCTTTACCGAGCCCAGCGCCGAGATCGACATCATGTTCGAGAGCGGCCCGCTGAAGGGCCGCTGGCTGGAGGTGTCGGGCTCCGGCCAGGTGCACCCGCAGGTGATTCGCAACATGGGCCTGGACCCCGAGCGCTACATCGGCTTCGCCTTCGGCTCCGGCATCGACCGCCTGGCCATGCTGCGCTATGGCGTCAACGACCTGCGCGCCTTCTTCGACGGCGACCTCCGCTTTCTCTCGCAGTTCAAGTAAATCGTTATGCAATTCCCCGAGTCCTGGCTGCGCGAGTTCTGCAACCCGCCGCTGTCCACTGAAAAACTGGCCGAACTGCTGACGATGTCCGGCATGGAAGTCGAAGAGCTGCGCCCCGTCGCGCCGCCCTTCCATGGCATCGTCGTCGCCGAAATCCTCGAAGCCGAACAGCACCCCAACGCCGACAAGCTGCGTGTCTGCAAGGTCAACGCCGGCGGCACGGAGCCCCTGCAGATCGTCTGCGGCGCGCCCAACGCCCGCGTCGGTATCAAGGTGCCGCTGGCCACCGTCGGCGCCGAGCTGCCCACCGACGACGCGGCCAAGCCATTCAAGATCGGCGTCGGCAAGCTGCGCGGTGTCGACAGCTTCGGCATGCTGTGCTCGGCCCGCGAGCTCAAGCTCAGCGAAGACCACGGCGGCCTGCTGGAACTGCCCGCCGATGCAGTCATCGGCGAAGACATCCGCAAGCACCTGAACCTCGACGACACGCTGTTCACGCTGAAGCTGACGCCCAACCTGGGCCATGGCCTGAGCGTCTTTGGCGTCGCGCGTGAAGTGGCCGCGTTGACCGGTTCGCCGCTGCTGAAGGCGGAGTTCCCGCCGGTGAAGCCCGGCATCGACGACAAGCTGCCCATCCGCATCGAAGCGACCGACCTGTGTGGCCGTTTCTCGGGCCGCATCGTCAAGGGCATCGACACGAAGGCGCAAACGCCGGCCTGGATGGTCCAGCGCCTGGAGCGCTGCGGCCAGCGTTCGGTGACAGCCCTGGTCGACATCTCCAACTACGTGATGTTCGAGTACGGCCGCCCGTCGCACATCTTCGACCTCGACAAGATCAGCGGCGAGCTGGTGGTGCGCTGGGGCAAGGCCGGCGAGCAGCTCAAGCTGCTGAATGGCAACACCATCACTGTCGATGAAAAGGTCGGCGTCATCAGCGATGCGCGCGAGGTCGAGTCCCTCGCCGGCATCATGGGTGGCGACCACACCGCCGTGTCCGACGACACGCGCAACGTCTACGTCGAGGCCGCCTTCTGGTGGCCCGAGGCCGTCATGGGCCGCGGCCGCCGCTACAACTTCTCGACCGACGCCGGCCATCGCTTCGAGCGTGGTGTCGATGCCTCGCAGACTGTCGAGCACATCGAGCGCATCACCCAGCTCATCATCGACATCTGCGGCACCCCGGACACGCGCGTCGGTCCGATGGACGACCAGTCGCCCAATGTGCCGGTGCGCCAGCCCGTCGCGCTGCGTGTGGCCCGCGCGGCCAAAGTCATCGGCATGCCGCTGACGCAGGCGCAATGCGAAGGCGTGTTCACGCGCCTGGGCCTGCCCTTCACGTCGGTTGACGGCGTCATCACGGTGACCCCGCCGAGCTGGCGCTTCGACATCCTGATCGAGGAAGACCTCATCGAGGAAGTCATCCGCGTGCTGGGCTACCCGACGCTGCCGTCCACCGCGCCGCTGGCACCCATCGTCGGCCGCACGGGCTCGGAATCGCGCCAGGCCACCCACGCGCTGCGCCGCGCGGTCGCTGCCCGCGACTACTTCGAGACGATCAACTTCAGCTTCGTCGAGGAACGCTGGGAGCGCGAGCTGGCCGGTGTCACCGATCCGATCAAGCTGCTGAACCCCATCGCCGCGCCGCTGTCGGTGATGCGTACCAGCCTGATCGGCAGCCTCGTGCAGGTGCTGCGTCACAACCAGTCCCGCCGCGCGACGCGCGTGCGCGTGTTCGAGTTGGGCCGCGTGTTCAAGCGCGATGCCTCAGTCGCCAACGGTCCGCTGTCGGTCGCCGGCATCGAGCAACCGCTGCGCCTGGGCGGCCTGGCCTGGGGCCCGGCCGATCAGCAGCAGTGGAGCCAACGCGATCGCGCCATCGACTTCTTCGACGTGAAGGGCGACCTGGAAGCGCTGTTCGCGCCGCAGACGCTGACTTTCGAAGCGGCCGAGCACCCCGCCCTGCACCCGGGTCGCAGCGCCCGTGTGAAGCTGAACGGCGCCGTCATCGGCATCGTCGGCGAGCTGCACCCGCGCTGGCGCCAAGGCTACGAGATCAGCGGTGGCGCACCCATCGTCTTCGAGCTGGATCTCGACGCCGCACTGACCCGCACGCTGCCGCAAGGCCAGCCGCTGCCGCGCCAGCAGGCCGTGCAGCGCGACCTGGCCCTTGTCGTCAAGGACAGCACGCCCCACGACGCGCTGATGGCCGCCATCACCGCCGCCGGCGGCGCACTGCTGCGCTCGGCCAGGCTGTTCGACGTATTCAAGCCGGCAGCAGGTGCCAGCAGCACGGACTTGCAAGCCGACGAGCGTTCCCTGGCCGTGCGCCTGGAGCTGCTCGACGACGAAGCCACATTGACCGACGAGCGCATCGAGGCGGCCGTGGCCGCCATCGTGGCGGCCGCCGGCAGCCAACTCGGCGCGCGCCTGCGCGGCTGACCCCGGAACAGGAAGAGCAATGGACGCGAACGACGCCAAGAAATCCGAAGCCGCTGCGGTCGTCATCGGCAGCCTGGAAACGCCCACGCTGACCAAGGCCGAGCTGGCCGAACTGCTGTTCGACAAGCTGGGCCTGAACAAGCGCGAGTCCAAGGACATGGTCGAGGCCTTCTTCGACATCCTGCACGACAGCCTCGTCAAAGGCCAGGACGTCAAGCTCTCGGGCTTCGGCAACTTCAACATCCGCCGCAAGGCGCCGCGCCCGGGCCGCAACCCGCGCACCGGCGAATCCATCCCGATCAAGGCCCGCAACGTCGTGACTTTTCACGCCTCCCACAAGCTCAAGGGGTTGGTGCAAGGCGACGCGCCCAGCGGCGAAGACTTCGAGTAGAGTCTGACGTCCTGCCTCAGCTTTCGCTCCGAAGCCCTTGATTTCAATGGACAAAGCGCTGCCTTCCATCCCCGCCAAACGCTACTTCACCATTGGTGAGGTCAGCGAACTGTGCGGCGTGAAGCCCTATGTGCTGCGCTATTGGGAGCAGGAGTTCACCCAGCTCAAGCCCATGAAGCGGCGCGGCAACCGGCGCTATTACCAGCACCACGAGGTGCTGCTGATCCGCCGCATCCGCGACCTGCTCTATGACCAGGGCTTCACCATCAGCGGTGCCCGCAACCAGCTCAGCGAAGGCCTGCCGCCCAGTGCAGCGCAGAACTTCCGCGACGAAGCCGAGGCGGCCCAGGCCCTCGATGCCTTGGACGGCGAACTGGATGGCGACGAGCTCGACGTCGCGGTCGAGCTGGTGCAGTTGCCCGCCCTGGGCCGCCCCGGGTCGTCGCACGCCCATGCCCAGCCACTCAAGGCCGCCGAGGCCTCGATGACGCTGCCGGTGCTCGCCATCGACCCGCTGACCTCGCTGGAGCAGGTCCGCGCCGAACTTCTTGCCATCCGGGCCAGCCTTCTGGGCTGAGACCCCGATTTCTCGGCTATACTGCTTGGCTCAGTCGGGGCGTAG
>NZ_JBFUFR010000068.1:0-22488 GCF_056403315.1 Roseateles sp. P2_H4 | reverse complement strand
CGCGCGGCTGCACGCCGGGCTCATCAAAACAGCCCAATGCAGCGTCGCTCGGGCGACGCGGCTGTTCGGTATTTGCTGATGAGCCCGGCGTGCAGCCGGCGTTAACTGGCTTGAAGGTCCGATCGCTGGCGCTCTTCACAAGTCGTGTGCGAGAGCGCAGCGGTTCGCTTCGGGGTGCGGCCCGGTTCGAGCTTGCGAGCGCCTCATCCCGCTCGAGTGCGGATTGCATTGAGCGCTCCTCTTTTGGTGACTTTTCTCTGGCGCGTCAGAGAAAAGTTACCCGCCCTCGCGGGGCGGATTCCCGCGGCACTGCACGCGAGTCATGAGGACCTTGGCAGAAGCAACCAAACCATATCAGCAGCACTTGCCGACACGCGCGCCGTAGCGCGCCGCCTGCCTCTCCCTGAAGAACTCCTCATAGCTCATCGCAGCCCGCTCCGGATGCGTGGCCTGATGGTGGGCCACGTAGCTGCCGTAGTCCGGCACGCCCACCATCAGGCGCAGGCTTTGCGTGAGATACCGGCCCGCCTGGGCCAGTTCGCGACCCAGCTCAAGCACGTTGCCCCGCCGGCAGCAGCACGAAGGCCGTTTCCTGTGCCGTGACCTTGCCACTGCGGCGTGCGGCCAGGATGGCCTTGATGCTGTAGATCAGCACGCTGATGACGACGCCCATGAAGAGAGCGCACAGCGCCGCGTCCAGGCGATCGTTGAACACCACGCGCGACATCGCGTCCAGCGTCTTGGCCGGCGCCAGCACCTTGCCTTCGGCGATTGCCGTGGCGTACTTGTCGGCATGGGCCAGGAAACCGAGCTTGGGGTCGGCCGCGAAGATCTTCAGCCAGCCGGCCGTCATCGTGCACACCAGCAGCCAGGCAGCAGGCACGGCCGTGACCCAGGCGTAGCGGTCCTTCTTCATCTTGAAGATGACGACGGTGCCCAGCAGCAGCGCGACGGCGGCCAGCATCTGGTTGGCGATGCCGAACAGCGGCCACAGCGTGTTGATGCCACCGAGCGGATCGACAACGCCCTGGTAGAGGAAATAGCCCCAGGCCGCCACGCACAGTCCCGTCGCGATCAGGTTGGCCACCCAAGACTCGGTGCGCTTGAGCGACGGCACAAAGCTGCCCAGCAGGTCCTGCAGCATGAAGCGGCCGGCGCGGGTGCCAGCGTCCACGGCGGTCAGGATGAACAGCGCCTCGAACAGGATGGCGAAGTGGTACCAGAAGGCCATCAGCGCCTTGCCGCCCACCACCTGGTGCAGGATCTCGGCCATGCCCACGGCCAGCGTCGGCGCACCGCCAGCACGGGCCAGGATGGTTTTCTCGCCGACGTCGGCCGCCGCCTGGGTCAGCATCTCGGGGGTGACAACGAAGCCCCAGGTCGACAGCGTCTGCGCGACCGTGGCAGCGTCCTTGCCGACGACGGCCGCCGGGCTGTTCATCGCGAAGTAGACGCCCGGCTCGATGCACGAAGCCGCCACCAGCGCCATCACGGCGACGAAGCTCTCGGCCAGCATGCCGCCATAGCCGATGTAGCGGGCGTGCGTCTCGTTCTCCAGCAGCTTGGGGCTGGTACCCGACGAGATCAGCGCATGGAAGCCCGACACGGCGCCGCAGGCGATGGTGATGAACAGGAAGGGGAAGAGGCTGCCCGCCCAGACCGGGCCATTGCCGGCCGCGAACTGCGTCAGCGCCGGCATCTTCAGCGGCGGCGCGACGATGACGATGCCGATGGCCAGCGCGATGATGGTGCCGATCTTCAGGAAGGTGCTGAGGTAGTCGCGCGGCGCGAGCAGCAGCCACACCGGGATGCAGGCGGCGACAAAGCCATAGCCGATCAGCAGGCCGACGAGGGTGGTCGGGGCCAGCGTGAAGATGGGCGCCAGCGTGGCGCTCTCGCTGACCGCCTGGCCGCCGAAGATGGCCGCCATCAACAGCACGAAGCCGATGACCGACACCTCGCCGATGCGGCCCGGGCGGATGAAGCGCAGGTAGACGCCCATGAACAGCGCCACCGGAATCGTCGCCGCCACCGTGAACAGGCCCCAGGGCGAGTCGGCCAGGGCTTTCACGACGATCAGCGCCAGCACCGCCAGGATGATGATCATGATCATGAAGGCGCCGAACAGCGCGATCAGGCCCGGTACCGTGCCCATCTCCTGCTTGACGAGGTCGCCGAGGGACCGGCCGTCGCGGCGCGTGGAAATGAAAAGAACGATGAAGTCCTGCACCGCGCCGGCAAAGACGACGCCCGCCAGGATCCACAGCAGCCCGGGCAGATAGCCCATCTGCGCCGCCAGCACGGGGCCGACCAGCGGGCCGGCGCCGGCAATCGCCGCGAAGTGATGGCCATAGAGCACGTGCTTGTTGGTCGGCACATAGTCCAGGCCGTCGTTGTACTTCCAGGCCGGCGTCTGCCGCTTGGCATCCAGCCCCAGCACCTTGTCGGCAATGAACAGGCTGTAGTAGCGATAGGCAATGAGGTAGGTGCACAGGGCGGCGGCAACGACCCACAGCGCGCTGATCGTCTCGCCGCGGCTCAGGGCCACGGTGGCGAGGGAAGCGGCGCCAAGGATGGCAACGCCCGCCCACGCGAGGTGGCGGCGCAAGTTCTGCATGGCTTGTCTCCGATGCGGTGCGCACGTCGAAAGGGCGGCGCTACCGTGATGCAAGTCTCGGAAAACAGCCCCCTCGCGGCATCGGTCAAGCCACGCGGGCCCGCCGCGCGGCTTTACCTAAGGGTCAACCCCTGGGCGACCTGCGAAACACCCTCTTACGCACCGGGGCCGGAGGGCGTCAACGACCGCTGCGGAGGGGCGTTGTTCGAGCACGGCCAGCACCTTGCTTGGCTCTGCAGGAGATACACCATGCTTCGTCCCCTCATCGCCGCCTTCGCCGCCACCGCCGCCCTGCTGGGTGCCGCATCCGCCCAGGCAGGCACGCATTGGTCCATCGGCATCAGCCTGCCAGCCACGGGGGTCGTCGTGTCCAACGGCGGCTATTACGCTCCCGCGCCGGCACCGGCCTACTACGAACCCGCACCCGTCTATTACGAGCCTGCCCCGGTCGTGCGCTATGCGCCCGCGCCGCGCTATGTGCAACGCGACGTCTACTACGCGCCGACTCCCCGAGTGGTCTATGAGCGCCGCTGGGAAGGCCGCGACGACCGCTGGAATCACGGTCGGGACCATGACCGCCGCGACCACGGCGACCGCGGCAATCACGACCGCGACGACTACGGCCCGCGCCGCGGCCGCTGAAAACGAAACCCCTCGGCCAAGGATTGCCTTGGCCAAGACCGCATTGCGACCAGTGGCCGCGGTGCGGGTCGCTAGCGCTGGCGCATCTCCGCCAGCAGCTGTTGAAGGTCGGGCAGGTCGAAGGGCTTGAGCAAAGCCCGGACATTGGGGCCGAAGTCCGACAGGTCAGAGCCCATCGAATAGCCTGAAGAGAACACGACCCAGGCGTCCGGCACGTGGCGCAGGATGGTGCGGGCGAGATCGATGCCCGACATGCCGGGCAGGCTGACGTCGGTCAGCACCAGGTCGAAGCGTCCCGGCGCGTAGATCGCCAGCGCCTCCTCGGCCGTGGCGCAGCTCTCGGGCTGCAGCCCCACTTCCTCCAGCAAGTAACCGATCTGCTCCCGCAGGTCCGCGTTGTCTTCGACGAACAGCACCTTCAAGGCCGGCGCTTCAGGCGCCGCCGGGGCACGCGCGAGCGAGAGCTCGGCCACGGCCCGCGCCAGCAGGTTCGGCGACACCGCCTTGGGCAGGCAGCGCTGGAAGCCCGCCTCGAGCGCAGCCTCACGATCGGCGGCCCGCACATAGGCGGTCACGGCGGCCGCCGGCAGCACGTCGGCGCTCAGGCCGAGCTGGCTGCGCACATGGCGGATCAGGTCGTAGCCGCCCATGCCGGGCATGCCGAGATCACTCAGCAGCACATCGAAACTCTGCTTGCGCAGCAGGGCGATGGCCGCCTCGCCCGACTCGGCCGTGACGACCTGGGCGCCTCGCTCGGACAGCAGGCGCGCATGGGCCTCGAGCACGTCGGGGTGATCGTCCACCATCAGCACCCGCACGCCGCAGATCTGCGGCTCGGCGCCGCCAGCCTCGGCTTGCGCCCCGGCCACCTGCGAATGGCTGGCGCGTGGCAGACGCACGCAGAAGGTCGAACCCTGGCCGCGGCCGGCGCTGTGGGCCGTCACCCCGCCACCATGCAGCTCGACGAGGTTCTTGACGATGGACAGGCCGAGGCCGAGGCCGCCGTGCACGCTGGAGGCGGTGCCGTCGGCCTGCGTGAAACGGTCGAAGAGCTGAGGCAGGAACTCGGGGTCTATGCCCTGGCCGGTGTCGCCGACGGCAAGCTCGACGACGGCGCCTTCCAGCTTCGTCGACAGCGTGATGCTGCCGCCGGCGGCCGTGAACTTCATCGCGTTGGTGACGAGGTTCATGACGATCTGCGTGAGCCGGCGCGCGTCGCCAAAAACCTCGGCCGGCTCGGGCGCCAGTTGCAGCACGATCTCGAGTTGGCGCGACTGGGCCGTGGGGCGGGCGGTTTCGGCGGCGGCCGCAACCAGGCCGTTCAGGTCCACCCGCTCGACATTCATCAGCTGCTTGCCGGCAACGATGCGGCTCATCTCCAGCAGGTCGTCGACGAGGACGGCCTGCGCCTGGGCATTGCGCGCGATGGCCTGGACGCCGCGCTCCAGCATCGCTGGCTGCACGCCCGGGTGGGTGAGCACATTGACCCAGCCGAGGATGGCGGCCAGCGGCGTGCGCAGCTCGTGGCTGATGGCGGCGACGAACTCCTCCTTGGCGTGCGCGGCCTGGTCGGCGGCGCCGCGCGCGGCCTGCTCGGCGGACAGCAGCTGGTCGCGGCGCAGCTGCAGTTCGCGGCGGTCGGTGATGTCGTGGAAATAGACCGAGAGGCCGTCGTGGGACGGGTAGCAATGGCATTCCAGCCAGCGCTCCGGCGCGCCGGGCGCCATGGCCTCGAAGGACACCGCCTGGCCACCCTTGGCCCGCGCGCTGTCGAAGCCGACCTCGAACTCGCCGGCGCCAAAGACCTCGCCGCTGCGCCGGCCGATCAGTTCGACGGCCCGGCGGCCCAGCAGGCGGGCGCCCTGTTCGTTGACGTAGCCGATGCGCCCGTCATGCTCGATGAGGAGCAGGCCGTCGGTGATGCTGCTCATCATGGCCCGCAGGCGGCGGTCGGCGGCCTGGAAGGCCTCCGTGCGCTCGGTGACGCGGCCCTCCAGCGTCTCGTTGAGTTCGCGCAGCATCTCCTCGGCGCGGCGCCTCTCCTCCACCTCGGCCTGCAGGGCGCTGTTGGCGCGCTGCAGCTGGCGGGTCTTGCGGTCCAGTTCGGCGAACACGGCAACCTTGGAGCGCAGCACCGCCGGGTTCACGGGCTTGTGCAGATAGTCCACCGCGCCCGAGCCATAGCCCTGCAGCCGGTACTGGTCCTGATCGAAATAGGCGGTCAGGAAGATGATGGGCAGGTGGGCGTTGCGCTTGCGCTCCTTGATCATCTGCGCCAGCTCGATGCCGTTCATGTCGGGCAGCTGGATGTCCAGCACCATGACGGCGAACTCCTGGCTCATCAGCGCCAGCAGGGCCTGGTCGGCCGACAGCGCGCGCACGATGCGGTAGCCGGGGTCGGCCAGCACGCTCTCCAGCACTAGCAGATTGGCCGGTTCGTCGTCGACGATGAGGATGTTGGTCAGCTCCTCAGCGTCCACTGCCTGCTCCACGACGTCGGTCGTCTGCATCACGATCAGCGGTACAGCCACACGCGCATCAGCGACAGCAGCTGGGCGGTGTTGACGGGTTTGGAGATGTAGTCACTGGCGCCGGCTTCCAGGCATTTCTCGCGGTCGCCCTTCATGGCCTTGGCGGTCAGGGCCAGGATGGGCAGGTTGCGGAACTCGGCGTGGGAGCGGATCTCGCGCATGGTCTCATAGCCGTCCATGTCCGGCATCATGATGTCCATCAGCACGAGATCGAGGTCGGGCGCGTGCTGGATGATCTCGATGGCGGTGCGGCCACTGGTGGCCGTCAGCACCTGCATCTCCTGGTTCTCCAGCAGCGTCGTCAGCGCGAAAATGTTGCGCGCGTCGTCGTCCACCACCAGCACGCGGCGGCCGCGCAGCATCTCGGCGGCGCCGTGCAGCTTCTGCAGGATGTCCTGCTTGTCCTGGGGCAGTTCGGTCACGACGCGGTGCAGGAAGAGCGCGGTTTCGTCCAGCAGCCGCTCGGGGCTCTGCACATCCTTCAGCACGACGCTCTTGGCCAGGGCGCGCAGCTGCTTCTGCTCGGCGCCGGTCAGATCCTTGCCGGTGAAGACGACGACGGGCACGGCGGCCAGCGAAGGGTCGGCATGCAGTTGCTCCAGCAGGCCGAAGCCGCTGACGTCGGGCAGGCGCAGGTCGAGCACGATGCAGTCGAAGGACTGCTCGCGCAGCATCTGCAGCGCCGCTGCGCCGGTGCCGACGGCCTGCATCTCGATGTCGTCGTAGCCCAGCAGCTCGACGATGGCCTGGCGCTCGATGTCGTTGTCCTCGATGACGAGCAGCCGCTTGGTGCGCGGCACCGTGAAGTCGCGGATGCGGTCCAGGGCCGCCTCCATCTCCTCGCTGGTGGACGACTTCACCACATAGCTGAAGGCGCCGTGGGCCAGGCCGTGGTTGCGGTCCTCCTCGGCGACGCTGAAGATCTGCACCGGGATGTGGCGGGTCAGCGGGTCGAGCTTGAGCTGGTTGAGCACCGTCCAGCCCAGCATGTCGGGCAGGAAGATGTCCAGCGACACGGCAGTGGGCTTGAAGCGCCGCGCCAGTTCCAGCCCCAGGCCGCCCTTGAGCGCCACCAGCCCCTTGAAGCCGCGGTCGCGCGCCAGGCCCAGCACGATGCGGGCAAAGTGGGGGTCGTCCTCGATGATGAGCAGCACCGAGTCGCCATCGACGATGTTCTCGCGGTCGTCGGCCACCTGGGTCTCGCGCACCAGCGGCAGGTTGTTGCGCGCCGGCGCGGTCGGGCGGCTGTGCATGGGCAGAGGCGTCATGCTGGCGCTGTCCGCACCGGCGAACTGCAGGGGCAGGAAGAGCGTGAAAGTGCTGCCGTGGCCGTGCACGCTGGCCAGCCGGATCTCGCCGCCCAGCAGGGCCGCCAGCTCGCGGCTGATGGCAAGCCCGAGGCCCGTGCCGCCGTATTTGCGCGAGGTGCCGGCGTCGGCCTGCTGGAAGGCCTCGAAGATCAGGCGCTGCTTCTCGGGCGCGACGCCGATACCGGTGTCCTCCACCGCGAAGGCCAGCACCTGCGACGCCTTGGACAACACGGGGTGGTCAGCGCTCCAGCCTTCGTTGGCGAGGCTCACGCGCAGCTCGACATGGCCGTGGGCCGTGAACTTCACTGCGTTGGACAGCAGGTTCTTGAGGATCTGCTGGAGTCGCTTGGCATCGCTCTCCATGCTGCGCGGCAGGTCGTCGGCGAACAGCAGGCGCAGCGGCAGGTTCTTGGCCTCCGCCACCTGACGGAAGTTGCGTTCGATGTTGTCGCGCAGCGAGGCGAAGGCGATGTCCTCGATTTCAACCGTGACCGTGCCCGATTCGATCTTGGACAGGTCCAGGATGTCGTTGATCAGGTGCAGCAGGTCGGAGCCCGACGAGTTGATGTTGCGCGAGAACTCGACCTGCTTGGGCGACAGATTGCCGTCGTTGTTGCCGGCCAGCTGCTGGCTCAGGATCAGGATGGAGTTCAGCGGCGTGCGCAGCTCGTGCGACATATTGGCCAGGAACTCGGACTTGTACTTGGACGTCAGCGCCAGTTCGGCCGCCTTGTCCTCCAGCGCGTGGCGGGCCTGCTCGACCTCGCTGTTCTTGCGCTCCACTTCCTCGTTCTGCTCGGCCAGCAGGCGGGCCTTGGTGCCGAGCTGCTCGTTGGTCTCCTGCAGCTCGCTCTGGCGCGACTGCAGCTCCACGGTCAGCTGCTGCGACTGCGACAGCAACGACTCGGTCCGCATCGTCGCCTCGATGGTGTTGAACACGGCGCCGATGCTCTGCGTCAGCAGCTCCAGGAAGGCCAGCGAAGCGCTGCTGAAGGGCTGCAGCGTGGCCAGTTCGATGACGGCCTTGGTCTGGCCTTCGAACAGCACCGGCAGCACGACGACGCTGACGCGCGGCGCGTAGCCGAGGCTGGACGAGATGGCGACGAAGTCGGAGGCGATGTCGGCCAGCAGCGTGCTGCGCTTTTCCAGCGCGCACTGGCCGACCAGGCCCTCGCCCATCTCGATGGTCTGCGCCAGCCGCACGGCGCCGGACTGCGCATAGCTGGCCAGCAGGCGCAGCTGCTGGCGGTTGTCGCTCTCGGCGCCGGCCACGTGGTAGATGGTGCCCTGGTGGGCCTGCACCAGCGGCGCCAGCTCGGTCAGCAGCATCTGGCTGACGGTCTGCAGCTCGCGCTGGCCCTGCAGCATGCCGGTGAACTTGGCGAGGTTGGTCTTCAGCCAGTCCTGCTCACGGTTGCGCTCGGTCGTCTCGCGCAGGTTGGAAATCATCGTGTTGATGTTGTCCTTGAGCTCGGACACCTCGCCCTTGGCATCGACCTGGATGGCACGCGTCAAGTCGCCCTTGGTCACGGCTGTGGCCACCTCGGCAATGGCGCGCACCTGGGTCGTCAGGTTGGCGGCCAGCAGGTTGACGTTGCCGGTCAGGTCCTTCCAGGTGCCGGAAGCGCCAGGCACATGGGCCTGGCCGCCCAGGCGCCCGTCCACGCCCACCTCGCGGGCGACGTTGGTCACCTGCTCGGCGAAGGTGGCCAGCGTGTCGGTCATGTTGTTGATGGTGTCGGCCAGCGCCGCCACCTCGCCCTTGGCCTGCACGGTCAGGCGCTGGGTCAGGTTGCCGTTGGCCACGGCCGTCACGACCTTGACGATGCCGCGCACCTGCTCGGTCAGGTTGGAGGCCATGAAGTTGACGTTGTCGGTCAGGTCCTTCCAGGTGCCGCCCACGCCGGCCACCTTGGCCTGGCCGCCGAGCTTGCCCTCGGTGCCCACCTCGCGGGCCACGCGCGTGACCTCGCCAGCGAAGGCGTTGAGCTGGTCGACCATGGTGTTGATGGTGTTTTTCAGCTCCAGGATTTCACCGCTGACGTCCACCGTGATCTTGCGGTTCAGGTCGCCGCGGGCCACGGCCGTCGTCACCTCGGCGATGTTGCGCACCTGGGCCGTCAGGTTGGCGCCCATGGTGTTGACCGAGTCGGTCAGGTCCTTCCAGGTGCCGGCCACGCCCGGCACGACGGCCTGCACGCCCAGCCGCCCTTCCGTGCCCACCTCGCGGGCCACACGCGTCACCTCGGACGCGAAGGAGCGCAGCTGCTCCACCATGGTGTTGATGGTTTCCTTCAGCTGCAGGATTTCGCCGCGCACGTCGACGGTGATCTTCTTGGACAGGTCGCCATTGGCCACCGCGATGGTCACCTCGGCGATGTTGCGCACCTGGTTGGTCAGGTTGGACGCCATCGAGTTGACGTTGTCGGTCAGGTCCTTCCAGGTGCCAGCCACGCCGGGCACCTGGGCCTGGCCGCCGAGCTTGCCCTCCGTGCCCACCTCGCGCGCCACACGGCTCACCTCGGAGGCGAAGGCGCCGAGCTGCTCGACCATGGTGTTCATGGTCTCCTTGAGCTGCAGGATCTCGCCCTTCACGTCCACGGTGATCTTGCGGTTCAGGTCGCCACGCGCGATGGCCGTCGCCACGTCGGCGATGTTGCGCACCTGGCCGGTCAGGTTCGACGCCATGGAGTTGACGTTGTCGGTCAGGTCCTTCCACACGCCGGCGACGCCCGGCACCGCGGCCTGGCCGCCCAGCTTGCCCTCGGTACCCACCTCACGCGCGACCCGCGTCACTTCGGAAGCGAAGGCGCGCAGCTGGTCCACCATGGTGTTGATGGTTTCCTTGAGCTGCAGGATCTCGCCGCGCACGTCGACGGTGATCTTCTTGGACAGGTCGCCGCTGGCCACGGCGATGGTCACGTCGGCGATGTTGCGCACCTGGCCGGTCAGGTTGGACGCCATGGAGTTGACGTTGTCGGTCAGGTCCTTCCAGGTGCCGGCAACACCCGGCACCTGGGCCTGGCCGCCCAGCTTGCCTTCGGTGCCCACCTCGCGGGCCACCCGCGTCACTTCACCGGCGAAGGCGTTGAGCTGGTCGACCATCGTGTTGATGGTGTCCTTCAGTTCAAGAATTTCGCCGCGCACGTCCACGGTGATCTTCTTGGACAGGTCCCCGTTGGCCACGGCCGTCGTCACCTCGGCGATGTTGCGCACCTGGCCCGTCAGGTTGGAGGCCATGAAGTTGACGTTGTCGGTCAAGTCCTTCCAGGTGCCGGCAACGCCAGGCACCTGGGCCTGGCCGCCCAGCTTGCCGTCCGTGCCCACCTCGCGCGCCACGCGGCTCACCTCGGAGGCGAAGCCATTGAGCTGGTCCACCATGGTGTTGAGCGTGTTCTTCAGCGCCAGGATCTCGCCCTTGACCTCCACGGTGATCTTCTTGGAGAGGTCGCCGCTGGCCACGGCCGTCGCCACGTCGGCGATATTGCGCACCTGGCCCGTCAGGTTGGAGGCCATGAAGTTGACGTTGTCGGTCAGGTCCTTCCAGGTGCCGGCCACGCCGGGCACCGCGGCCTGGCCACCGAGCTTGCCGTCGGTGCCCACCTCGCGGGCCACGCGGCTCACTTCCGAGGCGAAGCCGTTGAGCTGGTCCACCATGGTGTTCAGCGTGTTCTTCAGCTCCAGGATCTCGCCCTTCACGTCCACCGTGATCTTCTTGGACAGGTCGCCGCCGGCCACGGCCGTCGCCACGTCCGCGATATTTCGCACCTGGCCGGTCAGGTTGGAGGCCATGGAGTTGACGTTGTCGGTCAGGTCCTTCCAGGTGCCGGCCACGCCGGGCACTGCGGCCTGGCCGCCGAGCTTGCCCTCCGTGCCCACCTCGCGCGCCACGCGGCTGACCTCGCCGGCAAAGCCGTTGAGCTGGTCGACCATGGTGTTGATGGTGTTCTTCAGTTCCAGGATTTCGCCGCGCACGTCCACCGTGATCTTCTTGGAAAGGTCACCGTTGGCGACGGCCGTCGTCACGTCGGCGATGTTGCGCACCTGGGCCGTCAGGTTGGTCGCCATCGCGTTGACGGAGTCGGTCAGGTCCTTCCAGATGCCGGCCACGCCGCGGCCCTGGGCCTGGCCGCCGAGCTTGCCGTCCGTGCCCACCTCGCGCGCCACGCGGGTCACTTCCGAGGCGAAGCCGTTGAGCTGGTCCACCATGGTGTTGATGGTGTTCTTCAGCTCCAGGATTTCGCCACGCACGTCGACGGTGATCTTCTTGGACAGGTCGCCGTTGGCCACGGCCGTCGTCACCTCGGCGATGTTGCGCACCTGGCCCGTCAGGTTGGAGGCCATGAAGTTGACGTTGTCGGTCAGGTCCTTCCACGTGCCGGCCACGCCAGGCACCTGGGCCTGGCCGCCCAGCTTGCCGTCCGTGCCCACCTCGCGCGCCACGCGGCTGACCTCGCCGGCAAAGCCGTTGAGCTGGTCCACCATCGTGTTCATCGTGTTCTTCAGGGCCAGGATCTCGCCCTTCACTTCCACCGTGATCTTCTTGGACAGGTCACCATTGGCCACGGCCGTCGCCACGTCCGCGATGTTGCGCACCTGGCCGGTCAGGTTGGACGCCATCGAGTTGACGTTGTCGGTCAGGTCCTTCCAGGTCCCCGCCACGCCCGGCACCTGAGCCTGGCCGCCGAGCTTGCCGTCGGTACCCACCTCGCGCGCCACCCGGGTCACTTCGGACGAGAAGCCGTTGAGCTGGTCCACCATGGTGTTGATGGTTTCCTTCAGCTCCAGGATCTCGCCCTTCACGTCCACGGTGATCTTGCGGCTCAGGTCGCCGCGCGCCACGGCGGTGGTCACCGTCGCGATATTGCGCACCTGGGCTGTCAGGTTGGTGGCCATCGCGTTGACCGAGTCGGTCAGGTCCTTCCAGGTGCCGGCCACGCCCGGCACGACGGCCTGGCCGCCCAGGCGCCCGTCCGTGCCCACCTCGCGGGCCACGCGCGTCACTTCGGAAGCGAAGGAGCGCAGCTGGTCCACCATGGTGTTGGTGGCTTCCTTCAGCTGCAGGATTTCGCCACGCACGTCGACGGTGATCTTCTTGGACAGGTCGCCGTTGGCCACCGCGATGGTCACGTCGGCGATGTTGCGCACCTGGGCCGTCAGGTTGCCGGCCATCTGGTTGACCGAGTCCGTCAGCTCCTTCCACACGCCGGACACGCCCTTGACCTGGGCCTGGCCGCCGAGCTTGCCCTCGGTGCCCACCTCGCGCGCCACGCGCGTCACTTCACTCGTGAACACCGACAGCTGGTCGATCATGGTGTTGACCAGCCGCGCCGAGCGCAGGAACTCGCCCTTCAGCTCGCGGCCGTCCACCTCTAGCTCCATGGACTGGCTCAGGTCGCCCTTGGCCACGGCGCCGATGGTGCGCGCAATCTCGGCCGTCGGCCGCACGAGGTCGTCCAGCAGCGTGTTGATGGATTCGACCTTGGTGGCCCAGCCGCCGATCGAGCCGGGCAGCGACATGCGGTGCTTGAGCCGGCCTTCCTTGCCCACCGTGGCGCTCAACCGCGCGACCTCGGCCGCAATGCGCGCCTCCTGAGCCGTGATCTGGTTGAAGGCCGCGGCGATCTGGCCGTCGATGCCGTCCCAGTCATTGGGCAGCCTGACCGAGAAATCGCCATCGCGAAACGCTGACATCGCGGCCAGCAAATGACGGGTGCGCGGCGCACTCAGTTCCAGCCCGGCGCTGCCACCATTCGCTGCCTCGGCCTGTCCCCCCGCCTTGACGCTGACGCGCTTCCTGCGTGGTTGCTGCGCAATATCGACGCTCATGATCCCGCCCGATTCAGAAATTGATAGTGAGTTTCGCCCTCAACGCGCGAGTCATTTCAAACCATGAGTCCGGCGGGCGAAAAATGCCCGCTTCTAGCATGCCAACCTAGGGGGATCAAGTCCCTTCTCCCTAGTGATCGCGCCTGCTCGCGCGAGTCATTTCAAGCGGGTCATTTCATCCCCGCTTGCCGCCCGTGCTCGACCGCGTAGCGGATCAGTTCCGCCTGCCCGTCCAGCTCCAGCTTGCGCTTGATGCTCTGGCGGTGGGCCTCGACGGTGCGCACCGACAAGTCCAGTTCGCGGGCGATCTGTTTGCTGGAAGCGCCCTGCCCCAGCAGAGTCAGGATCTCGCTCTCGCGCGGCGTCAGCACGGGCTTGGGCGCCTGGCCACGGAAGAGCCGACCCGACACCGCAGCGCTGAGGAAGGTGCCGCCCGCGGCCACCGCGTCGATGGCCGACACGATCTCCGTCGCCGGTGCGTCCTTGAGCACATAGCCGCGCGCGCCGGCGGTCAGGGCGCGCTGCACATACTCGGGGTTGTCATACATGCTGAACATCAGCAGTTTGACGGCCGGGCGTGCGGCCAGCATCTCGGCGCCCAGCGCGATGCCGTTGCCTTCCTTCAAGCCCACATCCATCAGAACGACGTCAGGCGCCGTGCGCGCTAGCTGCTCCAGAGCCTCGGCGCGATTGCCCGCCTCGCCCACCACCTCGAAGCGCGGCACGGCGGCCAGGCGCGCGACCAGGCCCTCACGCACCATCGGGTGGTCATCGACGATCAGGATGCGAATGGGTGGCGTGGTCATGCAGCAGCGCGGGCCAAGTCGGAAGCCGCTAGTTTGACCGTGAGCTGGCTGCCAAGGCCCGGTGCGGTGATGAGGCGCAGCCGCGCGCCCAGGGCCGCCGCGCGCTCCCGCATGCTGCGCAGGCCGAGGCCCTGGTCCGCCACGGCCTGGGCCGCGTCGGCATCGAAACCCTGGCCGTCATCCCTGATTTCGAGGGCCAGCCCGCCATCGCGCTCGAAGCGCAGCGTCACGGCCACCGTCGTGGCATGCGCGTGCCGCGCGGCGTTGTTCAAGGCCTCCTGGGCGATGCGAAACAGCGCCGTCTTCACGGCCTCGGGCGGGTCGAGTTCATCGCCCTCGACATCGGCCTGGAAATGCGTGCCGCCAGCGGCATCGAACTCGTCCGCCAGATGCTGCAGGGCCGCGGCCAGGCCCAGCGTGTCGAGCAGCGCCGGCCGCAGCGCATGCGAGATGTGCCTGACCTCGGCCAGCGTGCCATTGAGCTGCTTCAGCGCCAGCTCCTGCAGCCGCGCCGCGCCCTCGGGCTCGTGCTGGGCCGACTCGATGAGCAGCTTGGTGGCCACCAGGGCCTGGCTGACGCCGTCATGCAGCTCGCGGGCCAGCCGGGCGCGCTCATCCTCCTGGCTCTGCACGACCTGGCGGGCCAGGGCGCGCAGCTTGGCCTCGGCACTGCGGTGCTCGCTGAGATTGAGCACCAGTGCACCGGCGCTGATGAGCGCGATGCCGAAGACGGCCACGGCGCCCACCCACAGCATGGTCGCCGTGATGTTCTGGCGCGCGCCCCGCTCGAGCTCGGCCATGGTCGCCTCGATGCCGTCCAGATACAGGCCGGTGCCCAGCATCCAGTCCCACTGCGGCACGGCGACGACATAGCCGAGCTTGGGCGCCAGCAGGCTGCTCGACGGCTTGCGCCACAGGTATTCGACATAGCCGCCGCCCGCCTTGGCCTGATTGACCAGTTGCTGGATGGTGGGCCGGCCTTTGGGGTCACGCAGCTCCCACAGGTTCTGGCCGATCAGCTCGGGCTGGCGCGAATGCATCAGCACGCGGCCGTCCAGCGAGTAGACGAAGAAATAGCCGTCGCGGCCGTAGTCCAGCGAAGACAGGATGGCCAGCGCCCTCTGCTGCCCGCCCGGCTGGCCGAGCAGGGGCTGGATGGTGCTGACAGCCAGGTCGACGTAGTGCTTGAGCTCCGTACGCCGCGCGTCCATATAGCTGGCGCGCACYAGCGCATGCTCGCGCGCGGCCAGCTCGCTTTCCTGCTGGCGCACGGCCAGGGCAATCAGGGCCAGCGACGTCAGCAGCGGCAGCAGCGCGAGCAGGAAAAGGYGGCCCCGCAGGGACAGGGCCGCCCAGGCTTTCACGATCAGCGACCCAACGTCGCTGCGGCGGGCGCGGCCTTGCGCTGGATGGGCTTCCACCCTTCCAGCCGCTTCAGCACATCGGCAATCGCCGCGTCGAGCTGCGTGTCCTCGCCGCGGTTGACGGCGGCCGGGTCGAGTTCGACGTCGATGTCCGGCGACACGCCCTCGTTCTCGATGCGCCATTCGCCGTCCGGCGTATAGAAGCGGAAGAAGGGCACGGTCAGGAAGCCGCCATCGGTCAGCGGCGGGTTGGCCGAGATGCCGATCAGGCCACCCCAGGTGCGCTTGCCGATCAGCGGCCCCAGGCCCACGCGCTTGAAGGCATAGGGCATGAAGTCGCCACCCGAACCGGCGTCCTGGTCGATCAGCATGGCCTTGGGCCCGTAGATGGCACCGCCCGGCGTGTCGAAGACGAGGCCGTCGCGGTCCTTCCAGCTGCCCAGATAGGGACGCGACAGCAGCTCCGTCACATAGTTGGCCGCCTGGCCGCCACCGTTCTTGCGGTCATCGACGATCAGCCCTTGCTTGTCGACCTGGGCGAAGAACATGCGGTTGAAGTGCTCGAAGCCCTGGCCCGCGGTGTCCGGCATGTAGACATAGGCGAGCTTGCCGCCGCTCTTCTTGTCGACCTTCTGGCGGTTGCCCTCGATCCAGGCCCAGCGGCGCAGCAGCGCTTCGTTGGCGATGGGCTCGACGGTGATGTCGCGGCGCGCCTTGCCGGCGGCGTCGTGGGCGATGGTGAACACAACCTGCTTGCCGACTGTGTTCTCCAGCAGCGCGTAAATGTTGACGATAGGGTTGGTCTTGCCGTCCAGCTCATGGCCGTTGATCGCGAGGACATAGTCGCCCTCCTTCACGCCCAGGCCGGGCACGCTCAGCGGCGACTTCAGGTTGGGGTTGAGGCGGTCGCCGGCGTAGAGCTTGGTGATGCGATAACGGCCCTGCTCGACGGCGAAGTCCGCGCCCAGCAAGCCGACCGCAACGGGCGTCTCCTGGTGCACATCGCCCGCGCCGGTGCGGTTGTGGCCGACCTGCAGCTCGCCGATCATCTGCACGAGCAGGTCGTTCAGGTCTTCGCGGCGCTGCACATGGGCCAGCTGCGGCAGATAGCGGTCATAGACGGCCTGCCAGTTCAGCCCGTGCATGGCGGGGTCGTAGAAGAACTCCTTCTCCATCCACCAGGCCTCGTCGAAGATCTGCTTCCACTCGGCCCTGGGGTCGACGCGGGCACGCAGGCCCGACAGGTCCACGGGCTTGCCTTCGTACTTGTCGGTCGCGTCGCCGATCTCCAGCTTGCCGCCAGCCACCGTCAGCAGCAGCTTCTTGTGGTCTTCGCTGGCCGAGAACTCGGCCACGCCGGACTTCAGCAGCTTGGGCTTGCGTTCCTCGAAGTCGAAGCGGTACAGCTCGGCCGTCGCGCGACGCTCGGCCTGCGGCGGCTCGTTGCTCGCACCCGGCTGCGGGCGCTGCAGATAGAACAACGCGCCATCGGCGCCCACGACGAGGTTGTCGTAGTTGCGCTCGGCCAGCGGCAGCGCCACGACACGGTCGCTCAAGCCCTCGAGATCGACCTTGATCGGCTTGACGGGCTCGGGCTTCTTCTCGTCCTTCTTGGCCTCATCCTTCTTGGCGTCGGCCTTCTTTTCGTCCTTCTTGTCGTCTTTCTTCTCGTCCTTCTTGGCTTCGTCCTTCTTGTCGTCCTTCTTGCCGTCCTCGTCACCCGCCTTGGGCGCGAGCGGCGACTTGCCGTCGGCCGCCAGCACGACGGCATAGAGGCCGGCACGGCGCGGGCGCTCCTGCGTGGACAGATCCAGGCCGACCTGGCTGGGGCCGGAATTGATGGACGCCGTGAAATAGAGGACCTCGCCCTTGGGCGAGAACGTCGGGTTGCCGGCGTGGGCCAGGCCGTCGGTCACGGCGTGGTTGCGGCCGGTCGCCAGCTCGTGCAGCACGATGCGGCCGAAGTAGTTGTCACCCGAGCTGGTGTAGGCCAGCCAGCGGCTGTCCGGCGAGAACGACACGGCATAGCCGTCGGCGCCGAAGCGGCGCACATCGGTCGCGATCTTGACGAGCTGGCCCCGCTGCGGGCCTGCAGCCAGGCCCAGGCGATAGAGGTTGAGGTGGTTGTCCTGCAGCACGAGCTGATTGCCGTCGGGCGACCAGTCCATCAGCGTGAAATAGCCCTCTTTGGGCAGCAGGAAGCGTTCCTTGGCGCCGAGGCCGGTCTGGGCCTGCAGCACGATTTCGTGGCGCATGCCAGGCGCATCGGACAGATAGGCCAGCTGCTTCCCGTCGGGGCTCCACAGCGCATCCTTCTCGCGCACGCCGGCGGTCTCGGTCAGGTTGCGCACGCTGCCGTCCTTGACGGGCACCGTGAACACCTCGCCGCGCGCGCTGACGACGACACGCTTGCCGGTGGTGGACAGCTGCGCATGCGTCAGCGTCTTGCCCGCGTCCTTCCACTGCGGCCGGGCCTGGGGCGCGATGCTGGCCAGCTGGATGTCGAGCACCTGCGGCGTGCCACCCGACAACTCGATCTGCTTGATGCGGCCGCCCGACTCGTAGACCAGCGTCGTGCCGATGGCGTCGACACTGCGCACGTCCCACTGCGTTTCGCGGGTCAGCTGGCGCAGCGCCTTGGTGCCGGGGTTGAAGGCGAACAGATTGGCCGCGCCATCCGCGCGGTCCGAGATGAAGACGACCTCGCCACCGGCCCAGACCGGCGCGGAGTCGGTCGCATTGACGTGGGGGATCTCCTGCCACTTCTGGCTGGCCATCTCCATGACCCAGACCGGCGGCGTCGAGCCGCCACGGCTCTGGCGCCAGCCGCTCACGCCGGCATAGGCGGCGTTGTAGGGGCGGTAGGCCAGCTGCTTGCCGTCGGCCGACCAGGCGCCTTCCCAGGCCACGGCCTTCATGACCTGCTTCTCGTAGCCGCCGTCGACGCTGACTTCGTAGAGCTGGTTGCTGCGGTTGTTCAGCACCTCGCGCGGCGAGGCGAACAGCACGCGCTTGCCATCGGGGCTCCAGCCGCTGACGACATCCGTGCCGGGGTGCCAGGTCAGGCGCTTGGGCGCGCCGCCGTCCAGGCCGATGACGTAGACATCGGTATTGCCGTCGTAGGTGGCCGAGAAGGCGATGCTCTTGCCGTCCGGCGAGAAGCGCGGCGCGAATTCGCTGGCCGCGTGACTGGTCAGGCGGCGGGCATTGCCGCCGCTGCGGTCGGCCAGCCACAGGTCGCCGGCATAGACGAAAGCCAGGTGGTCCTTGGAGGCGGCGGGCTGGCGCAGCATCAGCGTCGGCTCGGCTGCATTCGCCACAACCGGGGCCAGGCCGGAGGTCATCCAGGCGCAGGCCAGGGCAAGGGCAAGACGGGACAAAGTCATCGGGATCTCCGATTGGGACAAACCGGCGACTCTAGTGCCCTTGCGAGGCCCGGGAGGAAAGTCAGCCCGGTTGGCGCTTGAACTTCGCCCTCAGGCCGCCGCCGATGATGACCAGGCCGGGAATGAGGATCATGGCCCAGATGATCTTGTCCAGATTCGTCTTCACCCAGGGCACGTTGCCAAAGACATAGCCGATCAGCGTGATGCCGCAGACCCACAGCACGCCGCCGCCCACGTCATACAGCGTGAACTTGCGCCGCGTCATCTGCGCCACGCCGGCCACGAAGGGCGCGAAGGTGCGCAAAAACGGCATGAAGCGGGCTGCGACGAGGGTGATGCCACCGTACTTCTCGTAGAAGGCATGGGCCTTGTCGAAGGCCGCCTTGTTGAAGAAGCGCGAGTCCTCCCACTGGAAGACCCGTGGCCCGAAATGGCGGCCTATGGCGTAGTTGCTCTGGTTGCCCAGGATGGCCGCCGCGGTCAGCAGGGCCATGGACAGGCCCAGGTCCATCAGCCCGACGCCGCACATGGCGCCGACAACGAAGAGCAGGGAGTCGCCCGGCAGGAAGGGCATCACGACGACACCCGTCTCCACGAAGATGATCAGGAACAGCAGCGCATAGACCCAGGCGCCATAGCTGGCGACGAAATCAGCCAGGTGGCCGTCCACGTGCAGGACGAAGTCAAGGAGGATGGGAAAGACAGAAGCGAGGGAGTCCATGGCGTGGGATTATGAAATCCCCTCGACGCACAAGAAAAAGCCCCGCGGGTGAGCACACCGGCGGGGCCAGTCGAGAGGGCTCGAAGGCGCGCGGCCTTCAAGCACCTTCAGACGGAAGATCAGGCGCTCTTGCGCTTGCGGCCGGCGGCCAGGCCCAGCAGGGCCACGCCGACGAGGCCGAGGCTGGCCGGCTCAGGCAGTTGGGCGGCGGCGTTGGCAACCAGGATGACCTTTTCCCAATCCTGCGAATCGTTCAGGCCGGTGAAGGCACCCGCGCGCCAGCCGCCGGAATAGTTCTGATGGGTATGCCAGCACAGGCGCTGCGCGGCGTCGACGTTGTTGGTGTCGCAGGAGTTGCGGCTGACGGAGTCACCGCCGGCGGCGAAACCCCAGGAGTAGTTGTCGTTGAAGTACCACTCGATGCCGTTGGCCGAGTGGGTGGTGTTGCCGGTGCCGGTGTCGAAGGTGACGTCGGCGTAGGCGGCGGCGCCCAGCACTTCGAAGACCTGCGAGCCGGTGCGGCGGGCGGCCAGCATCAGCGTGTCGCCCTGGCAGCCCGACAGCATGCCGGCGGTGGTCAGGCCGAAGGTGCCGTAGGTCGCCGAGAAGCACTCGGTGAAGCCCCAGCCGGCGACGGTCGCGGTGCTCACGCCGTTCTGGACACCCACCGGGACCGTGGCCGCTTGAGCGGACAGCGATGCGACGGCGAGAGCAACAGCAGCAAAAATGGTTTTCATGTTGATCCTAGGGATTGCAAAAATCGAGACAACCGAATTGAGCAAATTCCAGGCCAGCATTCAAATTCCAATCAAATCAACTGCTTGCATGGGCTTGCTGCGGTTTTCGGTGAAGCACTGCAAAGCTGGGCGACACCCTTGAACGCAGGGGTGGGCACGCGCGGCGCGGCGCCCGGCGCCCGGCGCGATCCGCCAGAAGGCCCCTCCTACAATTCCCCGATGCCGGCCTCTACACGCTTTGACTCTGGGCCCATGGCGCCCGCCCCGCGCCCCATCCGCGAACTGCCCGACGAGCTGATCAGCCAGATCGCCGCCGGCGAGGTGGTGGAGCGCCCGGCCTCGGTCGTGCGTGAGCTGGTGGACAACGCGCTGGATGCCGGCGCCAAAAACATCCAGATCAAGCTGATGGCGGGCGGCGTGCGCGCCATCGTCGTCGAGGACGATGGCTGCGGCATCCCGATGGGTCAGTTGCCGCTGGCGCTGAAGCGCCATGCGACGAGCAAGATCGCCAGCCTGAACGACCTCGAATCGGTCGCCACCATGGGCTTTCGCGGCGAGGCGCTGGCCGCCATCTCGTCGGTGTCCGACATGGCCATCGCATCCCGCACCGTGGCCGACGCCCATGCCCACCGCCTGGACGCCCGCAGCGGCGAGCTGCAGCCCGCCGCCCGCGGCTGCGGCACCAGCGTCGAGGTGCGCGAGCTCTTCTTCGCGACGCCCGCACGCCGCAAATTCCTGAAGACCGACGCCACCGAACTGGCCCATTGCGTGGAGGCCGTGCGCCGCCATGCACTGGCACGGCCAGACGTGGGCTTTGCGATCTGGCATGAGGGCAAGCTCGTCGACCAATGGCGCGCCGCCACGAACGAGCAGCGCATCAGCGACGTGCTGGGCGAAGACTTCATCACCGAGAGCCGCCCCTTCGAGCACAGCGCCGGCCCGCTGGCCCTGACCGGCCGTGCCGGCCTGCCCGAAGCGGCGCGTTCACGGGCCGACCAGCAATACGTCTGGGTCAACGGCCGCTATGTACGCGACAAGCTCATCAGCCACGCCGTCCGCTCGGCCTACGAAGACGTGCTGCATGGCCAGCGCCAGCCGAGCTATGTGCTCTTCATCGAGATCGCACCCGAGCTCGTCGACGTGAACGTGCACCCGACCAAGATCGAGGTGCGCTTCCGCGATGGCCGCGCCATTCACCAGTCGGTGCGCCGCGCCTTCATCGACGCGCTGGCCCAGTCCCGGGCGGACGCCGCCGGCGTCGAATCCGCCATGGCCCCGCTGGGCTTCGAGCCGCCGATGCCGGCCACGCTCTTCGTCGCCGAGCCGCGCCCGGCCTACCAGTCTTCTTTCGTCGCACCGGTGCCGGCGACGGCAGAGCAGGTCAGGCTGTCCCTGGTGCAGCACGAGGCGCTGTGGGATCCGGGCGAGGCGCCTGCGCCCTCGGCTGCTGCGCCGGTGATGCCCATCCTGAAGCTGCCTGAATTGGCAGCCAAGCAGGACTGGCCGCTGGGCCGCGCCATCGCGCAGATCCAGGGCGTCTACATCCTGGCGGAGAACCAGCAGGGCCTGGTCATCGTCGACATGCATGCGGCCCACGAGCGCGTCGTCTACGAACGGCTCAAGGCCAGGCTGGGTGCGACGCAGATCGAGAGCCAGCCGCTGCTGATCCCGGTCAGCTTCGCCGCCACGGCCGAGGAGGTCGCGGCCGCCGAACAGCATGCCGACACGCTGGCCAAACTGGGCCTCGATGTGTCCCCGCTGTCGACCCGCACGCTGGCCGTGCGTTCCCGCCCGGCCCTGCTCGCCGCCACCGATCTGGTCGCCCTCACCCGCGAGCTGCTGGCCGAGATGGCACAGTTCGACGCCAGCTCGGTGCTGGAGCGGGCCCAGCACGAGATCCTCGCCACCATGGCCTGCCACGGCGCCGTGCGCGCCAATCGCCAGCTCAACATCGACGAGATGAATGCCCTGCTGCGCGACATGGAAGCCACCGAACGCGCCGACCAATGCAACCACGGCCGCCCCACCTGGCGCCAGCTCGACATGCGCGAGCTGGACGCTCTTTTCCTGCGCGGACGCTGAAAGAAACCGATGGCCACCATCACCCTGAAGGGCAAACCCAAGCCCGCCGCCAAGACACGCAACGCCGAGGGCGAGAAGCGTGCGCCGGTGCGCGGCAAGGGCGTCTCCAAGCCTCGCACGACGCTCGCCAAGGCCCAGGCCGACCGGGCCGAACGCGAGGCAGAGTTCCAGAAGTCGCAGCAACAGCGCAATGAGCGACCAGCGCCGCAGCGCGACGATCGCCCCGCCCGCCCCAAGCCCGCTGGCTTCAAGCCCGACCGCCCGCAACAAGCACGCGGCGATGCACCGCAGCGCCCTGAGCGCAGCCCATGGGCGAAACAAGACGAACGCCCCCCGCAACACCGCGGCGACGCACCGCCACGGCCCGAGCGCGGCCCGCGTGCGCGGCCGGACGAGCGCCCGCCGCAGTACCGCGGCGATGCGCCACAGCGCCCTGAGCGCGCCCCCCGTGCCCGGCCGGACG
>NZ_JBFUFR010000067.1:0-22890 GCF_056403315.1 Roseateles sp. P2_H4 | reverse complement strand
GGGCATCGGCTACTTCGACCCCACGGTCTTCGTCGACGACGACGGGCAGGCCTATATGTACTGGGGCAACCCGAACCTGTATTACGTGAAGCTGAACCCGGACATGATCTCCTACAGCGGCGAGATCCAGCAGGCCGAGGGCAAACCGCGCAACTACCAGGAAGGCCCCTGGTTCTACAAGCGCCAGGGCAAGTACTACATGGCCTACGCGTCGAGCTGCTGCCCCGAAGGCATTGGCTACGCCATGAGCGACAAGCCCACCGGCCCCTGGGTCTACAAGGGCGACATCATGGACCACAACGCCAACTCGACCGGCAACCACCCGGGCATCGTCGACTACATGGGTGGGTCCTACCTGTTCGGGTTCAACTATCGGCTGAACTTTGCCGACACGCCCATCCATCGCGAGCGCCGCTCCGTCACCGTGACCCGGTTCGACTACAACGCGGACGGCACCATCAACATGCTCCCCTGGTGGGACAACGTCGGCGTCGCTCCGCTCAAACCCATGTCGCCCTACGAACGAGTGGAGGCCGAGACCATGGCCTGGACCTCCCGCCTGAAGCGGGATAGGGATCGCCAGTTCGACTGGGCGCCTGGCATCAAGACGGCGCGCAGTGACAAGGTCGGCATGGTTGTCACTCGCATCACCGATCTCAGCTACATCAAGGTCAACGGCGTCGACTTTGGCAGCAAGGGCGCGGCCCGCTTCGTCGCCAACCTGGCCAGTGAGATGGACGGTGGCAAGATTGAATTGCGGCTCGACAGCGTCGATGGACCGCATCTCGGCACCCTGACGGTGGCCAGCACCGGCGGTCTGGATCAGTGGCGGCAGCAAGGCGTGCCGGTCTCGGGTGCCACGGGCCTGCACGACCTCTACCTCATCTTCAGGGGTCAAGGCGAGCCGACGCTGTTTGAGTTCGATCACTGGCGCTTCGAGCGCAAGTGAAGCCCGCGACCCTGGAGCCGACCCGGATCCAAGCGATAAGGGATGAACAGGGTTTCCATCGTCGCAGCGGACGCTTCCTTGCTGTCGCGCTGCACGCTACTCAAGAAGCTGGGCTGAGCGCCGATCCCCCGGCCCCCTTGACCTGGTCGGGTGAGCACGTCACCCGCTACAACCTATTGAAGATTCACACCCAGCCATGCGCCACACCAGCCTCCTGCACCGCATCGCCCTTTGCTGTGCCGCCCTCGCCAGCGGGGCCGCTTTTGCCGCCGAACCGGCGCCCGGCGCCAATCCGGTGCTGCGCGACCGCTTCACTGCCGACCCCGCGCCGCTGCGCGTGGGCGACACGGTCTATCTCTACGTCGGCCGTGACGAGGCCAAAGGCGACGACTTCTTCCTGATGAAGGAGTGGCTGGCCTATTCGTCCAAGGACCTGCGCCACTGGACTTCGCACGGCGCCTTCATGAAGCCCACCGATTTCAAGTGGGCGGTGGGCGATGCCTGGGCCGCGCAGGTGGTGCAGCGCAATGGCCGCTTCTACTTCTACGCCACCGTGCAGCACAACGACACGCATCCCGGCAAGGCCATCGGCGTGGCGGTGGCGGACAACCCGCTGGGCCCGTTCAAGGATGCGCGCGGCTCGGCRTTGATCACCGATGCCACGACTCCGGCCCCCTACGGCTGGAACGACATCGACCCCACCGTCTTCATCGACGACGACGGCACCGCTTGGCTGGCCTGGGGCAACCCGGTGCTCTACCTGGCCAAGCTCAAGGCCAACATGACCGAGCTGGACGGTCCCATCGAGAAGATCGCGCTGCCCAACTACACCGAGGGGCCGTGGCTGTCCAAGCGCAAGGGTCTGTACTACATGACCTACGCGTCCATGGCGCACCAGGGTCTCTTCGAGCATCTCTCCTATGCCACCGCGCCGAGCCCTCGTGGTCCCTGGACTTATCAGGGCCTGCTGACCGGCCCGACGAAGAACAGCTTCACCATCCACGCCGGCATCGTTGACGACTTCAAGGGCCAGTCCTACCTCTTCTATCACAACGGCTCGGTGACCCTGACCCTGGCCGATGGCCAGACCGGCAACGGCAACCGCCGCTCCGCCACGATGGAGTACCTCTATTACGACGCCGACGGCCGCATGTGGCCCGTCACGCAGACCGAAGCCGGCATCAGCAAGCCGCCTCAGCTGCCCAAAGGTAAGGTGCCGGCGCTGCCGGACCCGGGCCGCTCCGACCCGCGCGTGGCCGTCCAGCAGTTCGCCCAGGGCTATCCCGAAACCTGGCCGGGCAGCCCGGCGCTGGCCTCGGTCACCCGGCCTTTCGAGCAGACACCCGAGCCCATCGGCTTCAACCGCGACGGCGGCGCCAGCCGCCTGGTGCAGACCTTCGTGCCGCGCGCCGACATCCCGCTGGGCCGGCTGAGCCTGTACGCCGGTGACGGCCACGGCACGGACGCCACGCGCAGCCTGCGCCTGTCGCTGCGCGACGTGGAGGCGGGCACCGAATTGCTCGGCACCGGCGAGGGCCTGGCCATTGCCTACCTGCCTCAAGGCGCCGGGCTGCTGAGCTTTGACTTCAGCGCCCATCCGGCCGTCGTACTGCAGGCCGGCCGCCGCTACGCGCTGGCGCTGCAGGGCCAGAAGGACGCGCTGACGATCAACCTCCGCGCCAGCCGCAGCGACGTCTATGCCGACGGCGAGGCCAGCCTCGACGATCGGCCGCTGAAGGACCGGGAAGGCCGACCTGCGGACTTCGCATTCGCGCCGTACGCGCGCTGAGACGGCCGCAGGCCGGGCGGCATGCCGCCTTGACCGACGCGCTGACTCGCAATGACGACAACGGAGACAAAACATGGAACAACAACCCAACAGCCTGAGACGCCCTGCCGCCCGTCTCACGACCCGCTCGATTGCTTCCCTTCTGACGGCCCTCATCCTCTGCGTCGGGTTTCAGGCCGCTTCGGTGGCAGACGCTCCGGCGGCACCAACTGCAACGACGGCTCCGGCCCGCAATCCGCTCATCTGGGCCGACGTGCCGGACATCGCCATCATCCGTGTAGGCAAGACCTACTACATGAGCAGCACGACGATGCACATGAGCCCGGGCTTGCCGATCATGAAGTCGACGGACCTGGTGAACTGGAGCACGGCCTCCTACGCCTATCAGACCCTGGCCGATAACGAAGCCCTCCGCCTCGAGAACGGCAAGAACGCCTATGGCCACGGCTCCTGGGCCAGCAGCCTGCGTTACCACAACGGCGTGTTCTATGTCTCGACGTTCTCTGCCACCAGCGGACGCACGCACATCTACACCACACGCGATCCGGAGCGCGGCCCGTGGAAAGAGGCGAGTTTTGAGCCCGCGATGCATGACCACAGCCTGTTCTTCGATGACGACGGGCGCGTCTACATGGTCTGGGGTTGCAACCGCATCATGCTCACCGAGCTGAAACCCGATCTCACCGGCACCCAGCCCGGCGGGGTGAATAAGGCCATCATCGAACGCGTCAACACCGTCTTCGGCGCCGACCAGGGCGGGCTGTGTGGTGAAGGCTCGCAGCTGTTCAAGGTCGACGGCCGCTACTACCTCTTCAACATCGCCTCGCCCGGCAGCCGCTGGGCGCGCACCGTCATCGTCCACCGGGCCGACAGCATCGACGGCGCCTACGAAGGTCGTATCGCGCTCGATGACCGCGGTATCGCCCAGGGCGGCCTCATCGACACCCCGGAAGGCAAGTGGTACGCCTATCTCTTCAAGGACAACGGCGCCGTGGGTCGCATCCCCTACCTCGTGCCCGTGACGTGGAAGGACGGCTGGCCCATGCTCGGCCAAGACGGCAAGGTAGCCATGACGCTCGACATCCCGGCAGGCGGGCAGGGCGCTTCCGGCGTCTCGGGCATCGTCGCCTCCGATGAGTTCGACCGCCGGCCCGGCGACCCCGACCTGCCTCTCGCCTGGCAATGGAATCACAACCCCGTGCCGGGTGACTGGTCGCTCACCAAGCGCCCGGGGCACATGAGCTTCACCACCAGCCGGACCGTTCCCACGCTGCTTGAGGCCCGCAACACCCTCACCCAGCGGACGGTCGGCCCGCGCAGTTCGGCCACCACCAGCATCGACGTGAGCGGCATGAAAGACGGCGACTGGGCCGGCCTGACCGCGCTGCAGAAACACTATGGGTTTGTCGCGGTCAAGATGAGCGACGGCGCCAGGTCTCTCGTCATGGTCAGCGCCGACGGCGACAAGCCGGAGGAGATCGCCTCCGTGCCGCTCACTGGCAAGACCGTGCACCTCAAGGTCGACTGCGACTTCGAGTCTGCGCCTGAAGTCGCCCGCTTCTCCTACAGCCTCGACGGCAAGACCTGGATCCCCATCGGTCGCCCCTCGCGCCTGGTCTACACCATCCCGCACTTCATGGGCTACCGCTACGGCCTCTTCTATTACTCGACCAAGACCGCCGGCGGCCGTGTGGACTTCGACTACTACCGGCTCGAGCCAGGCGGCGCCTCGCGCTGACCCCTCAATAACCTATTGACGCTTCGCATCCAACCATGCGCCCTTTCCGACTCCTGCACACCATCGCCTTTTGCTGGGCTGCGCTCACTAGCGGGGCCGCGCTTGCCGCAGAACCGTCGCCCGGTGCCAATCAGGCGCTGCGCGACGGCACCAGCGCCCTTGCGGCGGCACAGACGAAGCTTGCCCGCAACCCCTTCATCTGGGCCGACGTCCCGGACATGTCGATGATCCGCGTAGGGAAAAGCTACTACATGAGCAGCACGACGATGCACATGAGCCCGGGTCTCCCGATCATGAAGTCGGAGGATCTGGTCAACTGGCGCTTGGTCTCCTACGCCCATGAAGCCCTCGTTGACAACGAAGCCATGCGCCTCGAGAACGGTAAAGACGCCTACAGCAAAGGCTCCTGGGCCAGCAGCCTGCGCTACCACAACGGCGTGTTCTACACCTCGACTTTCTCCTACACCAGCGGACGCACCCACATCTACACGACGCGCGATCCGGAGCGCGACCCGTGGAAAGAGACGAGTTTCGAACCCTTGCTGCATGACAACAGCCTGCTCTTCGATGACGACGGTCGCGTTTACATGGTTTACGGGGGCGGTCGCATCACGCTCGTCGAGCTGAAACCCGATCTCTCCGGCATCAAGCCCGGCGGCGTGAACAAGGTTCTCATCGAAAACGTCAACACCATCTTCGGCTCCGATCTGGGCGGGCTCAACGGCGAGGGTTCGCAGCTTTTCAAGATCAACGGCCGCTATTACCTCTTCAACATCGCCTCGCCCAAGAGCCGCTGGGCGCCCAGCGTCATCGTCCACCGTGCCGACCGCATTGACGGGCCGTACGAGGGTCGCATCGCGCTGGATGACCGCGGTATCGCCCAGGGTGGCCTCATCGACACCCCGGACGGCAAATGGTTTGCGTATCTCTTCAAAGGCGACGGCGCCGTCGGTCGCATTCCCTACCTCGTGCCGGTGACCTGGAAGGATGGCTGGCCGGTGCTCGGCGAAAACGGCAAGGTGTCCATGACGCTCGACATTGCCGCCGGCGGGCAGGGTGTCTCTGGTGCGTCCGGCATCGTCGCCTCCGACGAATTCGACCGCCGGCCCGGCGACCGCGCCCTGCCTCTCGCCTGGCAATGGAATCACAACCCGCGCCCAGATGACTGGTCGCTCACCAAGCGGCCCGGCTACCTGAGCCTGTCCACCAGTCGGGTCGTCGCCACGCTGCCCGAGGCCACCAACACCCTTACCCAGCGCACTTTTGGCCCGAAGAGTTCGGCCACCACCCGCATCGACGTGAGCGGCATGAAAGATGGCGACTTGGCCGGTTTGACCGTGTTTCAGAAACAGTATGGTTTTGTGGGAGTCAAGATGAGCGGCGGCGCCAGATCTCTCGTCATGGTGAGCGCCGATTCCGACAAGCCGGAGGAAATCGCTTCCGTTCCCCTGTCTGGCAAAACCGTGCACCTCAAGGTCGACGCCGAGTTCCATCCCGCGCCTGAGTTCGCCCGCTTCTCCTACAGCCTCGACGGCAAATCCTGGACACCCATCGGTCGTCCCTCGCGCCTGACCTATTCCTATCCAACGCACTTCATTGGTAATCGCTTCGGCCTCTTCTATTTCTCGACCAAGACGGCGGGCGGCCGTGTGGACTTCGACTACTACCGGATCGGGCCAGCCGGCGACTCCCGCTGATCTTCGTGCGCGATTCGGTTGCCGCGGTCGAGGCACGGAGCGCCAGCAACGCCATGGGCTGCCGGCAAACGGCACCTTGCCCAACCGCCTGACGGAGACGCCGGGCCTCAAGTGCACGCTGAAGCGCAAGCGGAGGCGGTGGACCTGAGCTGCGAGCGGAGCGAAGCCGCACCCTTCGATGGCGCTGGGGAACCGGTCTGCGGCAGGCCGCGGTTGGCAATGAGCGTCAAATTCCAAAGGTGCAAACGGGCGGCAGCCCTCAGTTGTCGCCTTCGCTACATACCACCGGGGTCCGACCATGGCGATGTCGTAGCCAAACGGCCAGAGGCGCTCAGCCACAAGGCTCGCATTCGCCAAGAAATCGGCTTCGGTCGTCGCGGCACCAAGCCAGTTCCAGCCACTCCAGCCCGTTGGCGGGGTGGTGGGGCTACAGTCCGAACCGCCACTTCCCACCCCGGCTCTGACTGAAAACGTGTCGTGCCCAAAATCGTGACGGGGATGGAAGTCCCCTAGACCGGCCCCGCCGGCACTTGCATGAGATGGCGAGGGACGGCGGGTTAAAGTACTCGGTCACGCCCTCCCGCTCACTGGACAGTGTCCGCATCGACACCCAAGCCTTCCAAGCGACCGAAAAGTCGTCCTCACAAGTTACCCACGCTTGCCGACGTCGCGCGAGAAGCAGGGGTATCTGATTCGGCGGCGTCCTCCGCACTCAGCGGTGCGAAGGGTTCGATACGCTTGTCGGTCGAGACGCGTGAGCGGGTCCTCGCTGCCGCGGCGCGCTTGAGCTACCGGCCGAACGCGACGGCGCGCGCGCTGGCGTTTCAACGAACGAATGTCATCGGCTTCGTCAGCAACATCGCCAATGCGGAGGAACCTAACCTCTACTTCCTGGAGGTGTTCAACGGCGTCGTGCGGGGTGCGACGGAGGCCCACCAGGCGACTTGCATCTTTCCGCTCGGCGGCTGGGAAGAAGCACCGAAGCGCATCCCAGCCTTGTGTGATGGCCGCGTCGACGGTCTGGTCGTGCTGGCGCCCTACCTGGAAGACGACAGCACGACCTGGCTACCGCCCCGTACTCCTTTGGTCACGATCCACGCCGGCGGGCCGTTGCGGGCGCAGGTGAACGTCGAGGCGGACGATGAAGTGGGCGGCTATGCCATCGCGCGTCACATGCTCGAGCTTGGATATCGCCGAATCCTGTGCATGGGCGGTCCGATGAATGTCAAGGGAGCAGACCGCCGTGTCGATGGCTTCCTGCGCGCCCATGCCGAAGCCGGGGTCGAAGTTGCTCCCGACCACGTGATCCGCACATGGTTCACTGCCGGAGGGGGTAGGCAGGCCATGCAGGAATGGCTGCAACGCCACCGCGGTCAGCCGCTGCCCGAGGCCGTCTGTTGCGGCAGCGACGACATCGCCTTCGGCTGCATCGACGCATTGGAGGGCTGCGGGCTGAGCGTGCCTCATGACATCTCCATTGCAGGCTTCGACGACACCTTGATGGCCCGCACGTTGCGGATGACGACGGTGCGTCAACCCCTGTTTGAGATGGGTCGTCGCGCGGTTGACGTTCTGATGCAGCTGATCGAGGCGCAGCGCCGTGGGGAAGCCTATGTCGGCCCAAGCGACATCGTTCTGCCCGTCAAAATTGTTCAAGGCCGAACCTTGCCGGGCCCTCGAAATACACCCTTGAACATTCCGTCTCGCTAGGACGTCTCGGCCACTTTGTCGAGCACGCGGGCGCGGCTCTGCGGCGGCGCGCGTTCCGCCGGACCTCAAGATGCCCAACACGCGCGACCGGAGAAATTACGTGAAGCGCGCTGCCACTTTGAGATAGGGCGCCAACGGCGATCCTTGGCGATTTCAGTTCTTCAACGGCGAGATGCCCTGCGCCGATCCGATCATGGATAAGGCAGCAGCCAGCTTCGTTGGCATCACGGTGCCCATTGGCACGCCGCACTGGTACTGGGTCAAGTTCACGACGAATGCGGGCGGGCTACAACTCCGGCTCGGCCAGCGTCACGCGCGGCAGCGCCTGTACGCCGACGGCCATCACGCCCTGTGTCAACGCCACCAGGGCGCTCTGAAGCCGACACTGGCGAGCTTCCGCTTCGGGCACTTTGCTGCCTTCCAGGCTGCGCTGACGGGCGACTCCTCCTGGCCGAGACCTGACCTCCGAGGCGATCCACGCGACAGGCGGCAAGCGCTGCGGAGCTGCCGGTCGACGGCCGACGGCTGCTTGACGTTGGGTGCGGTGACCCAGACCCGGCGGCCTCTTGACCGCTGCTTCAGATGCCAGTTGTTGAACAACGAGACGGCTGAGGGACCGCTGCACATCTAGGACCGGTCTTGTGGCTGAGCTGTCGCGAGCTTCGATTTGGCGCGACCGTTCTAGAGCCTGCCGAACCGCAGACCTCTCGACCGCGGCTTGTACGAGTAGTCTTCTTGCGCAACCAGGCGCCGCGCATACTGCAGGTCTATCCACGTGAAGCCGTCGTCCTCTGCAGTAGCGCTCAGCAGTGCGCTGGACATTCTCAATAGGAACCTCCCACGCTAGTGGCTCGCAAGTGACCGCGGCTCGGCCAGCAAGCGGCGCAACTTGACAAAGGCAAGGCCCGCCATCACGGCGTCGTTGAGCGCATCGTGCGACTCTCGTGAAGGCAGCGCCAGCTCGTCCATGATCGTCGCAAAGCGCAAGTCGATCGTTTCGCCACGCGCGCTGGCCGGCAGCCTGCGAAGTTTGTAGTCGTAGTACATGGCCGAGACTTCGATCTTGCGCTGTGGAAGGCGTACCCCAAGCAGCGGCCAGATCTCCCGGTTCAACATGGCGACGTCGAACTCGAGGTAATAGCCGACCAGCGGTCGGCTGCCGATGAAGTCGAGCAGCAGGTGCATGGCCTGGCGTGGTTCGATACCCTGTGCAACATCCCGTTCGCGCAGCAGGTGGACGCGCATGCTGTCTACCTTCAGCGCGCGCTCGGGCCGCACCAGCAGTTCAAGTCGCTCGCTGGTCAGCAGGCGATTGCCGACGATGCGGACGGCACCGATCGACACGATCTGGTCCTGCCGCACATCGAGGCCGGTGGTCTCGCAGTCGATCGCGACCCATTCGTCAGCGGGCGGATCGTCGTACATGAAGGCGAAGCGCGAGTCGACCAGGTGGTAGAGCATCCAACCACGGCGCAAGGCGCCGAGCCAGTGCTTGATCGCCTTAGTCACCCTCACGCCGCGTCCAGATGGAACTGGTGGCGGACGATGGCCTTGAATCGTTTGACCACCGCCAGTGCATCCTTCAGGAGGTCGCGCTCCAGGCTGCTGAGCCTGTCGCTGCGCACGGCGCCGCTGACCGTGCCGGCGCTATCCAGCTCAGCGAGCCCCGCCTTGAGCTTCAGGCCCATCAGAAGGTAGAGGCTGTCGGCCAGATCGGTGGCGAACGCGGCCGGCAGGCGCCCGGCCGCCACCAGCGCATCGAGGCGCGCCTGCGTGCCGGTGGCCTGCACATGCTCGGCCAGCGCGAGGCTGCGCACGCCGTGGACGATGGGGAAGATGCCGCCCTTCTTCAGGTCGAGCGTCTGCTTCTCCTGCTCGCCGATCAGCAGCAGGCGGTTCCACCAGCCGCCGGATTCCTCGGGAAAGGAGTCGATCGCTGCGGCAAAGCGGCCGAGCAGCGCATCGTCGGCCGCCACCAGTTGATCTGCTGCGGCGCGAACCTCGCTGAGCAGCGCCGCATCGCCGGCGACCGCGCGCGCGTCGATGAAGATCGCCAGCGCCATCAGGCCCTGCGGGTCCGGCCTCAGGAGCCAGCCACGCACGACGGCGCAAAAGTCGCTGGCGCTGCGGCGCCAGGCGGGGTTGCTCACCATGATGGCGCCGGGGCAGTCGGGGTAGCCGAAGTCGCGCAATGCCGCGGAGAAACGTTGGCAGGCTTCGGCCACATCGGCCTCGCCTGTCTTGGCGCCGTCGCGCAGGATCAGGCCGTTGTCCTGATCGGTCCTGAGCAGTTGCTCGCCGCGTCCTTCGCTGCCCATGACGAACAGGCAGCTCTCGGCCACCAGTTCGGGCGGCGCCACCAGTTGCCAGGTGCGCTCGAAGAGCTTGGCGTTCAGCGCCTGCACCAGCTTGCCGATCTGGCCCACGCGCGTGCCGCCGCGGTACAGCAGCGCGACAAAGCGCTCGATCCTGGCGGCCTGCACGCCAAGCGCGGCCAGGTCCTGCGCCTGCACGATCTGCACCGTGATCAGGTAGGAATGGTTGGACAGGAAGCTCAGCAGATCGAGCTGTTCGAGCAGGCCGACGATGCGCTCGCCTTCGGCCACGACCAGCCGGTGCACCTGATGCTGGATCATCAGCGCCAGCGCATCGAACAGCGGCGCGTCGGGGGCGACCGACACGAGGCTGAAAGTCGCCAGCTCACGCACCGCCAGCGTATCCAGCGCCCGCCCATCGAGGACGGCTCGCTGCAAGCCGGTGTTGGTGAAGATGCCCATCCTTGCGCCGTCGCGCACCAGCACGCTGCTGGTGCGCTCGGCCTGCATCACCGTGGCAACGGCGACGATGTCGGCACCGCCGTCGACCACATGGGCCGGCCGGAGAAAGGCATCTGCGACCCTGGAAGCCGTCAGCGCATGTATCTCCCGCTCGGCATGGCGCTGGCCCAGTGCGCTGAGCTTGTGCGACAGGTCGGCGAAGAGCAGCGCGCCGAAAGTGGCATTGCGCGCAATGAGGGTGTTGACCGTGTTTTTTGCCAGCTCATAGGCGAGCACTTCCTCGGCGGCGGCAAAGCGGCTGCTCGCCCGGCCTGCAACCAGCGAGCGGCCGTCGAAGCAATCTCGCGGCCCGTAGCTCGCGACCAACTCGCCCGCCTCGAATTGCGAGACATGGCCTTTGATGATGACGAACAGGTGCGTGGCTTCGCTGCCTGCATCCAGGATGGTCTCGCCCTCACGGAAGTAGGCGATATCGACGCCGTCGCGTACCAGGCGCTGCTCCTCGGCATCCAGGCCGTCGAAGGGCGAGGAAGAGAAATCGAAGGCATTCGGCATTGCCCATCATGAGTCGCGGTGGCACGCCGCCGTGGGCCGCCCGGACATCAATCTTCCAAAACCTTGACGCAGATCAAGCCGGGGGGCCAAGACACGCTCCGACGTAAGGAATCTACACGGTGCTGCGCTCCACGATGGCCAGAAGGAGACAAGCAGCATGCGCAACGTTCACACGAATGACCTGTATCCACCCCCGCAAGCGCTGAGCGACGGCGCCTGTATCAGCGGCATGGCCGCTTACGAGAAGCTGGTGGCCGAGGCCGATGCCGACCCCAATGGCTACTGGTCGCGGCTGGCGCGCGAATTCCTGACCTGGAGGACGCCCTTCTCTCGCGGGCTCGACGACAGCGAGGCGCCGTTCTACAAATGGTTCGAGGACGGCACGCTCAACGTCTCGTACAACTGCCTGGACCGCCAGGTCGAGCGCGGCCTGGGCGACAAGACCGCCATCATCTTCGAGGCCGACGACGGGCAGGTGACGCGCGTCAGCTACCGCGACCTGCTGGCGCGCACCTGCCGCCTCGCCAATGCGCTGCGGGCGCGTGGCGTCCAGCGTGGCGACCGCGTCATCATCTACATGTCGATGAGCGTCGAAGGCGTGGTGGCCATGCAGGCCTGCGCGCGCATCGGGGCGATCCATTCGGTGGTCTTCGGCGGCTTCTCGGCGCAGAGCGTGCGCGACCGCATCGATGGTGCAGGCGCGGTGATGGTGATCACCGCCGACCAGCAATTGCGCGGCGGCAAGMARYTGCCGCTGAAGGCCATCGTCGACGAGGCSATCGAGCTCGGCGGCTGCGCGTCGGTGAAGGACGTGATCGTCTATCGCCGCACCGGTGGCGAGATCGCCTGGAACGCTTCCCGCGACCGCTGGATGCACGAGGAGATGCAGTCCCAGCCCGAGGTCTGCGAGCCCGAATGGGTCGGCGCCGAGCATCCGCTCTTCATCCTCTACACGTCGGGATCCACCGGCAAGCCCAAGGGCGTACAGCATTCCAGCGGCGGCTACCTGCTGCATGCAGCGCTGACGACGAAGTGGACCTTTGACCTGAAGGACAGCGACGTCTTCTGGTGCACCGCCGACATCGGCTGGGTCACCGGCCACAGCTACATCGCCTACGGCCCGCTCGCGCTGGGCGCGACCCAAGTGGTGTTCGAGGGTGTGCCCACCTATCCCGATGCGGGCCGCTTCTGGCAAATGATCCAGGACCACAAGGTCAGCGTGTTCTACACCGCGCCGACGGCGATCCGCTCGCTGATCAAGGCGGCCGAATCGGATGCCGCGGTGCATCCGCGGCGCTACGACCTGTCCAGCCTGCGCATCCTCGGCTCGGTCGGCGAGCCGATCAACCCGGCCGCATGGGAGTGGTATCACCAGCACATCGGGGGCGGGCGCTGCCCGATCGTCGACACCTTCTGGCAGACCGAGACCGGCGGCCACATGATCACGCCGCTGCCCGGTGCCACGCCGCTCGTGCCGGGCTCCTGCACCTTGCCCTTCCCCGGCATCGCCGCCGCCATCGTCGACGAGGCCGGCAACGACGTACCCAACGGCCAGGGCGGACTGCTGGTCATCAAGAAGCCCTGGCCCAGCATGATCCGCACGATCTGGGGCGAGCCGGAGCGCTTCCAAACCAGCTACTTCCCGGCCGAACTCAAGGGCTACTACCTGGCCGGCGACGGCGCCATCCGCGATGCGCACACCGGCTACTTCACGATCACCGGCCGCATCGACGACGTGCTCAATGTGTCGGGCCACCGCATGGGCACGATGGAGATCGAATCGGCCCTGGTGGCAAAGACCGACCTGGTGGCCGAGGCCGCCGTGGTGGGCCGGCCGGACGACCTGACAGGCGAGGCCATCTGCGCCTTTGTCGTGCTCAAGCAGGCCTGCCCCACCGGCGAAGAGGCCAAGCGGATTGCCAACGAATTGCGCAACTGGGTGGGGACGCAGATCGGCCCGATCGCCAAGCCCAAGGACATCCGCTTCGGCGACAACCTGCCCAAGACCCGCAGCGGAAAGATCATGCGCCGCCTGCTGAGGTCCATCGCCAAGGGCGAGCAGATCACGCAAGACGTCTCGACCCTCGAGAACCCGGCGGTCCTGGATCAACTCGCCCAAAGGAATTGAACATGCAACCCGACACCACGACCCGCATCCTGAACGACCCCAGATACCAGCAGCTCAAGGCCACGCGCTCGCGTTTTGGCTGGTGGCTGAGCCTGGCGATGATGGTCGTCTACTACGGATTCATCCTGCTGGTCGCCTTCGACAAGCCCTTCCTCGCGACGCGGCTGGGCGCTGGCGTGATGACGATCGGCATGCCCATCGGCCTGGCCATCATCCTCTTCACCATCATCATCACCGGCCTGTATGTGCGCCGTGCGAACAGCGAGTTCGACACGCTCACCGAGCAGATCGCCAGGGAGGCCGTGAAATGAACGCCCGCATTCTTGCAAGTTGGCTGGGCGCGATCGCGCTGCTCGGCACCAGTTGTACGGCCCTGGCCGCAGGCGCAGATCTCGGCCAGGCCGAGAAGCAGGCCACCAACTGGACCGCGATCGGCATGTTCGCCGTCTTCGTCGTCGGCACGCTGTTCATCACCAAATGGGCGGCTGCCAAGACCAAGTCGGCCGCCGACTTCTACACCGCCGGTGGCGGCATCACCGGCTTCCAGAACGGCCTGGCCATCGCGGGCGACTACATGTCGGCCGCGTCTTTCCTCGGCATCTCCGCTGCGGTGATGGTCGGCGGCTTCGACGGCCTGATCTACTCGATCGGCTTCCTCGTCGGCTGGCCCGTCGTCACCTTCCTGCTCGCCGAGCGCCTGCGCAATCTGGGCAAGTTCACCTTCGCCGATGTGGCCGCCTTCCGTTTCTCACAGACGCCGGTGCGGGTGTTCGCGGCGTCGGGAACCCTGGTCGTCGTCGCCTTCTATCTGATCGCGCAGATGGTCGGTGCGGGGCAGCTGATCAAGCTGCTGTTCGGCCTGGAGTACTGGATCGCCGTCGTCATCGTCGGCGCGCTGATGATGGTCTATGTGCTGTTCGGCGGCATGACAGCGACGACCTGGGTGCAGATCATCAAGGCCTGCCTGCTGCTGGCCGGCGCGAGCTTCATGGCCTTCATGGTGCTCTGGCACTTCGGCTTCAGCCCCGAGGCGATGTTCGCCAAGGCGGTCGAGGTGAAGACCGGCATTGCGGCAGCGGCCGGCAAGTCGCCGGGCGACGCGGCTGCGCAGGGCTTCTCCATCATGGGCCCGGGCGGCTTCATCAAGGACCCGATCTCGGCGATCAGCTTCGGCATGGCCCTGATGTTCGGCACAGCGGGGCTGCCCCACATCCTGATGCGCTTCTTCACCGTTCCGAATGCGAAGGAGGCCCGCAAGTCGGTGCTGTGGGCAACGACGTGGATCGGCTACTTCTACGTCCTCACCTTCATCATCGGCTTCGGCGCCATCACCTTCGTGCTGACGAACCCGCAGTTCCTCGACGCCAAGGGCGGCCTGCTCGGCGGCGGCAACATGGCGGCGATCCACCTCGCCAACGCCGTCGGCGGCAACGTCTTCCTCGGCTTCATCTCGGCGGTGGCATTTGCAACCATCCTGGCCGTCGTCGCCGGCCTGACGCTGTCCGGCGCGTCGGCGGTCTCGCATGACCTGTACTCGACGGTGATCATGAAGGGCAAGGCCGATGGCGCGGCGGAACTGAAGGTCTCGCGCCTGACGACCATCGCGCTGGGCGTCGTGGCCGTCGTGTTGGGCATCGCCTTCGAGAAGCAGAACATCGCCTTCATGGTCAGCCTGGCGTTTGCCATCGCCGCATCGGCCAACTTCCCGGTGCTGCTGATGTCGGTGCTTTGGAAAGGTTGCACGACCCGTGGTGCGGTGATCGGCGGCTTCCTGGGCCTGATCTCGTCGGTGCTGCTGACCCTGGTGTCGCCGGCCGTCTGGGAAGTGACGCTGGGCAATCCCAAGGGGTCGGCGCTGTTTCCCTACGCATCACCGGCGCTCTTCTCGATGAGCATCGGCTTCATTGGTATCTGGCTGTTCTCCATCCTTGACCGCAGCGCCCGCGGCGACCAGGATCGCGCTGGCTTCATCGCGCAGCAGGTGCGTTCGGAGACGGGCATCGGCGCCTCCGGCGCCTCGGGACATTGATCAACAAGGAGACATCATGAGCACAAGAGACGTCGTGGTTCTGGGCGCCGCGCGGTCCGCGATCGGCACGTTCGGTGGGTCGCTGGCCGACATCGAGCCGGCCGAGCTGGCCGGCCAGGTGATGAAGGAAGCGGTGGCCCGCTCCGGCGTGGACCCCAAGGCGATCAATTACGTGACGGTGGGCAACACCATCCCGACCGAAAGCCGCTTCGCCTATGTGGCACGGGTGGCGGCCATCCAGGCCGGGCTGCCGATGGACTCGGTCGCCATGTCGGTCAACCGCCTGTGTTCGTCGGGCTTGCAGGCCATCGTGACCACTGCGCAGAACATCCTGCTGGGCGACTGCGACTACGGCATCGGCGGCGGGGTCGAGGTGATGAGCCGTGGTGGCTATCTGTCGACTGCCATGCGCAGCGGCGCCCGCATGGGCGACACCACGCTGATCGACACCATGGTCGCCACGCTGACCGACCCATTCGGTGTCGGCCACATGGGCATCACCGCGGAAAACCTGGTGACCAAATGGGGCATCACGCGCGAGCAGCAGGATGCGCTGGCCGTCGATTCGCACCGCAAGGCCGCTGCGGCGATCGCCGAAGGGCGGTTCAAGTCACAGATCGTGGCCATCGTCAAGCAGACCCGCAAGGGCGAGGTCGTGTTCGACACCGACGAGCATGTGAAGCCGTCCACGACGATGGAGACGTTGGCGAAGATGAAGCCGGCCTTCAAGAAGGACGGGTCGGTGACGGCCGGCAACGCCTCCGGCATCAATGACGGCGCGGCCTTCTTCGTGCTGGCCGATGCGGCCGTGGCGGCAGCGGCAGGCCACAAGCCGATGGCGCGTCTCGTCTCCTACGCCGTCGCCGGCGTGCCCAACGAGATCATGGGCGAAGGACCGATCCCGGCCACCAAGCTCGCGTTGAAGAAGGCCGGGCTCACGCTCGACCAGATCGACGTGATCGAGAGCAATGAAGCCTTTGCCGCCCAGGCCATCGCCGTCGCCCGCGCGCTGGAGCTCGACATGAGCAAGGTCAATGTGAACGGCGGCGCAATCGCGCTCGGCCATCCGATCGGCTGCTCCGGTGCCTTCCTGGCGACCAAGGCGGTGTACGAGCTGCATCGCAGTGGCGGCCGCTTCGCCCTGGTGACCATGTGCATCGGCGGCGGTCAAGGCATTGCCGCCGTGTTCGAGCGGCTTTGAGGCCCAGGCCGGCGCCCCGGATCACCTCCATCCAGTCCCGGTAGCTGCAGCGGCGCCCCGGAGACCGGTCCTTGAAGGCCGCGGCCGACTGGACGAGCCGATGACTGCTTCGTGCCACGCAGTGCGGATTCAGCTCCGTGACGCGAACGACGGCAATCGCTGCGGAGCCGACGTCCGCCTGAATTGCAATCGTTCAGTGACTAGCTGAACGCAGCCAGCAACCTTTCCAACGCCACAGTAAAGGGCGTCTGCATCAGCGGCAGCGTGGCCACCATGCCGATCAGGCCGATGCTGACGGTCAGCGGGAAGCCGACCGAGAAGACGCCGATCTGCGGCGCGACGCGCGAGATGACGCCGAGCACCAGGTTGACGAACATCAGCATCGTGATCAGCGGGAGCGCGATCCACAGGCCGATGCTGAAGATCTCCGCACCCCATTGCTGAGGCGTCGCGACGCGCAGGAAGGCGAAGGGTTCGGTGCCGACCGGGAAGGCGTGGAAGCTCTGGATCAACGCATTGATCAGCAGCAGATGGCCGTTGATGGCGATGAAGAGGAAGGCCACCATGCTGCCGAAGAAGCGCGCGCTGGCCGTGCCCTGGGCGCCGGTGCTGGGGTCGAAGAAGCCGGCGAAGTTCAGGCCCATCTGCAGGCCGATGATTTCGCCGGCGAACTCCAGCGCCGCGAACACGATGCGCACCGCGAAGCCCATGGACAGGCCGATCAGCAGCTGCTGGGCGACCAGCAGCGTCAGCGCGGGCAGGGAGTCCAGCGGTGTGACCGGCATCTCCGGCAGCGAGGGCTGGGAAGCGACCGAGATGAAGAGGGCCAGGCCGACGCGCAGGCGCAGCGGCACATTGCGCTGACTGAAGGTGGGCATGCCGGCGAACAGGGCCAGCGTGCGGATGAAGGGCCACAGGAGTGGGTTCAGCCAAGCGAGGAGTTGGGCTTCGGCGACGGAGAACATGATGTGTTTGTTGATCCGTCACTCTGCTGCGAGTTTGGTCGGGATGCTTTTGCGAAGAGCCTCTCGACCCGGTGCAGTGCCGCGGGAATCCGCCCCGCGAGGGCGGGTAACTTTTCTCTGACGCGCCAGAGAAAAGTCACCAAAAGAGGAGCGCTCAATGCAATCCGCACTCGAGTGGTGGTGTGCGCTCGCGATGCTCGGAACTGGGCCGCGCCTGCACGCGACCCGCTGCGCTCTCGCTGCTGTCCCTATGACGAGCACCCTCCATCGGCCCTTCATGCCGGTTAACGCCGGCTGCACGCCGGGCTTGTCAGGGAATACCGCGTCGCCCGAGCGACGCTGCATTGGGCTGCCCTGGTGAGCACGGCGTGCAGCCGCGCGTCGGACGGGCTGCTGGTGCGATGGATGTTGGTGGTGACAAGTCAGACGCGAGAGCGCAGCGGTTCGCATCTGGGCACCGTGCTGAAGTGAGTTAACCGCCATGCCAAAAGCAAGTGGTGCTGGTGTGCGGTTCAGCGCCTCTTCTTTGGTGACTTTCTTCTGGCGCCGCAGAAGAAAGTTACCCGGCCGCCGGGACGGACTCCCGGCAACGTAGCGCCAACCTGAAGCACTGACCAGCCACCCGCTCACGGCGTCAACCTACCCAACCACTTGCGGAATCGTCATCAACGTCCGCTGGATGTACTCCACCAGCGTCGTCATCATCCACGGCCCCGCGATGGCCAGCGTCAGCACCGTGGCGACAACCTTGGGCACGAAGGACAGCGTCGCCTCGTTGATCTGCGTGGCCGCCTGGATCACGCTGACGACGACGCCGACGAGCAGCACGACGATGAGCACCGGTGCGGCCACCAGCATCATCATGTAGAGGCCTTGCTGGCCGAAGGTGAAGACTTGTTGTGCGTCCATGGCTTGCTCAGGTGACAAACGAAGCGGCCAATGAGCCGAGCAGAAGATTCCAGCCGTCCGCCAACACGAACAGCATGAGCTTGAAGGGCAGGGCGACGAGCACGGGCGACAGCATCATCATGCCCAGGCTCATCAGCACACTCGCCACGATCATGTCGATGACGAGGAAGGGGATGAAGATCAGGAAGGCGATCTGGAAGGCGCTCTTCAGCTCGCTGGTCACGAAGGCCGGCACCAGCACCTTGAAGGGCACGTCTTCCGGCTTGACGCTGGCGTCCAGCTTGGCCAGGCGCGAGAACAGGGCCACGTCGGCCTGGCGCGTCTGCTTGAGCATGAAGCCGCGCATCGGCACCTCCGCGCGCTTGAGGGCTTCGTCGAACTGGATGGTGCCGGCGCTGTAGGGCTGCCAGGCTTCGGCATAGACCTTGTCCAGCGTCGGGCTCATGACGAAGAAGGTCAGGAACAGCGACAGGCCGACGATGACCTGGTTGGGCGGCGCCGACTGCGTGCCCAGGGCCTGGCGCATCAGGCTCAGCACGATGGCGATGCGCGTGAAGGCCGTCATCATCAGGATGACCGCGGGCAGGAAACCCAGCGCCGTGAAGAAGAGCAGCGTCTGGATGGGCACCGAGTAGCTGCCACCGGCGCCCTGGCCGATCAGCAGGGGCAGCGAGGCGGGCGGTGTCTGGCCCTGCTGTGCGAAGGCAGCGCCGGCTGCAAGCAGCAAGCCGGCCGTCAAAAGTTGCTTAAGCCGCATCACCGCGCTCCTTGCTGAGCAGCTTCGCAAACGAGGCCGGTGGGACGGGCTCGGCCTGCGGCGGCATCACATGCAGCGTCGTGATGTTCTGGGCGGTGGCGCCCAGCACCAGCCAGCGGCGGTCCTCACCCTGGCCGACCTCGACGACGAGGATGCGCTGGTTGGGGGCGGTGGGCAGCTGGGCCACGACGCGCAGCACGCCGGCCGCCGCCGCGCCGCCCAGCGGCGTGCGCTTGAGCAGCCACAGCGCGACCGGGATCAGCGCGACGATGCCGAGGAACCAGAGGAAGGGGAGCAGGCCGGAAGCATTCATGCCTCGGCATTCTGCGGACGGACTTGAACCGCCGAACCCCCTAAGTGGCAGCGGAAGGGGGCGTTTATGCGGCCTTGGAGAGGCGGCGCATGCGCTCCGAGGGCGTGACGATGTCCGTCAGCCGGATACCGAACTTGTCATTCACGACCACCACTTCGCCCTGGGCGATCAGATAGCCGTTGACCAGCACGTCCATGGGCTCGCCGGCCAGCGCATCCAGCTCCACCACCGAGCCCTGGGCCAGTTGCAGGATGTTCTTGATCGGGATGCGGGTGCGGCCGAGTTCAACCGTCAGCTGGACCGGGATGTCCAGGATCATGTTGATGTCGTTGCCCGGCCCCGCGCCGGTCGTCGGCGTGAAGTTGGCGAAGCTGGGCGTGGAGACCTGCTCCGGCACCTCGGCAACGACTTCGGACGCGACCGAGGGTGCGGGCGCGGCCTCGGCCAGCGCGGCGGCCCACTCGGCCGCCATCGCGTCTTGTTCTTCCTGGCTGGGTGAATCAGGGCTCATGTTTGGCTCCCAACCAGCTCTCTTGAGGGCCGGTCAGCATCTTGTCGATCTTGAGGGCGTAGCGCCCGTTGGACGTGCCGTAGTGGCAGTCGAAGACGGGCACGCCGTCCACCTTGGTCTGGATCATGGGGTCCAGGTCCAGTTCGATGAAATCGCCTGGCTTGAAGGCCAGCAGTTGCTCGACGGTGGCCGGCGCCGTGCCCAGCTCGGCCACCAGTTCCACTTCGGCCGATTGGATCTGGGTCTTGAGCAGATTGATCCAGCGCCGGTCGGGCTCGGAGGAGTCGCCGACCGTCGTGGAATACAGCACGTCGCGGATGGGTTCCAGCGTCGAGTAGGGGATGCAGAAATAGATGGTGCCGCTGGTCTCGCCGATTTCCAGCGTGAAGGACGTCGACACGACGATCTCGCTGGGCGTGGCGATGGTGGCGAACTGGGGCTGCATCTCCGAGCGCTGGTATTCCAGCTCGAGCGGGTAGATGCCCTTCCAGGCCTTGTGGTACTCGGCGAGGATGACCTCGACGATGCGGGTGATGACGCGCTGCTCGGTGGGCGAGAAGTCGCGGCCCTCGATGCGGGCGTGGAACTTGCCGATGCCGCCGAACAAGGAATCGATGACGGCGAACACCAGCGTCGGGTCGCAGACGATGAGCCCGCTGCCGCGCAGCGGCTTCACCGACACGATGTTGAAGTTGGTCGGGACGACGATCTCGCGCAGGAAGGCAGAGTACTTCTGCACCTTGATGCCGCCGATGGCGACTTCCGGGCTCTTGCGGATGAAGTTGAACAGGCCGACGCGGATGTTGCGCGCGAAGCGTTCGTTGATGATTTCCATCGTGGGCATGCGCCCACGAACGATGCGTTCCTGGCTGGCGAGGTTGTACTCGCGTATGCCGCCGACCTGCTCCTCCTCGGCCTCGAGCTTCTGGCTCTCGCCGGTGATGCCCTGGAGCAGTGCATCGACTTCGTCTTGGGAAAGGATCTGCTGATTCATTGCCGACCCAGGCTTACTGGACGATGAAGTTGGAGAACAGGACTTGCGTCACCGGGCTTTCGACGTGGGCCTTCTTCTTCTTTTTCTTCTTGGGCGCGTCGCCGGCGACTTCGTGGTCGTCGTCATCGTCGAGCTCGATGCCCATGGGGCGAACCGACTCGCGCATGATGTCCTTGGCCAGCTTTTCCTTGCCCTCGCGGGTCAGCAGCTCGCCGGCGGTCTTGTGCGCCAGCACCATCAGCACATTGCTGCGGATGGCGGGCATATAGGCCTTGATCTGGTCGGCGAACTTCGGGTCATCGACCTGCAGCGTGACGCCGACCTGGGCGAAGCGGTCCACGTCCTTGTCGGCCAGGTTGACCGTGAAGGGGTCCAGCGGCACGAAGGTGGGCGGATGGTCGCTCTTGGCATGGGCCTTGGGCTTGGCCGCCGTCTCGGTTGTTTCGGCGCCGTCTTCACCGTCCTCGGCCACCGGCTTCTTCTTGAGCAGCATGACGGCCGCGCCGCCACCCACCAGCACCAGCACCAGTACGGCGGCCAGGATGATGATGAGCTTCTTGCTGCCGCCCCCCTTGGGCGCGGCAGGTTCCGCAGCAGCCGGCGCAGTCGCCATGTGAACTCCTTGAGACGTCGTCGCCCAGGCCAGCCACGACGGGCTGAGGGCATATGCGCTCGATTATTGACCCCGGGGCCGCCGGGCAAACCTCGATTAGCTTGAGTGCGGCGTGGCTATTTCGGCTTCAGCTTCAGGCAAATGTGTCGAGCAGGCCGACGCTGCGGCGTGCCGGCGTGGCCGCGGCGGTCGTGCTGGCGCCGACGCGGGCACCGGCCGAGGCGCTGCGCGAGCCGCGGTTGTCGTCATTTCGGCCCGCTTCGGCATCACCGCCCTGGGCATCGCGGGGCGCTTGCTGGAAGACGCCACCACCCGACAGCGTCAGGCCCTGGCCCTGCAGCGCGGCGGCCAGATCGGGCAGGCTCTGCTCCAGCGCCTGGCGCGTTTCGGCGTGTGCGGCATGGAAGGACACCTGGGCCTGGGCGCCGTCGACGACGATCTGCACGGACACCGGGCCCATGTCGGCCGGGTTGAGCTGCAACTCGGCCTGCTGCACGCCGTCCACGGCCAGCAGGCTGACGCGCGCACCCAGTTCGGGCGCGAAGGCGCCGCTGTGCACGGCCGCGCGCACCTGGCCGCTGCCGTTCAACGCTGCAGCGTCCGAAACCGCGGCTGTGGCCGGCATGGCTTGGGCCAGCACGGCGGCGAAGCTGGTGGGGAGGGCTTCGGCCGCGCCCGCCGTCTGCGGCGTGCTGGCGCCACTGGCTGTGGCGGCCGCCTGCAGGCTCTCGCTGTTGCTGGCGCTGCGTGCGGCGGCCTTGTCGGCAGCTGCGGCCAGCTCGATGCCCTTGGTGCGGGGCGCGGCGTCACGCGCGGGAGCGTCGGACGGGCGACGCTCGACGGCGGCGCTCGAGGCCGTGTCGGTGCTGCTGCCGGTGCGGGGCGTTGCAACCGCGGCTTCGTCGTCGGCCAGGCGGCCGACGCGGCCGCGGGCGGCATGCCTGGCGCCGGGCGTGTCGCTCTCCGCCGCCTCGGCGCCGGCTGCAGTAGCAAGCGGCGCCGCGGCCGGCACGGCCTGGGCAGGCAGGGTCTGCGGCGTCAGGCCGATCAGCTGTGTGAACTCATCCAGGCCGGAGGTTTCGGGATCCTGCGTGGCGTCGGTCTTGGCAAGGCCGCCGTCATCGGCTTGCTCGCCACTGACGGCCGCCTGGTCGGGCTTGGCCGAGGCCGCCGCGTCGGGTGTGCGGTTCTGCACGGGTTTGGCCGGTGCGGGCGACGCCGGGCGGCGCGTCGCGGCGGCAGCCGGCGTCGGGGC
>NZ_JBFUFR010000066.1:0-24872 GCF_056403315.1 Roseateles sp. P2_H4 | reverse complement strand
GCGCTGCTGGACGCGCTGGCGGAACCGTCGAGCCTCGGCGTCATCTCGGTGGCCCTGGACGACGACGGCTTGCTGCGGCATGTGCCGCTGCTGCACCGCGTGCAGGGCCGCAGCCTGCCCAGCCTGGCCTTTGCGGCACGGCTGCGGGCCGATGGCGCGCTGGCCTGGCGGCGCGACGGTGGCGATCTGCTCGCCGGGGCGCGCCGCTGGCCGGTGGACGAGGCCGGCCAATTGCGGCTGCGCCTGCCGCTGAACGGCGACGCGCCACCGCGGGTGTCCTGGCAGCGCCTGATGCGTGCGGCCCTGGGCGAGGTGGAGGACACCGAACTGGCCCGGTTGCTGGCCGGTCGCAGCGTCTTCGTCGGCAGCAGCGCCTTCTTTGCCGACGAGGTCATGACGCCCCAGGGACGGCTGTCGGGCACCGCGCTGAATGCCGCCGTCTTCGAAGCGCTGGGCGGCGAGCCGCTGCCGCTGCTGCGTGACCGTGGCGCGGCGGTCTGGGCTGTCGATGCCGGCCTGCTGGCCCTGGGCCTGTTGCCGTTGCTGCTGCGCCGCCAGGCTCTTGCCGCCGGTGTGGCCATGACGGCCATGGTGCTTGCTGCGTGGTTGGCCGTGGCAGCAGGGCGGCTGCCCACGCCGGCGCCGGCCTTCTATCTGCTGGCCCTGGGCCTGTTGTTCACGGCCATCGAGCATGAGCGCGCCCATCGCGAGCGCGAACGCGAGCTGACACGAGAGCGCGAGCTGGCCGATGCGCGCAGCCGCGCCAAGACCGAATTGCTGGCCCAGGTCAGCCACGAGATGCGCACGCCGATGAACGCGGTGCTGGGCTTCTCCGACATCCTGGCGCGCTCGCCGCTGCGGCCCGAGCAGGCCCATTACGTCGAGGTGCTGGGCCACGCCGGCCGCCAGGTCTTCGCCCTCATCAACGACCTGCTCGACAACGCCCGCATCGAGAGTGGACGGCTGGAGCTGGCCCCCCACCCCTTCAACCTCGTCGACCTCGTCGAGCTGCAACTGGAGCTGCTGCGTTCGCGCGCCCAGAGCCAGGGCCTGTGGCTGCGCGTGTTCGCGCGCACCGAGGCCACCGGCTGGGTGCTGGGCGACCAGCAGCGCGTCGCCCAGATCGTCACCAACCTGGTCGGCAATGCGATCAAGTTCACCAAGACCGGTGGCGTGACGGTGGAGCTGTCGCGGGATGGCGAGGGCCGCGTGCTGATCAGCGTGCAGGACACCGGCATCGGCATCGCGGCGGACCGGCTGGAACGCATCTTCCAGCCTTTCGCCCAGGCCGACGCGTCCATCGCGCAGGAGTTCGGCGGCACCGGCCTGGGCCTGGCCATCACGCGCAGCCTGGCGCGGCTGATGGGCGGCGACGTCGGCGTGCAGAGCCGCCTCGGCGAGGGCAGCCGCTTCGAGGTCAGGCTGGACCTGCCGGAATCGCGCCCGCCGCATGCCGACCTGACCGAGGCGCGCGCCGAACCACGTGCTGACCGTATTGCGCCGAGCCGCTCGCTGGCCCTGCTGCTGGCCGAGGACAACGACGTCAACGTGCTCGTCATCGAGGGCATGCTGCAGCCCCTGGGCCACCGCATCACGCGGGTGCGCGACGGCGAGCAGGCGCTCGCCGCCTTGCGAAAGGGTACGGGCGACGGCGAGTTCGACCTCGTGCTGATGGACATGCTGATGCCGGGCATGGACGGCCTCACGGCCACGCGCCAGTGGCGTGCCATCGAGGCCGCAGAGGGCCTGCCTCGCACACCCATCGTCGCGCTGACGGCGAACGCCTTCGACACCGATGTGCAGCAGTCCCTCGCTGCCGGTTGCGACGCGCACCTGACCAAACCCCTGAGCCTGGCGGCGCTGCTGCAGGCCCTGGCCCAGTACGCGCGAGTCTGAGTCGTTAGGGGCCGGCCTGGCCCGTGCGGAAAGTCAGCCCCTAGTTCTTGGTGCTGCGATTGCGCCACAGCCTGACTTCCCGCAGGGGAAACCGCATGAAGTGCCGCTCACACTTCTTTGCACGAGGGCAACAAGCCGCGCCGCGGCGGGGGTCGGGGCGACCTCTTCACAAAGCCCCAAACGACAGGAGTACTGCTTCCATGCAACACCGTCACACCCGACTGGCGCTGGCGCTGCTGGCCGCCGGCATCGCCGGCACGGCCGCCGCGCAGAACGCGCCGGCCCAACAGCAGCAGCTCGAGCGCATCACCATCACCGGCTCGTCCATCAAGCGCGTCGAGTCCGAGACGGCCCTGCCCGTCACCGTGATGACGCGCGACCAGATCGAGAAGACCGGCGCCACCAATGTCGAGGACATCCTGCGCCGCATCGGCGCCAACACGGCCATGCAGTCGGATTCGACGCAGGGCGCCGGCTATTCCCAGAGCTTCGCCAACCTGCGCGGCCTGGGCCCCAATTCCACGCTGGTGCTGCTCAACGGCAGGCGCCTGGCCAACTTCGCCTTCGGTTCCATCGGCGGCAACTCGTCGGTCGACCTGAACAGCATCCCCTTCGCGGCCATCGATCGCATCGAGGTGCTGCGTGATGGCGCCTCGGCCGTGTACGGCACCGACGCCGTCGGCGGCGTCATCAACTTCATCACCCGCAAGGACTACGACAAGGGCGCCATCACGCTGAAGTACGGCGCACCCGAGAAGAGCATCGGCGGCAAGGAGACCAGCGCCTCCATCGCCTTCGGCATGGGCGGCCTCAAGACCGACGGCTACAACCTGCTCCTGACCGGCAACGTCAAGAAGCAGACCAAGGTCAGCTCCCTCGACCAGAAGTGGTATCTGCGCGGCATCGACGAGATCCCCGGCTCAGATCCCCCGACCTCGGGCCGCTCCTTCCCGGGCCGCCTCGTCGACTTCAACATCACGCCGGGCGCCTATGCCAACGCGGGCGCCGATTTCAGCCCCTGCGACCCCAACTTCAACACCATCCAGACGCTGGCGGCGACGACGCCCAACGGCACGCCGATCAAGCGCTGCCGCTTCATCTATCCGGCCATGCAGGAGAACCTGCCCGACTCCAAGAAGGCCGATGCCTTCGGCCGCTTCACGCTGGACACGGGCAACGATTCGCAGGTCTTCTTCGAGGCCAGCTACGCACGCAACGACTCCATCGGCCGCACGGCCGCCGTGCCCATCGACTCGACAGCGGGTCATGTGAAGGCCGACGGCACCTACCCGTCCTTCGCCCTGCCCATCTCGAGCAAGTACTTCCCGGCGGCGCTGCTGACCAGCCTGGGCTACACCCCGGCCCAGTTCGACACGCTGGGTGGCGGCTTCACCGAGATCGCGATGCGCTCCGTGCCGGTCGGCCCGCGCACCAACAACGTGTTGAACGAGCAGACCCGCTTCGTGGCCGGTGCCTCCGGCATCTTCCAGGGCTGGGACTACGACGCCGGCCTGACGATGTCGCAGGCCAAGGGCTCGCTGGACTACTACAACTATCTGCACGAAGGCCGCTTCATCGCCGAGCTGGCCAAGGGCATCATCAACCCCTTCGGCCCGCAGGACGAGGCCGGCCTGGCCGCGCTGAACCGCGCCCGCATGGAAGGCCCGATGCGCCGCTCCAAGAGCACGACCTATGCGTTCGACGCCAAGGCCAGCAAGGAGCTGATGAGCATGGCGGGCGGCCCGATGATGCTGGCCGTCGGCACCGACCTGCGCAAGGAAAAGGCTGACGACCATGCCGTGAACCCGGACTACGAGCTGGGCCTGCACATCGGCGGCGAGGGCACCGTGCCCAAGACCGTGGCCTCGCGCACCATCTATGCCGTCTTCAGCGAACTCTCCATGCCCTTCGCCAAGGGCTGGGAGGCGACCGTCAAGGCGCGCTATGACAAGTACAGCGACTTCGGCAGCACCTTCAACCCGGGCGTGACGCTGCGTTTCCAGCCCAGCAAGGAAATCCTGCTGCGCGGCAGCGCCGGCACCGGTTTCCGCGCGCCGACGCTGTGGGACGTGAACAGCCCGACCGCCTTCACCAACACCGCCAACTCCCTGGTCGACCCGAACTGCCCGGCCGGCCAGGCCGGCGACCCGCGCTGCGAAACGCAGTTCAATGTGCGCCTGTCCAGCGACCCCAACCTCAAGCCCGAGAAGTCGCGCCAGTACTCCATCGGCGCGGTGTTCGAGCCAGTGCGTGACCTGTCCATCGCGCTGGACTACTGGCACATCCAGAAGAAGGACCAGATCGGCACCATTGGCGGCGACGCCATCATGTCCGACGCGACCCTCTACCAGCGCTACAACGCCCGCATCCACCGCCTGGCCGCGCCGAACAACTTCATCAGCTACATCGAGACGCCGGTCGAGAACCTCGGCGACCTGAAGACCAACGGCATCGACGTGGACGTGAAGGCGAGTTGGCCGCTGGGCAGCATGGGCCGCCTGGGCGCCAGCTTCACCGGCAGCTACATCAACCAGTGGAAGCAGCAGAACGGCAAGGGCACGCCCTTCGTGTCCTATGAGGGCACGGCCGGCGATGGCGCCGGCGTGCAGCCGGTACCCAAGTGGCAGCACACCCTGGGCCTGGACTGGAACCTGGGCAACTGGAACCTCACGCTGGAGAACGTCTTCATCAAGGGCTGGACCGAGTCGGCCGGCCTGGTGGAGGCCAATGTCGGTCCGTTGGTGGAGCACAAGGTCAAGGACACCAGCCGCTGGAACATGGCCGTCGGCTGGAAGCCCATCCCGACCCTGGCCCTGCGCCTGGGCGCGCGCAACCTGCTGGATCAGGATCCGCCGTTCACGGCCGTGTCCAGCTATGGCTCGCATGTGACCGGTTATGCCGGCTCCTTCGTCGACCCGCGCGGCCGCTTCTGGTACATGACGGCAAGCTATCAGTTCAAGTGAAATGACTCGCGCCCAGGGCGCGATCGCAAGGGGCTCTTCGGAGCCCCTTTTTCTTTGGTCAGACGGCCCAGGGTTGGCATGTTGCCGCTATCGTCACGCCGCATGAGCCTGCCCGCGCCGCGCGACTTCGACACCTCCTTCATGGCCGGCGGCGGCGAGCTGGGCGAACTGATGCGCGCCCACGACTGGGCGGCCACACCGCTGGGCGAGCCGGCTCAATGGCCGCGCAGTCTGAAGACGGTCGTGCGCATCATGCTGACGTCGCGCCAGCCGATCTGGATCGGCTGGGGTCCGCAGCTCATCTATCTCTACAACGACGCCTACCAGTCCATCATTGGCGGCCGGCATCCCTGGGCCCTGGGGCAGCCGACCGCCATGGTCTGGCGCGAGATCTGGCCCGAGATCGCGCCGCTGCTGGGCACGGCGATGACGGGCGACGGCATCTTCGTGGAGAGCCAGCTCCTCATCATGGAGCGCAACGGCTACCCGGAGGAGACCTACTACACCTTCTCCTACAGCCCCATTCCCGGCGACGACGGCGTGCCGGCCGGCATCATCTGCGCCAACTCCGACGAGACGCTGCGCGTCGTCGGCGAGCGCCAGCTGGCCCTGCTGCGCGAACTCGCCTTGCGCGCGGCGGACGCCCGCACCGTCGCCGATGCCGTGCAGCGCTGCACCGAGGCGCTGGAGACCAACCGCAAGGACGTGCTGTTTGCGGCCGTGCTGCTGCGCGAGCATGGCGAGTCCGCCTTCGCGCTGGCCGGCACCGCGGGTGGCAAGGGCCCGTGGCTGGAGGCGCTGCGAGCGCTCGATGTGCGCGGCGAGCCCTGGCGGGCGAGCGAGGTGCTGCGCTCCCAGCGCCCCTGGATCGTCGACGCGCTGCCGGCCGGCGTGGCCTGGCCCCGTGGCGACTGGAAGGAGGCCGCCGCCAAGGCCATGGTGCTGCCGATCCGCCCCAGCGGCGATGCCGGGCAGGAGGGGGTGCTCATCGTCGGCCTCAACCCCTATCGCCTGCCGCGCGACCACTACACCGATTTCCTGGGCCTGGTGGCCCAGCAGCTGTCGGCGGCCATCGGCAATGCCGAGGCCTATGAGATGCAGCAGCGCAAGGCCGAGGAACTGGCCCGCCTGGACCGGGCCAAGACCCAGTTCTTCTCCAACATCAGCCACGAGTTCCGCACGCCGCTGACGCTGATGACGGGGCCGCTGCGCGATGCCCTCGAGCACGAGCAGCTGCCGCCCTCGGCGCGCAGCCGGCTGCAGATGGTGGAGCGCAATGCGCTGCGCCTGTCCAGGCTGGTCAATGCGCTGCTGGAGTTCTCGCGCATCGAGGCCGGCCGCGTGACGTCGGTGTTCCAGCCTACCGACCTGGCGGCGTTGACCGGCGAACTGGCCAGCAGCTTCCGCTCGGCGATGGAGAGCGCGGGCCTGGTCTTCCGCGTCACCTGCCCGGCGCTGCCAGAGCCGGTCTATGTCGACCGCGACCACTGGGAGCGCATCCTGCTGAACCTGCTGTCCAACGCGCTGAAGTACACGCTGCAGGGCGAAGTCGGCGTGCGGGTCGGCGCCGAGGCGGACTGGGCCATCGTGGAGATCGAGGACAGCGGCATCGGCGTGGCGCCCGAGGAGCTGCCGCGGCTGTTCGAGCGCTTCCACCGCGTCGAGGGCGTGCAGGCACGCACCCACGAGGGCAGCGGCATCGGCCTGGCCCTGGTGCAGGAGTTGATGCGCCTGCATCACGGCCGCATCGACGTGGACARCGAGCTCGGCCGCGGCACGCGCTTCACGCTGCGCCTGCCGCTGGGCCATGCGCATCTGCCGGCCGAGCAGGTCAGGCACGAGCGGGTCGAGACACGCAGTGGCAGCCGGGCGCCCTCCTATGTGCAGGAGGCGCTGCGCTGGCTGCCCGAAGCGGTGGCCGAGGACGCGCCCCCGGTCGGCGTCGACAGGGTCGGCATCGGCGACCGCTACCGTGCGACGCTGGGCGCCCGCATCGTCGTGGCCGACGACAACGCCGACATGCGCCACTACCTGCGCCGGCTGCTGGCGCCCTATTTCCGCGTCGAGGAGGCGGCCGACGGCGAACAGGCCCTGGCCGCCGTGCGCCGTGAGCGCCCGGCGCTGCTGCTGTCCGACGTGATGATGCCCAGGCTGGATGGCTTCGAGGTGCTGGCGGCCCTGCGCGCCGACGATGCGCTGCACACCCTGCCCGTCGTCCTGCTGTCGGCCCGTGCCGGCGAGGAGGCCCGCATCGAGGGCCTGGGCGCCGGTGCCGACGACTACCTCATCAAGCCCTTCACGGCCCGCGAGCTGCTGGCGCGCGTGTCCGCCCTCATCGAGCTGGACCTGGCGCGCCGCGGCGGCGAGCAGCAGCTGCGCCTCTTCCTGGCCCATGCGCGCATGTTCACCTGGGAGATCGACCTGGGCACGCGCCGGCTGACCGTGTCCGAGAACGCGGCCGACGTGCTGGGCGCCACGCTGCGCCATCTCGAAGAGGGTTTTGCCCTCGTCCATCCCGAGGACGTCGACGAAATACGCACGAGCATCGAAACGGCGGCGCGCGACGGTGGCGGCTTCACGCTGGAGCAGCGCATCGTGCGGCCCGACAACGGCGAGCTGCGCTGGCTGGAGACGCGCGCCCAGGCGCTGTGCAACGACGCCGGCGAGGCCGTGCGCCTGAGCGGCATCTCCTTCGACATGACCGATCGCAAGCGCCTGGAGGAGACGCTGCGCCAGTCGGACCGCCGCAAGGACGAGTTCCTCGCCATGCTGGCCCACGAGCTGCGCAATCCGCTGGCGCCCATCCGCACGGCGGCGGCGCTGATGCTGCGCACCACCCAGCCCGGCGCGCCGCAGCGCCGCGCGGTGGAGATCATTGACCGCCAGGTGCAGCAGATGGCGCGCATGGTGGACGACCTGCTGGACGTGTCGCGCATCACCCATGGCCGCATCGAGCTGGAGTGCGAGCCGGTCGAGCTGCACAGCGTCATCGACGCGGCCGTCGAGGCCGTCGGGCCGGCGATGCTGGAGCGCCGCCACCGGCTGAAGGTCGTGTCCGGCCCGGCGCTGGCCGTGCTGGCTGTGCTGGGTGACGCGGCGCGGCTGCAGCAATGCCTGGTCAACCTGCTGTCCAACGCGGCCAAATACACCGACGCCGGCGGCGAAGTGTGCGTCGAGCTGGCCCGGGACGGCGAAGAGGCCGTCATCCGCGTGCAGGACAGCGGCGCCGGCATCGCGCCGGAGACGCTGCCCGTCATCTTCGACCTGTTCGTGCAGAGCGCGCGCACGCTGGACCGCGCCCAGGGCGGCCTGGGGCTGGCCTGGCTATCGTGCGCCGCCTCGTCGAGATGCATGGCGGCCGCGTCGGCGCCAGCAGTGCCGGCATCGGGCGGGGCTCGAGCTTCGAGATCCGCCTGCCGCTGCTGCACCAGCGGCCGGCGGCCGCGCCGGTGGCGGTCAGCGCCGCCGAGGCGCCGCGGCGCGTGCTGCTGATCGACGACAACCAGGACGCCGCCGAATCCCTGGCCATGATGCTGCGCGCCGATGGCCATGAGGTGCGCACCGGTTTCGGCCCGCAGGACGCGCTGGCGATGGCGGCTGCCTGGCAGCCCGACGTGATGCTGCTGGACATCGGCCTGCCCGGCATGGATGGCTATGAAGTGGCACGGCGCTTGAGGGCCGCAGGCCAGGCGCTGCGCCTGGTGGCGCTGACGGGCTATGGCCAGCCCGAGGACGTCCAGCGCTCCGTCGAGGCGGGCTTCGACGGCCACCTCGTCAAGCCGGTCGCCCTGGAGGCGCTGGCCCGGGCCCTGCGCCCCTAGGGTCGCAATGCCCGACTGATGTACTGGGCGGCCGCTTCTGGCTAGAGTCCCGCCGTCCCMCCCCCCCTCGGAGGAAACCATGATCAACATGACCGTCAACGGTCGCGCCGTCTCGCTGGATGCTGACCCCGACATGCCCCTGCTGTGGGCGGTCCGAGAGGAATTGCAGCTCACCGGCGCGAAGTTCGGCTGCGGCGCGGCGCAATGCGGCGCTTGCACCATGCACGTGGCCGGCGCGCCGGTGCGGGCCTGCCTGACGCCGATCTCCTCGGTGACGGGCCCGGTGACCACCATCGAGGGCATGGCCAGCGACAAGGTCGGCCAGGCCGTGCAAGCCGCCTGGGTCGAGCATGACGTGGCCCAGTGCGGCTACTGTCAGAGCGGCCAGGTCATGAGCGCCGTGGCCCTGCTCAAGGGCAACAAGAAGCCCAGCGACGCCCAGATCGACGAGGCCATGGCCGGCAATATCTGCCGCTGTGGCACCTACACCCGCATCCGCGCCGCCATCCACGCGGCCGCGGCTCAACTCGCCTGAGGAGAACGACATGCTGAATCCACGTCGTATCGACCAGGCCCTGACTGGCGGCCTGTCCCGCCGCAGCTTCGTCACCACCACCGTCGGTGGCGCCGTCGGCCTGGCCTTGCTGCCAGGTCTGAGCCACGCCCAGGCGCCCAAACCCGGCTCCAAGCCGACCGAGCAACCGCTGGCCTTCGTCACCATCGCCAAGGACGGCACCACCACCATCCTGTGCAATCGCATGGACATGGGCCAGGGCATCGAAACCGGCCTGGCCATGATCTGCGCCGAGGAGCTGGACGCCGACTGGAGCAAGGTGCGTACCGGCTTCGGTGACCAGAAGGCCGCCTATGTGGACCCGATGTTCGGCATCCACCTGACCGGCGGCTCCAACTCGGTCAAGAACAGCTACCAGCAATACCGCGAGCTGGGGGCCCGCACCCGGGCCATGCTGGTGGCCGCCGCTGCGGAGAGCTGGGCCGTGCCGGCCGCGTCACTGAAGGCCGAAAACGGCGTCATTTCGGGCGGCGGAAAAAGCGCCGGCTACGGCGAGTTCTTCGACGCCGCGATGAAGGGCACGGTGCCCGAGGCCGTCACGCTGAAGGACCCCAAGGCCTTCAAGCTGATCGGCCGGCCCACCGGCCTGGTCGTCAGCAAGGCCAAGAGCACGGGCACCCAGGCCTATGGCATGGACGTGCAACTGCCCGGCATGGCGGTGGCCGTCATCCAGCGCCCGCCGGTCTTCAATGGCAAGGTTGGCAAGCTCGATTCGGCCGAGGCCCTCAAGGTCAAGGGCGTCAAGGCCGTGCTGACCGTGCCGCTGGACCGCGGCGGCCAGGGCGTGGCCGTCGTCGCCAGCGGCTACTGGGCCGCCAAGAAGGGCCGCGATGCCCTCAAGGTCGACTGGGACCTGGGCGGCGTCGCCAAGCCCGACACGGCCGCGCTGACCAAGCAGTACCTGGCCCTGGCCAGGACGGCCGGCACGCCGGCGCCCAAGCCCGAGTTCCAGGCCGACGTGGGCGCCTGGAGCAAGGCGCCCAAGAAGATCACGGCCGACTTCGTCTTCCCCTACCTGAACCACGCCCAGATGGAGCCGCTGGCCTGCACGGTGGACCTGAAGGCCGACCGCTGCGATTTCTATTACGCGGCCCAGATGCCCGGCATCGACGCGATGAACCTGGCCAAGACGGTGGGGCTCAAGCCCGAGCAGGTGCAGATCCATGTGCAGATGGCCGGCGGCGGCTTCGGCCGGCGCGCCACGCCGGCGACCGAATGGCCGCGCGAGGCGGCGGCCGTGGCCGTCGCGCTGGCCCAGGCCGGCAAGCCCATGCCGGTCAAGGTGATCTGGAGCCGCGAGGACGACGTCAAGGCCGGCTACTACCGGCCCATGACCGTGCACCGCGCCGAGATCGGCTTCGATGCGGCCGGCAAGATCGCGGGCTGGCAGCACCGCATCGTCAGCCAGAGCATCCTGAAGGGTTCGCCGCTGGAGGGCTTTGGCTACCAGAAGGGCGTGGATGGCACGACGACCGAGGGCATGCGCGAGCCCTATGAGTTCCCGATGAACCTCAGCGTCCACCACCCCGACGTCAATGTGCCGGTGCTGTGGTGGCGCTCGGTCGGCTCCACGCACACGGCCTATGTGATGGAGACCCTGGTCGACGAGATCGCTTTCGCCACCAAGCAGGACCCCGTCGCCTACCGCCTCAAGCTGATGGAGGGCAACGCCAAGGCCGACCGCCATCGCGCCGCCCTGCAGGCCGCTGTCGACAAGAGCGGCTATGGCAAGCGCAAGCTCAAGGCCGGCCAGGCCTGGGGCGTGGCGGTGCACGAGAGCTTCGAGTCCGTCGTCGCCTATGTCGTCGTCGCCAGCATCAAGGGCAAGGGCAAGGACCGCCAGCCGGTGCTGCAGGAAGTGCACGCCGGCGTGCACTGCAATCTCTGCGTCAACCCCAAGGCCGTCGAGACCCAGGTGCAGGGCGCGGCCATCATGGCCCTGGGCACGACGATGCCGACCCACCGCGTCACGTTCAAGGATGGCGTCGTCGAGCAGAACAACTTCTACGACATGGCCATGCCGCGCATGCCGGACGCGCCCAAGGTCATGACGGTCAGCATCGTGCCGAGCAACGACCCGCCCAAGGGCATGGGCGAGCCGGGCCTGCCGGCGCTGGCACCGGCGCTCGCGAATGCGGTGGCGCGCCTGACCGGCCAGCGCCAGCGCGAGCTGCCGTTCCGCTTCGCCTAGGCTGATTCCGAGGCTGGTGGGTAGCCAGCCTCGGCCAGCACGGCCGCCAGCGCCTCGCGGGGCAGGGCGCTGTCGACCTGGGCCGTTTTGGCTTCGCGGTCGATGTCGACACGGGCCTGGGCGTCGGCGGCCTTCAGCGCTTCGGTGATGGCGGCCACGCAATGGCCGCAGCTCATGTCGGGCAATGTGAAGCTGTGCATGCTGGCATCATGCCCGCATCTCCGCTGGACGTACTGCCATGCACATCATTGCCCTCAGCGGCGCGCTGCGCCGCGCCTCCTACAACACGGCCCTGCTGCGCGCCGCCGTCGAGATGGCGCCCGAGGGTGTCAGCATCGAACTGCGCACCCTGCACGGCATCCCCCTCTATGACGGCGACGTCGAGGCCCAGGGCATCCCGGAGGCGGTGACGACGCTGCGCGAGGAGATCCGCGCCGCCGACGCGCTGCTCATCGGCACGCCCGAATACAACAACAGCATCCCCGGCGTGCTGAAGAACGGCCTGGACTGGCTGTCGCGACCGAGCGGCGAGGGCGCCAAGCTGTTTGGCGGCAAGCCGACCGGCCTGATCGGTGCGGCGCCGGGCGGCTTTGGCACGGTGCAGTCGCAGGATGCGCTGCTTTCCGTCTTCCGCACCTTCGGCAGCGACTTCTGGATGGGCGGGCGGCTGATGGTGTCCCGGGCCGGCACGGTCTTCGATGCCGACGGCAAGCTCGTCGACGACAAGGTGCGCGAGCAGTTGCAGACCTTTGTGCAAGGCTTTGTCGACTTCGTGCGCCGGAGGGCCGCATGAGCGTCCACGTCGAGCGCATCGCCAGCCACATCGGCGATGTCGGCGGCATCCCCATCCAGCGCGCCCTGCCCAACAAGGGCCGCCGCATCATCGGCGCCTGGTGCTTTGCCGACCATGCCGGCCCGGCCACGCTGCCGCCGGAGCAGCGCATGAAGGTCGGCCCGCATCCGCACACCGGCTTGTCCACCTTCAGCTGGATGATCGAAGGCGAGATCCTGCACCGCGACAGCCTGGGCTCCGAGCAGGTGCTGCGCCCCGGCCAGGTCAACCTGATGACGGCCGGCCACGGCATCAGCCACAGCGAGGAGTCGCTGAGCGACCGCATCCATCTGGCCCAGCTGTGGATCGCGCTGCCCGATGCCGAGCGGGAAAGGGCGCCGAGCTTCCAGCACTTTGCCGAGCTGCCGCACTGCTCGGTCGGCGGCTTCGACGGCACGCTGCTGGTCGGCGATTTCGATGGCCAGCGCTCGCCGGTGCCCAGCTTCACGCCGCTGCTCGGCGTGGACCTCGTGGCCGCTGGCCCGGCCGACGCGGTGCTGGCGCTGCAACCCGGTTTCGAGCATGGGCTGATGCTGCTGGAAGGCGAGGTCGAGGCAGCGCCCGCCGGGCATGATGCCGTCGAGACCATCACGCCGGGCACGCTGCTCTATATCGGCCCCGGCTGTGAGTCCGTCGAACTGCGCTGCCCGGCGGCCGCACGGGTGCTGCTGCTCGGCGGCGAGCCCTGGGCCGCGCCGCCGCTGCTGTGGTGGAACTTCGTCGGCCGCGAGCCGGCCGAGATGCAGGACTGGGCGATGGACTGGGCCCGCGAGGATGGCGGGCGCTTCGGCGTCGTGCAGGGCTATATCGGCCCGCGCATCCCGGTGCCGCCGGTGCCGGCGCTCAGGAAGCCCTGAGCCGCTTCACCAATTCAGCGTGCAGCAGTAGCCGCTCCAGAACGGCGCCGGCTCGGCGTTCAGTCGATAGGACTTGCCGTCGTAGCGGTAGGCCCATCGGTGCGGCCGGCGGCTGGCTCTTTCGTCGGTGTTGGTCACGATGATGTCGGCCCAACCCGCCGGACCAGGCCGGCCCATGGCCAAGGAGAGTTCGGCAGCCTGCCACTGGTCCTCGGCGTTTTCGAGGCGGGCCCGGGCATGCGTCGCGACGTTCAGCACCTGGCGCAGACTGCTGCCTTCGGGCACGAACAGCATCAGCTCGTTGCCCCAGTAGGCCTCGGCATATTGCGAACCATGGGCGGTGGAATGAAAACGCAGCCCCAGCGCGCGCAGTTGCGGCGTCAGCTGCCAGGCTGCGGTGTCGAGCTTGAAGCTGTACTCACCGACACCGGTCAGCGCGTCCGAGTCGACATGGGTCCAACGCATCTGCAGCGGGCGCTGCGTACGGGCATCGAGCAGGGCCAGGACCACCTCCCAGGCCGCGTCGCCCTCGGGTGACTTGGCGGTGCTCTCGAAGGCCATCACGGCGGCGAAGACCTGGCCCGCTGAGGGTGGCCAAGGCTTGCAGTGCTGTGAGACCAGATTGCCCAGCCCGACGACGCTTGGCCGCGCCGCCCGCAGCGCCTGCTCGATCGCGTCGCTGCAGCCCTGGCGGTCCTGGGCCTGCGCCAGGGCGCAGCTTGCGCCCAGCGCCAGCGCGAGAACCCTTTTCATCCCGCGCGCGCGCTCTTCACCAGCGCCTCGATGCGCGGCGTGGCATTCACCGGCACCAGCTCGATCTGAGGATTGGCCTTGGCGAAGACGCGGAACAGCTCGTCCGTGAAGCCGTGGCCGACGTCGGTCACGCCGTCGAAATCGATCTCGGCGCGCTTGAAGGCCGACAGCCGCGAGCCGACGCGGCGGGCCTGGGCGCGCGAGTCCAGGGCCTGGCCTTCGCTGGTCAGCAGGCGCAGCTGCACGCGGGTGTGGTCGAACTCGATGCCGTCGCCTGCCAGGCTCCAGGTTTCCATGACGCCGTCCAGCGTGCGCGTCGTGTTCAGCGCGATGGCCATGTAGATGGAACTGCCCTGGCGCGGCAGGGCCCGGCCCTTTTTCCAGCCGGCGCTTTCCCAGGCGCGGCGCTGGTAGGCGGTGTTGTTGGCGTGGATGTCGAAGACGTCGGCCAGTTGCGAGCTGAAGAACAGGCCGCGGCCGGTGTGAGCGTCGGGGGCGCTCGTCAACCGCCCCTTGCTGAGCTCCAGCATCGCGTGCTGCGGGTCTTCGAGCTGGAAGGCGGTGCAGATCTTGTCGAAGACGCCGATGCCGTCATCGCTGACGAGCAGTTGCACATGCGTCGGCGTCTGGCGCAGCGACACGGTGACGCTGCTGCCGCCCGAATGGTCGGCGGCGTTGTTCACGAGCTCGGTGAAGCCATGCTGGACCATGCGCTCGACATGCTTGGGCAGCGCGAAGTGAGGCGCGAAATCGCGCTGCCAGGGCAGGTCTTCCTGCAGGCCATAGAGGGTGTAGCTGCGCGCCACCTGGCGCAGGCTGCCCGGCGTGAATACCGGCCGGCGGCCGCTGCCGCCGCGGGCCAGCCAGCCGGCTTCGACCAGGCGCTTGAGGGCGGCCAGCGTGGCGCGGTGGCTGGCGCCGGTGCGTTCCTCGATATGCGTCGCCAGATCGTGCGAATGCTCGCTGGCCGCCGCGGTGATCCAGTTGGTGAGGTGGTCGAACACCAGTCTTGTCATGAGCACGCATTGTGCTGACTACTTCAACTGCGGCGGGTGGGGCGGTCCCTGACTCAGGAGGCTGCCGGCCTTTGGGGCGGGCGCGCGCCGGGGCAAGTTGCCAGGCCAGACAAGGCGGGGCCGCCGCTGTGGGGTCATCCCCACGAGGCGGGCGCTACGCTGGATGGCGTGGCAACTCGCCCCGGCCCTACGGGTTGACCCGCCTTCGAGGCTCATGCGGCGTTGCAAATACTCGCCGGGTATCCCACCCGGCTCCGCTTTGCGCCTTGCCTGACCCCCGAATGCGGGTCAACGCGCGCCCGTCCCAAAGGCCGGCAGCCTCCATAGAATCCCCAACCAGTTACGGCGCGGTTACCAAGTACGTTGGGAACCGCAGTCGGTCGAGATTTATCAACTACACCGGGGACAACCCATGCCTCTCGTTTCCATGCGCCAGTTGCTGGACCACGCCGCCGAAAACGGCTACGGCATCCCAGCCTTCAACGTCAACAACCTGGAACAGGTGCAGGCCATCATGGCCGCTGCCGACGAGGTCGGTGCGCCGGTCATCCTGCAGGCCAGCGCAGGCGCCCGCAAATACGCCGGCGAGCCCTTCATCAAGCACCTGATCCAGGCGGCGGCCGAGATGTACCCCCACATCCCGCTGGTCATGCACCAGGATCACGGCACCAGCCCCAAGGTCTGCGCCGGCGCCATCGACCTGGGCTTTGGCTCCGTGATGATGGACGGCTCGCTGATGGAAGACGGCAAGACGCCGGCTTCCTTCGAATACAACATGGAAGTCACCCGCAAGGTCGTCGAGATGGCGCACCAGGTCGGCGTCACCGTGGAAGGCGAGCTGGGCTGCCTGGGCAACCTCGAAACCGGTGAGGCCGGCGAGGAAGACGGCATCGGCGCCGAAGGCAAGCTCGATCACTCCCAGATGCTGACCGACCCCGAGGAAGCCGCCGTCTTCGTCAAGGCCACCCAGCTGGACGCGCTGGCCATCGCCATCGGCACCAGCCACGGCGCCTACAAGTTCAGCCGCAAGCCCACGGGCGACATCCTGGCCATCGGCCGCGTGAAGGAGATCCACGCGCGCATCCCCAACACCCACCTCGTCATGCACGGCTCGTCCAGCGTGCCGCAGGACCTGCTGGCCATCATCAACCAGTACGGCGGCAAGATGAAGGAGACCTTCGGCGTGCCGGTCGAGGAGATCCAGGAAGCCATCAAGCACGGTGTGCGCAAGATCAACATCGACACCGACGTCCGCCTGGCGATGACGGGCGCGGTGCGCAAGTTCCTGGCCGAGAACCCCGACAAGTTCGACGCCCGCGAATGGCTCAAGCCGGCCCGCGAGGCCGCCAAGGTCATCGCCAAGGAGCGCTATATGCAATTCGGCTGCGAAGGCCAGGCCGGCAAGATCAAGGGCCGCACGCTGGTCGACATCGCCGGCGCCTACGCCCGCGGCGAGCTGGCACAGAAGGTCCAATAAGGGTTCAGTGACGCGTCACTGCTTTACCTACGGCTCACTGATGTGGGCCGACATCATGGCCCGCGTCTGCGGGCGTGAATTCGCCAGCGAGCCCGCCTCGCTGGCCGATCATCAGCGCCACCCGGTACGCGGCCAGGACTATCCCGGCCTGCGGCCCGCCCCCGGCGGGCTCGTGCAGGGGCGGCTCTACCTGGATGTGACGCAGGACGCCTGGGCGCGGCTCGATGCCTTCGAAGGCGTCGAGTACGAGCGCGCCGACATCGTCGTGACACCGGGCGATGGCGGCACGCTGCCGGCCCAGGTCTACCGTTTTCGCGCCGAGTTCGCTGACCGGCTTTTGGCCGGCGACTGGGATGCCGACGCCTTCGGCCGCGAAGGCCGTGAGCGCTTCATCGCCCGCTATGTCGGCTTCGACCTGATCACGCCACGCTGAAGCCCCGGGAATAAACCACGTTTCGGCCGATGCACCCCCTGTTTGCGGGGCCACAATGCATTGGCATAACCCCTTGGTAGTTGGGGTTGGGAGCATGGGATGGACGAGCTGACCGGAATCGTCGCGCGGGCAGGGTTCCTGCCCCACGGCTATTGCTTCCAATGGTCGCCGGGCCTGCTCTGGACCATGGTGAGCGCCGACCTCTCCATCGCGCTGGCCTATTTCTCCATTCCCCTGGCCATTGCCAGCTACGCCCGCCAACGCCCCCAGGTCAACCTCGGCAGCATCGCGACGCTGTTCGCCGTCTTCATCTTTGCCTGTGGCGTGACCCATGTGCTGGACGTCTGGACGATCTGGCGCCCCGACTACGAACTGCAGACGGCCGGCAAGGTCTTCACCGCCTGCGCCTCGGTGCTGACCGCGGCCGTCGCCTGGCGGCTGATGCCCACGCTGCTGGCCCTGCCGTCCATCGACGAGATGCGCACCGCCAACGAAGCCTTGCGCCGCGAGATGGACCGCCGCCACAGCGCCGAGGACCATCAACTGGAGGCCGAGCAGAACCTGGCCGCGACGCTGGCGGCCATCGATGCCGGCTTCATCACGACCGACGGCGAGAGCCGCGTCACGCGCATCAACGCCGTGGCCGAGCGCATCACCGGCTGGCCGGCGCGCGAGGCCTTGGGCCGTTCGCTCTGGGAGGTCTTCCAGCGTGAGGGCATGCCGGCCGACCTGATGGCGCGCAACCCCATCGACGTCGTCCGTGACCGCACTTCCGACGTCGCCTTCCGCAGCCAGGCTGTCTGTGTCGCGCGGGACGGCAGCTCGCGCCCCGTCGAGGTCCATGCCGACCTGACCCACCATGCCGACGGCAGCGAGCGCGGCGTGGCCATCGTGTTCCGCGACGTCGGCCGCCTGACCGAGGCCGAGGCCGAGGTGCGCCGCCTGGCCGCCGTCGTCGAGTCTTCGGCCGATGCCATCGTCGTGAAGACGCTGGACGGCCACATCACGAACTGGAACGCGGCCGCCGAGAAGATGTTCGGCTACACCGCCGCCGAGGTCGTCGGCCAGCCGGTGCAGATGCTGATCCCGCCCGAACGCGAGGCGGAGGAGATGGGCATCCTGAACCGCATTGCCCAGGGGCAGCATGTGCCGCCCTTTCGCACCGTGCGCATCGCCAAGGACGGCCGCCGCGTCGAGATCTCGGCCCAGGTCTCGCCGCTGCGCGATGCGACGGGTCGCATCATCGGTGGCATCAAGTCGGCACGCGACCTGACCCACCAGCGCCAGATCGAGGCCGCGCTGCGCCAGAGCGAGGCAAGGTTGCGCTTCGCGCTGGAGTCCGCGGCCATCGGTGACTGGGAGCTGGAGCTGGACAGCGGCGCCATCCACCGCTCGCGCCGCTATGACCAATGCTTCGGCCTCGTCGACGCCAGCGGCAACTGGAGTCGCGAGCGCATGCTGGCCGCCGTCCATCCCGACGACCGCACCATGGTGGAGGCTGGCCTCGCGGCCCTGCCCGAGGGCCATCGGCCCTGGCATGCCGAGTTCCGCGTCGTCTGGCCCGACGACAGCGTGCACTGGCTGCGCCTGGACGCGCGCGTCACCCACGACGATGCGGGCTCGCCGCGCCTGGTCGGCATCGCCGCCGATGTGACCGCCATGCGCACCGCCGAGCAGGCCCGCCAGCAGTCCATCTGGCTGGCGGCCGAGAACCGTCGCGTGCAGGAAGGCAGCCGGCTCAAGAGCCTCTTCCTGGCGAATATGTCGCATGAGCTGCGCACGCCGTTGAATGCCGTCATCGGTTTCGCCGACCTGCTGACCATGGGTGCCCACCCGCCGGACTCGCAGCGCCAGCGCGAATGGCTGCAGCACATCGCCAGCAGCGGCCGGCATCTGCTGGCCATGATCAACGACGTGCTCGACCTGTCCAAGATCGAGGCGGGCAAGATGGACTTCCACCCCGAGCCCGTCGAACTGCCAGCCCTCGTCGACGACGTGATGGCCACCGTCGCCGTGCTCGCCGAGCAGCGCACCCTGAGCCTCAAGTCCTCCATCGAGCCGGGCCTGCGCGGCCTGGTGCTGGACCCGGCGCGGCTCAAGCAGGTGCTGCTGAACTACCTGTCCAATGCCATCAAGTTCACGCCGGCCGGCGGCCACATCGAACTGCGCATGGTGGGTGAAGGGCCCCGGCTGTGGCGGCTGGAGGTCGAAGACAGCGGCATCGGCATCCCGCCCGAGCGCATCCATCAACTCTTTGTCGAGTTTCAGCAGCTCGACGACGGCCTGACCAAGCGCCACCAGGGCACCGGCCTCGGCCTGGCGCTGACGCGCCGGCTGGTGGAGGCCCAGGGCGGCCGCATCGGCGTCTACAGCGAGCCCGGGCGTGGCAGTCGTTTCTATGCCGTGTTGCCGCGCCAGCCGCTGGACGCGGTGCTGCCGGCCGAGCGGCCGGCCCACCAGCAGCTGATCGCGCTGTGCGACCACCCGCTGCGCGATGGCCTGGCGCGCGAGCTGTCGCAGGCCGGCGTCATCGCCGACACCGCGTCCACCGCCGGGGAGGTGCTGCGCCTGACCCGCGTGCGCCGCTATACCGAGCTGGCCATCGACCTGGGCTTGCCCGATGCGCCGGGCCTGTCCCTGCTGGCGGCGCTGCGCAGCGGCGGGCCGTCCATGCATGCGGCCGTCAAGGCCCTGGCGCTGACGCCGCGCGCCGGCGCGGGCGTCGCCTTCCCCGTCACCGATGTGCTGGCCAAGCCGCTGCGCCGGGCGGCCCTGGCGCGGGCCTTGCTGCCTTTGCGTGACCGGCTGGGCCCGGGCCGGCCCGTGCTCGTCGTCGACGACGAGGCGGCGTCGCGCGAACTGATGTGTGCGGCCCTGCAGGGCGCCGGCGTCGAGGCCGTCGCGGCGGCCAGCGGCGCCGAGGCGCTGCAGCGCCTGTCCGTGCTGCAGCCCGCCGCCCTCGTGCTCGACCTGATGATGCCCGGCATCGACGGCTTCCAGGTGCTGCACGAGCTGCGCGGCGACCCGCGCTGGGCCACGTTGCCCGTCATCGTCTGGACGGCACTGGCGCTCGGCGTCGAGGACATCGAGAGCCTGGCGCGCTCGGCCACGGCCATCGCCAATGCGGGCGAGGCCCAGCCGATGGCCGCGGTGCGCGATGCGCTGCTGAATGCCGCGCGCCAGGACCGCCGGGGCCGGCGTCGCAACGGAACCGGGAGCTGAAATGGCTGGCGAACGCATCCTCATCGTCGACGACAACGAGCTCAACATCGATCTCGCCCAGTATGTGCTGGAGGCTGACGGCTTCATCGTCGACCGTGCCCTGCATGTCGACGAGGCCTGGGCGCGGCTGCGCGCCTACCGGCCCGCGCTGGCCCTGGTCGACATCCAGTTGCCCGGCACCGACGGCCTGAGCCTGGCGCGCGCCATCAAGGCCACGCCCGACCTGGCCGACCTGCCCGTCATCGCCTTCACCGCCTTTGCCATGCCGGGTGACGAGCAGCGCTTCCGTGCAGCAGGCTGTGACGGCTATCTGACCAAGCCGATTGATGTGCACAGTTTTGCAGCGACTGTCCGGTCCTACCTCGGCACCTAAAATCCGCGGCGTTGCCCTTTCGCTCGCCGCCATGCCCCAAGCTCTGTACGAATCCAGCCTGACCTCCCTCCCGCTGCTTGGCCGCGGCAAGGTGCGCGAGAACTACGCCGTCGGCGACGACCGCATCCTGATGGTGGCCAGCGATCGCCTGTCGGCCTTCGACGTCATCATGGGCGAACCGATTCCCGGCAAAGGGGCGCTCCTGACCCGCATGGCGTTGTTCTGGTTCGACAAGCTGCAGGGCATCGTCCCCAACCACCTGACCGGCGAAGACCCGCTGTCCGTCGTCACGGCAACCGAGGCCGAGCAGCTGAAGGACCGCACCATGCTGGTCAAGCGCCTCAAGCCCCTGCCGATCGAGGCCGTGGTGCGTGGTTATCTGGCGGGCAGCGGCTGGGCCGAATACCAGCAGAGCCAGAGCGTCTGCGGCGTCAAGCTGCCCGCGGGCCTGCGCAATGCCGACAAGCTGCCCAGCCCCATCTTCACGCCGGCCACCAAGGCCGAGATGGGCGACCACGACGAGAACATCTCGTTCGACCAGGCGGCCGGCATCATCGGCACGGAGCTGGCCACCCGCGTGCGCGACATCTCCATCCAGCTCTACCAGCGCGCCGCCGATTTCGCGCTGACCAAGGGCATCATCATTGCCGACACCAAGTTCGAGTTCGGCCTGGACGCCGACGGCACGCTCACACTCATGGACGAGGTGCTGACGCCCGACTCCTCGCGCTACTGGCCGGTCGAGAGCTATGCGCCGGGCAGCAACCCGCCGAGCTACGACAAGCAGTTCGTGCGCGACTGGCTGGAGGCGGTGCGCATCGACGGCCAGCCCTGGGGCAAGAAGGCGCCCGCGCCGGCCCTGCCTGCCGAAGTGATCGACCGCACGGTGCAGAAGTACGAAGAAGCGCTGCAGCGTCTGACCGCATGAGTACCGCCCGGCCGTCCGCAGGGACTCATTCCCGCTTGGCGGGACAGCGCGCAGCGCGAACGGTGCACCAATGAACCACAAGCTGCGCAGCCGGCTCGCCCAGCGTCTGGATGGCGAGATCGCTGCCGTCGCGGCCATGCCGGCGCGCGCGGCGGTGCTGCAGGCCCAGCGCGCCATCCTGTGGCTGCGCCACGGCCGCGAGGCCGAGGCCCGCGAGGAACTGAACCGGCTGCAGGCCCGCGCGCTCGCCCAGCCGCGCGTCGAGCTGGCCGCCTGGCTGCACCTGGCCGAGGGCCTGACCGCCTATTTCAGCGCCTTTGGCGGCGGCGCCCGTGAGCGCGTGCGCCGGGCCCAGGTGATGGCCCAGGCCGCCAAGCTGCCGGCCCTGCAGTCGCTGTGCGACGCCTGGCTGGCCCAGATGGCCTTTGTCGACCGCGACATCGATCGCCTCGTGATCCATGCCGCCGCCGTGCTCGCCGCGCCCGCCGACAACCCGGCGGCCTGTCGTGTCGCCTCCGCCCTGGGCATGGCCTGGGACCTGGCTGGAGACCCAGCTGCCGCGTCGTCCTGGTACGCCTGGGGCCGCCGCGCCGCCAGCGCCGATGGCGACGACGCCGGCCTGGCGGCCCTGCTCTACAACCAGATGCAGATGCGCGCGCTGCGCATCCGCCACGCCGCCCTGGCCGGCGAACCTGGCGAGGCGCCGGCCGTGCTGCTCGGGGTGGATTCCATCGGCCATTTCGACGACGCCGTCGGCGGCTCGGCCCGCGCCGACCTGACGCCGCTGCTGCGCGCCCAACTGCTGACCGTGCAGGGTGACTTCGCCGCCGCCGCCCCCTTGCTGGAGGCCCATCTGCCCGAGGCCGTGGCCGCCGGCCTGGCCCGCACCGGCGGCAGCCTGCTGGCCGACCTGGCCTGGTGCTGGGCCAATACCGGCGAGTCCCAACGCGCCCGCGCCCTGGCCGACCAGGCCGCCGTCGAGGTGCTGGCCGAGGACGCCGCCCACTGCGACCTGGACGAATGTGCCGCCCTGCATGCCCGCCTGGCCCAGGTCTACGCCAAGTTGCACGAGGACGGCCTGGCCGCCCGCCATGGCGATGCCGCCCAGGCCGCCTGGGCCCAGGACGCGGCCCAGCGCGGCCTTTGGGCCGAGCGATTGACGTCGGCCGGCCTGCGCGAGCCGCCGCGCTGAGCGGGTTTCAGCAGCCGAAGTCGCCGGCGCGCCGCACGGCGACCAGGCCCTGCAGCAGCTTCTGCTCGTCGAAGATCGCCAGGTAGAAGCTGCGCAGCGCCGGGCCGTTGCTGGGGCAGCAGGGGCTCGAGGAGCCGGTGGTGAAACAGCTGGTGGGCGTGCCGCTGGTGGTGGTGATGCCGACGCCGTAGCTTCCGTTGCCGTTGGGGTTGTTCGGGTTGAAGGCAAAGCCCAGCAGCGCAGCGGCATTGAACTTCAGGCCGTCAGCGGCAATCCTGAACTCGCGCTCGGCGGTCACGGCCTGGGCGAAGTTGCCCCCCGTGCCGTCCATGGCCTTGAGATTGGCCTTCAGTGGATCCAGCGCGGCCGAGAGGCCGGCGGCCCGCAGCCTGGTCGCGAGGTCGACCAGGGGGCGCGCCTCGGTGACGGCAATCTCTGGCAGCAGCATCTCGCCAGCGACGGGCAGGGCGGCGGCCGTGTTGAAGATCAGTGCGTCGGCGCTTTCCTTGAGCGCCGAGGCCAGGCGGCGCGGGCCGAAGGCGGCCAGGCCCTCGCGCGTGGGCCTGAGGGCCAGCAGCGTCAGCCGGCCGACCGTGAGCGCCTCGGCGCGGTGGTCGTCCTGGGCGTAGCTGCGCACGCCGGCCTTGAGCCTGAGCATGCGGGTCTTGCGGCGCAGGCCGTCGTCGTCGGTGAAAAGGCCGTCCTCCCAGGTGGCGGCGGGCCAGTCCATCTGCAGCTGGAGTCGGTCGCGCAGCACCAGGCGCAGCGCGAAGTTGGGATCAAAAGCGGCCGTGGGCGCCGCCAGGCCGCTCTTGGCCAAATCCACTTCGGTGGCTGACCAGGCAGCCACCGTGGCGGCACCGGCCAGCTTCTCGGTGGCGACCCAGAACTCGGGCAGCAGCTTGTAGCCCGATTGCAACCAGATCTCCCGCTGCAGCGCCGACGTGATGGCGGCGCCGCTGGCGTCCAAGGCCTCGGCCGGTGAGTGGCCGCGCAGCTCGCTGGCGCTGTCGCCGCTGGTCGCTGCAGCCAGCAGCTGCCAGGGCGCCAGGCTCAGCGCCGGCACGGCGGCATCGGTGGCGGTGGACAGCAGTTCGGTCACGGCCAGGCGCTGGCTGGCGGCGGCGGCGTTGGCCAAGTCGGCGCTGCCGGCTGGGGCAGGCGCGCTGCGCGTGGCCTGGTAGGCCGCCAAGGCCTGGGCGCGGGCGCCCGGGTCGGCGGTCTGCGGTTGGCTGGTGGGTTCGCCGCCACCGCCGGCGCCACCGCCGCCGCAGGCACCAAGCATCAGACTGAGTGCCCAGAGGAGGCCAAGGCTGCGGGTTTTCATGGGCGTTAATGTAGTGATCCCGGGCGGCCGGGCCGGGAACTCCGGCACGCTGACCGGCTTTTTACGGAGTCTCGACGCGCCCGGGCTGCGTTACCCTCGCCGGCCTATGACCGCCGACTCCCGCGACGAAGACGCCATCAACGCCCTGCCGGTGGGCACGCGCTTTGGCGAGCTGGAAATCCTCGGCACGCTCGGCGTGGGCGGCTTCGGCATCGTCTACCTGGCGCGCGACCATTCGCTGGAGCGCGAGGTCGCGATCAAGGAGTACATGCCCAGCCAGTTCGCGCTGCGCGACGGGCAGTCCCAGGTGTCGGTGCGTTCGGTATCCATGAAGGAGACCTTCGAGCTCGGCCGGCGCAGCTTCGTCAACGAAGCCAAGCTGCTGGCCCGCTTCGACCACCCGTCGCTGCTCAAGGTCTACCGCTTCTGGGAAGCCAACGGCACGGCCTATATGGCCATGCCCCGCCTCGTCGGCCAGAACCTGCGCGAAGCCCGCAAGAGCCGCCCGACGCCGCCGCCGGAAGCCTKGGTCAGGCGCATCTTCGACGCCGTGCTGGGTGGGCTTGAGACCCTGCATGCCCAGCATGTCTGGCACCGTGACGTCGCGCCCGACAACATCTTCATGCCGGCCGACGGCAGCCCGCCCATCCTGCTGGACTTCGGCGCCGCCCGCCAGGCCATCAGCGACCGCACCCAGGTCTTCACCGCCATCCTGAAGCCCAGCTTCGCGCCCATCGAGCAATATGCCGAGGCGACGACGCTGCGCCAGGGCGCGTGGACCGACTTCTATGCCTTGGCCGCGGCCATGCATGAGCTGCTGACCGGCCGCCCGCCGCCGCCGGCCACGGCGCGCGCCATGGGCGACGAGCTGGCGCCATTGGACGTGCCCGGTTATTCGCCGGCCTTTCTGGCCAGCCTGGACTGGGCCTTGCGCGTGGCGCCCCACCAGCGCCCTCAGACCGTGACCGCCTGGCGCGAGGCGCTGGACGGCCGCGTGGCCGTGCCGCCGCCCCAGGC
>NZ_JBFUFR010000065.1:0-25665 GCF_056403315.1 Roseateles sp. P2_H4 | reverse complement strand
CGCTGCTCTATCTCGACCTGGACAAGTTCAAGCCCGTCAACGACCAGCACGGCCACCCGACCGGCGACGCGCTGCTGAAGGCCGTGGCCCTGCGCCTGCGCCATGCGCTGCGGCCGGCCGATCTGGTCGCCCGCCTCGGTGGCGACGAGTTCGCCGTACTGCTGCCACAGCTGCACGACCCCCGCGCCGCGGCGGCCGTGTCGGGCAAGCTGCTGCAGGCCGTCAGCGCCCCGTATCACATCGGTGAGCTGGAGCTGGAGATCGGCGTCAGCGTGGGCTACTGCGTCGCGACGGGGCCCGCCAGCCTGGAGCAGCTAGTGGAGAGGGCCGATGCCAGCCTGTACGAGGCCAAGCGCGCCGGGCGCGGCTGCTACCGAGGCGGGGAACTCTAGGCGGCGACGCCGTTCTTGATCTCGTTGAGCGCCAGTTGCAGCACGCGTGCGTCGCTGCTGGCGCGGTGGCGGGTCAGGCGCTGGCGCTGGCGCACGACATCGACGACACCGCGCCAGCGCAGCGCCTCGGCTTCGTTGAGCAAGCCGCGCAGGTCGTCCAGCTTGAAGCGCAGCCCCAGGCCCGCAGCGTCAAAGAGGCGGGCCAGCCAGGGGTAGTCCTGGCCCCAGCCATCGCAGTAGACGGTCTGGCCGGCCAGGCGGGCGTTGAGCTGCTCGGCCATCCAGCGCACCGGCCGGCCATGGCGCCGCAGCAGCTCGCGGCTGATGCCGTGCAAGGCCTCGGCCCCAGCGTCCCAATGCTGCCACTCGGGTTCAGGGGCGATCAGGCCGCAGAACAGCGCGCCCTCGCCGCTACAGAACCCCACCTCGATGGGATAGCTGCCACGGCCAAAGCCCGAGGCTTCGATGTCGAGGATGGCCGGCAATTGCATTGGCCGAGTTTGTCAGGCCGGACACAGAAGTTACACAGGGTTGTCGCCGAGACGGCTAGCCCGGCTCGTTCTCGATCACCTGTTCGCTCTCGAACAGCTGTAAGGCGGCACGACCGACCTGGCGCGTGTCCCAGTAGGCATAGGCGCCGACACCCGCGGCACCGACCAGGGGCACCCAGCGCGACAGCACCCGGCTGGCGGCTTTCTTGCCCAGGTGCACGCCGATGGCCTCGGCGACACGCTGCAGCAGCAGCTGGGCGGCGGGGCGCACGATGACCCGTTCGCCAACACGCACCGTCAGATCACGCAGGGCCTGGGCAGCGGTGTGGCGGAACAGGCACCACAGCATCTGCGCCGGCCCGAGGTCGGCGCTGCGCCCATAGAGGGCGGCGATATCGGCCACCAACTGGCGTTGGATCTGCCAGACGGCCAGCATCTCCGGTGCGATGGTGGCCCAACCCAGCGGCCCGGGCGGCAGGGCCAGGGTGCCGGCGGCCAGGCCAGCCTTGGCGGCGGCACCCTCGATGACGCGCGCGGCCGCATCGCGGGGCCGCGGGCTGGGCGCGCAGTCCGCCAACGGGGGCTCCGCCACCAACGCGAGAACTTTTTCACCCAGATTGCCAGTGACAGCCATGACCGTTCCGCCTTACGCTGCACCGCGCTTCGCGATGCGAGGCCAAAGGATGACACAACACAGGCGCGGCCGAACCGGCTCGTCCAGCCCCGGGAGAAACAGCATGCGATTTCTCAACGACCTGCGTATCGGCCGCCGCCTCGGGCTTGCCTTTGCGCTGTCCATCATGTTCAGCGTGCTGCTGGCCGGCTATGCGCGCACCCAGCTGCACCAGATCAACGCCGCGCTGGAGCTGATGGTGGAGGACCGCATGGTCAAGGTCCAGCAGCTCGAATCGATCAAGGACCACGTCAACGAGATCGCCCAGTCGGTGCGCGACATCGTCATGCTCTCCGATGAGGCCGGCAAGAAGAAGGAACTGGCCGACGTGACGGCCGCGCGCGCGCAGATCGTCGGGCTCGAGAAGAAGCTCGAGGGCATCCAGGAGGAGCAGGGCCGCCGTCTGATGGCCGCCGCCGCGCAGGCGCATGGGCCCTACGACGCCTCCATCCAGCGCGTCATCGACCTGGGGCTGAAGAACGAGGCCGACGCGGCCCGTGACCTGATGCTGTCCGAGACTCGCACCTACCAGGGCAAGTACTTCGCGGCGCTGGAGGCGCTGGTGGAATTCCAGAAGACGCAGATGCACGAGTCCGCCAAGGCCACCGACGACAAGGTGGACTTCGCCGCCATCGCCGTGCTGGTGGCCGCGGTGCTGGCCGTGGCGGTGGGCGCGGCCCTGGCGATGCTGATCACGCGCTCGGTCGTCGCACCCATCGACCAGGCCGTGGCCGCGGCCGAGACGGTGGCCGCGGGCGACCTGCGCCTGCGCCTGGACACCAGCCGCAAGGACGAGCCCGGCCAGTTGCTGTGTGCACTGCAGAAGATGAACGATGCGCTCGTGACCATCGTCGGCAGCGTGCGCGGCAATGCCGACAGCGTCGCCACGGCCAGCGGCCAGATCGCCGAGGGCAATGCCCACCTCAGCCAGCGCACCGAGGAGCAGGCCAGCAGCCTGGAAGAGACGGCGGCGTCCATGGAGGAGCTGAGCGCCACCGTGAAGCACAACACCGACACGGCCCGCCAGGCGGCGCAGATGGCCGACAGCGCCGCGCGCGTGGCCGAGGCGGGCGGCCAGGTCATGGTGCAGGTCGTCAGCACCATGGACCAGATCACGACCAGCTCGCGCAAGATCGCCGACATCATCGGCACCATCGACGGCATCGCCTTCCAGACCAATATCCTGGCGCTGAACGCCGCCGTGGAAGCGGCCCGGGCCGGCGAGCAGGGCCGCGGCTTTGCGGTGGTGGCCGGCGAAGTGCGCACGCTGGCCACGCGCAGCGCCGAGGCGGCGCGCGAGATCAAGTCGCTGATCGGCGCCAGCGTCGAGCGGGTCGATGCCGGCAACAAGCTGGTCGGCGAGGCCGGCCGCACCGTCGACGACGTCGTGACCCAGGTGCGGCGCGTGGCCGACCTGATCAGCGAGATCAGCGCGGCCAGCGGCGAGCAGAGCAAGGGGCTGGGACAGATCGGCGAGGCCGTCAACCAGCTCGACCAGGTCACGCAGCAGAACGCCGCCCTGGTGGAGGAGAGCGCCGCGGCGGCCGAGAGCCTGCAACATCAAGCCCGCCAGCTGGCGGAGACGGTGGCCGCCTTCAAGCTGGACGCTGCCGCCGTCGCGCGACCATGAAGCGCATCCAGATCATCGACTCCCACACCGGTGGCGAGCCGACACGCGTCGTCATCGATGGCTTCCCCGATCTCGGCACGGGCACCATGGCCGAACGCCGTGAGCTGCTGGGCCGCGAGCACGACCGCTACCGCCGCGCCACGCTGCTGGAGCCGCGCGGCAGCGAAGTGCTGGTCGGCGCCCTGCTGTGCGCCCCGCAGGACCCCGCGCACACGGCCGGCGTCATCTTCTTCAACAACGCCGGCTACCTCGGCATGTGCGGCCACGGCAGCATTGGCCTGATCGCGACGCTGGCGCATCTGGGCCGCATCGAGGCGGGCGAGCATGTCATCGAGACGCCGGTGGGCAACGTGCTGGCGACGCTGCACCAGGACGGGCGGGTCAGCGTGCGCAATGTGCCGGCCTACCGCCTGGCCGCCGGCGTCAGCGTCGAGCTCCCCACGGGCCAGACCGTGACCGGCGACATCGCCTGGGGCGGCAACTGGTTCTTCCTGTGCGCCGACCATGGCCAGGCCGTGGTTCCTGATCGGGTGGCCGCGCTGACCGACTACGCGGCCCTGCTGGGCGAGGCCCTGCACGCGCAAGGCCACCGCGGCGCGGACGGCGCCGTCATCGACCACATCGAGCTCTTCGTCGACGTCGACCCGGCCCTGGCCGACTCGCGCAGCTTCGTGCTCTGCCCCGGCCGACAGTACGACCGCTCCCCCTGCGGCACCGGCACCAGCGCCAAGCTGGCCTGCCTGGCCGCGGCGGGCAAGCTCGCCGCCGGTGAGGTCTGGCGCCAGGCCAGCGTCATCGGCAGCGTCTTCGAGGCCTGGTACGAAAGGGATGCGGCAAGCATCGTGCCCACCATCCGTGGCCAGGCCTTCATCAGCGCCGAGGCGATGCTGCTCATCGCGCCAGATGACCCGTTCGGTTGGGGCCTGCCGTCCTGATATCCCCGCGCATCGTGAGTCATTGAAACCTGGGACTGCAACGCAGCGACCGCGGCGGCAAACTGGAAGCGTCGTCGAAAGGAGTCGCTGCGCATGCCATCGGAGCAAGCCACGCTGTTCCGGCCCGAGGGGCCCAAGCCGCATGCGGCGTCGCAGCCGCCCCCCGTGCTGCGCGAGCTGCTGGCGCGCGCCGACGTGCAGATCAACGGCACGCGGCCCTGGGACATGCGGGTCCACGACGCCCGCACCTATCGCCGCATCCTGACGCAATGGTCACTGGGCGCCGGCGAGGCCTATGTCGACGGCGACTGGGATTGCGAGCGGCTGGACATGATGTTCGAGCGCCTGATGCGTGCCGAACTCGACCGCACCGCCCCCGCCAGTGCCAAGCTGAGGTTGTTGCTGGAAAGCCTGCGCCAGCGCCTGTTCAACCTGCAAAGCGTCGAACGGGCCCACCAGGTCGGTGAGCACCACTACGACGTCGGCAACGACGTCTTCGAGTCCATGCTGGACTCGCGCATGATCTATTCCTGCGCCTACTGGGCCCATGCCCGGGACCTGGAGCAGGCCCAGGAGCACAAGCTGGCGATGATCTGCCGCAAGCTCGAACTCAAGCCCGGCGAGACCCTGCTGGACATCGGCTGCGGCTGGGGCGGTCTGGCGCAATTCGCGGCCGAGCACCATGGCGTGCGCGTCACCGGCATCACCGTCAGCAAGGAACAACTGGCCCTGGCCGAGGCGCGCTGCGCCGGCCTGCCCGTCACGCTGCTGCTGCAGGACTACCGCTCCCTGCAGGGCCGCTTCGACAAGATCGTGTCGGTCGGCATGTTCGAGCATGTCGGGTTGAAGAACTACGCCACCTACTTCGACACCGCGCGCCGGCTGCTGGCGCCCGATGGCCTGATGCTGCTGCACAGCATCGGCGTGGACCGCCGCGCACCGCACACCGATCCCTGGATCGAGCGCTACATCTTCCCCAACGGCAAGCTGCCCTCGCCTGTCGAATTGGCGGGCGCGCTGGAGGGCCGCTTCATCGTCGAGGACTGGCACAACTTCGGCACCGACTACGACCGCACGCTGATGAGCTGGGCCGAGCGCTTCGAGGCCGCCTGGCCGCGCCTGGCCACGCGCTACGAAGAAGGTTTCCGCCGCATGTTCCGCTACTACCTGCTGAGCTGCGCCGGCTTCTTCCGCTCGCGCCAGGGTCAGCTGTGGCAGCTGGTGCTGAGCCGGCCCGAACGGCGCGGCGTCTATCGTTCCTTCCGGCCCTAGAGCGCGACGGTGCGGCCCACGAACAGGATGGGACCGGTGGGTTTGGCTATCGGCGAACCGGCCTCGGGCTCCAGCGTGATTTCGAACAGCTGCTGCGCGCCGACGGCGGGCAGGCGCGTGACGGGCATCTCCACCGGCTGCCCGGCGCGCACCAGGCCCAGCGAGGTCGGCCCTGCCGCGCCCTGCGGCTTGGTCCAGAACTGCAGCGAGCGCCCGGGCGGCACGGGCGGCATGTCGCCCACCGGCACGAGGCGCAGCGCGCCGCCGGCCTGCACCTCCACCACCCAGCCGGCCACATGGCGCTCGTCGGGGCTCTCCAGCAGGGCCACGTAGCGCGCGCCGTCGGCCACCGGCAGCGGCGCGAGCAGGCGCAGCGCCAGCAGCAGCGACGCTACCGCGCCGACCGCACTGAGGCCCTGCCAGAAGCGCAAGCCCTGCCACCAGGGCGTGCGGGTCTGCGCTGCCTGGGGCGGCGGCTGTCGGCTGTCCAGCGCGAGCGACAGGCGTGTCCACACCGAAGCCGCCGGCTGCACCGCTGGCGCCTGGGCGCTCAGAGACAGCAGGCGGTCCTGCCAGGCATAGACCGCGGCCCGCAGCGCCGCGTCCTGCGGCAGTGCGGCGACCACGGTCGCGTGATCCTCGGCGCTCAGCGTGCCCAACACATACTCGCCGGCCGCGGCATCACGCTCGATGGGGTCCTGCAGGGCGATCACGACAGGCACTCCTTCAGGCTTGCCAGGCTGCGCTTGATCCACGACTTGACGGTGCCCAGCGGCGTGTTCAGCCGCGCCGCGATCTCCTCATGCGTGTAGCCGTCGACGAAGGCGTGCACGACGCAGGCGCGGCGCGGCGCCTCCAGCCGCTGCAGGCAGCGCTCCAGGCTGTCGGCGTCGAGACCGCGATCGTCATCGACCGGTGCGTCGCGCTGTTGCGCGTCGGACAGGGCGGTCAATTCAGTCACGTCCATCACCTGCAGACGGCCGGGCTCGCGCACGGCTTTCAACGCCGCGTGGCGCACGACGGTGTAGATCCAGCCACGCGCCGAGCCCAACGCCGGCTGGAAGCTGGCGGCGTGCTCCCAGACCTGCACGAAGGCGTCGTGCAGCACGTCCTCCGCACGCTCGCGGTCGCGCACGATGCGCAGCGCCACGCCCAGCAGCCAGCGCGCCTCGCGTTCATACAGCGCGCGCAGCGCAAAGCGCTCGCCCCGCGCGCAGGCGAGCAGCGCGGCTTCATAGTCGAAGGGCGAGAGGTTCAAGGGCACAGAGGGCTCAAGTCCGCGTGGACTCTAGCCCACCGCTCGTTCGGGTCAGGCGGCCTTCCAGAAGATGTAGTCGGCCTGGTACTTGACCACTTCCTTGCGGCCCACGCCGGCTGCGTCGCAAGCGACGGCCGGCGCCACGCCGCCCTGCGTCGCCACGCGCTGCACATAGCTCACGTCCCACATCGCGCCCGGGCCGGAGGCCGGGTTGGCCTTGACGAGTTGCAGCGGGATGTTGCCCGCCGTGTGCGGCGCCACCGCCACCTGCGTGCCGGTGATGCGCGAGCCGTCGTTGGACGCCCAGGTGGCCGGCGGGCCGAAATACGTGCCCTGCTTCGCACCGGCACGGCTGTTCAGATCGGCCTTGGGACCGACAAACACCCACTCGAAGGCGCCGGCCGTGCTGGCCTTGGCGCGGCACTCATAGGTGATCTCGCCGACACCGACGGTCTCCATCACGACGCGGTGGCCGGCCGGCACCTTGACGGCCTCCGGCAGCGCCGCCTGGCTGAAGACGGGGGCCGGGGGGGCCATGCCGGCGCAGGCCGACAGGCCGAGAACGGCGGCGCAGGCCAGGACGGTGGGGGTGATCTTGTGCATGCTGAATCTCCATCAAGAGAGGGTTGAAACACGGGTTGTGGCCGCAGCTCACCCTCTCACTAGCCACCAGCCCGGGCTTTGGATGCAGGGCTCCAAAGAAATATTCCATCGCAAGGCCTGGGGCTTTCCTGGTGGCCGCGGCGCCGGCTTGCGCGCAGCATGGCCATCGCCCCCAAGCCCCCCAAGCCCCCTGGAGCTGCCATGCCCGTTGTTCGTCTGCTGCTGCCTGCTCTCGCCCTGGTGGGCTCGACCGTGCTGGCCGAGGCACCGCCGGCCAAGGTGGCCACCTGCCAGGCCTGCCATGGCGTGGCCGGTGTCAGCATCGCGCCGGACATCCCCAATCTCGCCGGCCAGAAGGCGACCTATCTGGCCCGCCAGCTCGAGGCCTTCAAGGCCGGCACGCGCAAGAACGACCTGATGGCGGCGATGGCGGCGCAGCTGAACGCGGACGACATCAAGGCCCTGTCCGCCTACTGGAGCAGCCTGCCACCCGCACCTTCGGACGCCGCCGCCACGGCGCCGCACGCCGCCACCGTGTCGGCCATGGCCCTGCCCAAGGATTTCCCGCAGGCCTATGTCGAATACAAGCGCGAGCAGGACGAGACCAACAAGACGCTGACGCTGCGCTATGCCAACCGGCCGGCCCTGGACGCCGCGCGCGCCGGCAAGCCCCTGCCCGAAGGTTCCATCCTGCTGTCGGTGAACTACACCCCGCAGATCGGTGCCGATGGCCGTTGGACACCGGGCACCATCAAGACCTACGTCGGCATGGAAACGCGCGCCGGCTGGGGCGACGCCATCCCGCCGCTGCTGCGCAATGGCAACTGGAACTACGGCGTCTGGAGTGCCGATGGCACGCCGCGCCTGGCCCTGCAGCAGCCGCGCTGCCTGGCCTGCCACCAGCCCAAGGCGGCGGACAGCTATCTGTTCACGCTGGCGGCTCTGCGCCAGCCGGCGACCAACTAGCCTTCGTCGCGCTGCTGCTGGAGTGCCGCCGCCACGCGGGCGAAGGCAGGCAGGAGTTCGTCCCAGGCCTGGCGCGCCAGCGGCCGCGGCTTGTGCATCGCACCGGCCCGCGGCGCCCCCCGCAGCGCGCCCTGGCCCGCGAAGGCGACGGTGTTGCTGCAGTCCTTGTCGCCGACGAAGAGAACCTCACCATCGAAAGCCCGCTGCAGCCTGGCCGCATGCAGCGGGAACTCGGGGTGGGCCGTGTGCAGGTTGACCACCAGCAGACCATCCGCGCACAACGCCGTGCGGCAGTCGTCGTAGAAGGCCTGCGAGCACAGGGCCGGCGGCTGGCCTTCGTGGTCGAAGCCATCCACGAGCAGCACGTCCAGCCGGTCATGGGTGTGGCGGACGAAGTCGGCGCCGTCGCCACGCCGCACGCGCAGGCGCGCATCGTCCCGTGGGACCTGGAACTGATCGCGCAGCGCGATGACGTGGGGATTGATCTCGACGACCTCGATGCAGGTGGCGGGCAGCTGGCGGTGGCAGAACTTGACCATGGAGCCACCACCCAGCCCGATCATGGCCAGCGTCTGCGGCCGCGGCACGAAGAGCAGGAAGGCCATCATCGTGCGCGTGTAGGCCAGGTCCAGGGCGTCGGGCTGCTGCACCTTCATGCGGCTCTGGATCTCGCAGATCGTGAAATGCAGGGCCCGGGTATCCAGCGTCTCGTAGACGAAGGGCTTGACGAAATGCTGCGAGTCGGCGGTGTCGGGCATGGTGTGCGGGTGTGGCGGCGGCGCTCAGGCGCGCTGCAGGTCATTGATCAGCGGCGGCGAAGCCATCAGCACCAGCAGCAGTGCGATGGGCAGGATTGCCGAGAAGCCGAAGTGCTTGAAGGCCAGCGCGCCGACGAGGCCGCCACCGAAGAACAGGCCCAGCACCAGGCTGTGGATGAAGAGCTTGTCGCGGTTGGCGCGCACGAAGTGGACCGAGTCGGGCGCGGTGGCACCGTTCCAGTAGAGCAGCCGGCCCAGTTCCAGCCCCAAGTCGGTCACGACGCCGGTCATGTGGGTGGTGCGAATCTCGGCCTGGGAGATCTTGGTCACGATGGCGTTCTGCAGGCCCATGATGAAGCACAGCAGCAGCACGGCGGTCGGCACCAGCAGACGAGTCAGTGTGTCGAGATGAGCGCCCAGCAGGCCGAACGCGAGCAGCAACGCGGCCTCCAGCAGCAGGGCCAGCGCGTACTTGCTGTGCATCTGGCGCCGACGCGCCCAGTTGATGAGCAAGGCCGTGCAGGCCGCACCCGCCATGAAGGCCAGCAGCGAGGCCAGCCCCGCCACCGCCAGCGCGAAACCACCGGTGGCCAGATCGTCGGCCACGCCGGAGATCACGCCTGTCATGTGCGAGGTGTAGCGCCGCACGGCCAGGAAGCCGCCCGCATTGACCGCCCCGGCCACGAAGGCCAGCACAGCGCCCAACTGCCGGTTGGCCGACCGCGTGCGGTGCTTGCCGGTGAGGCGGTGCAGGAAGCTGAGGGTCACAACGCGAATCTAATGTGAATTGCGTACGTTTGCAATTATCATTTCATTAACATAGGAGCCGATATGGAGCAAAAGACCGCCCGCCTGACGGTGCTGATCGACCCGGACAAGAAAAAAGCCTTCGAGACCCTGTGCGCGCAGCAGGACGTGACGCCCTCGCAAGTGGTGAGGCGGCTGATCCGCGACTACCTGGCCGCGCACGGCGTGGAGTTCAAGCCCGGCGTCGACTCCACCACGCCGCGCTGAGCGGGCGCGTCAGCCGCGCGGCTCAGTCATCGCCGCGGCCGATGTAGGCGCGGATGGCGGCGATACGGCCGTCGGCATCGAAGTCGAACACGTCGACGACATGGATGGTGTCGCGGCCATTGATGTCGATCTTCAGCTCCGCCGCCGCGCCGCCTTCGCGTTCGTAGGCCGCCAGCACATCGATCTGCAGGCTCTCCACCGACTCGAAGTTCTTGCGCGTCTCGGCCAGCGCCGCGGCCTTGCCGACGACGCGGATCTTCCAGTCACGCAGCGTGATCGCGTCGGCGAACATCGCCGCCACGGCGGCAAGGTCGCGCGCGGCATAGGCGGCCAGGTAGGCGCGCACGAGGTCGAGTCGGGCTGAACGCATCACCAGGTGTCGACGAAGCGGTGGTTGGGCAGGGGCCGGGTGATCGCCGAGGCCAGGCCGCGTGCCAGCCATGAACGCGTGTCGGCGGGATCGATGACGGCGTCGATCTCCAGCGTCGCTGCGAGGTTGAGGGCCTCGCCATTGGCGTACTGCTGGGCGACGAGGCGCTGGAACAGGGCCTCGCGCTGCGGGCCTGCCGGCAGCGCCTCCAGCTCCTTGCGAAAGCCCAGGCGCACCGCGCCTTCCAGTCCCATCGCGCCGAACTCGCCCGTGGGCCAGGCGATGCTGAACACGGGCCGGTGCAGGCCGCCCGCAGCCAGCGCCATCGCACCCAGGCCATAGCTCTTGCGCAGCACGACGGCGAAGAAGGGCACGCGCAGTGCGCCGGCGGTGACGAAGAGGCGGCTCACATGGCGCACCTGGGCCCGGGCTTCGATGTCGGGCCCGACCATGAAGCCCGGCGTGTCGATGAGGCTGACGATGGGCAGGCCATGCGCGTTGCAGAGCTGCATGAAGCGCGCCGCCTTGTCGGCCGCGTCGGCATCGATGGCGCCGCCCAGGTGCAGCGGGTTGCTCGCCAGCACGCCGACGGGTCGGCCTTCGAGGCGCGCCAGCGCCGTGTGGATGCCGGCGCCGAAACCGCTGCGCAGGACCAGCACACTGCCCGCGTCGAACAGCGCCTGCAGTGCGGTGCGGCTGTCGTAGACGCGCAGCCGGTTCTCGGGCACGACATGGCGCAGCGCGCGCGTGTCCGGCGCCGTCCACTGCGGCATGCGGCCCTGGAAGAAGGACAGATAGTGCTTCGCCGCGGCGACTGCGGCCGCCTCGTCGTCCACCAGCACGTCGATGACGCCGTTCGCATGCTGCACGCTCGCCGGGCCGATCTGCTCGGGCTTGAACAGGCCCAGGCCGCCGCCCTCCACCATGGCCGGCCCGCCCATGCCGATATTGCTGGCGCGCGTGGCGATGATGGCGTCGCTGCAGCCCAGCAGGGCCGCATTGCCGGCAAAGCAGCGCCCCGCGGCGATGCCGACGACGGGCACGCGGCCGGACAGGGCCGCATGGCTGGCGAAGGTGGGCACATGCAGGCCGGCGACGACGGGCATGTCGGTATCGCCCGGCCGGCCGCCGCCGCCTTCGGCGAACAGCACCAGGGGCAGCTTCTGCTCGGCAGCGATGCCCAGCATGCGGTCGGTCTTGGCGTGGTTGCGCGCGCCTTGGGTGCCGGCCAGCACGGTGGCGTCATAGGCCATGACGACGGTGCGTGACTTCTCCTCGCCGAAGGCGCCGCCATTGACTGCGCCGATGCCGGTGACGATGCCATCGGCCGGCGTGTTGGCGATCAGGTCCACGGGCGTGCGGCGGCGCGACTGGGCGGCGACGGCGAGGGCGCCGTATTCGATGAAGGAGCCGGCATCGCAGAGATCGGCGATGTTCTCGCGCGCGCTGCGCAGGCCCTGGGCATGGCGTTTGGCGATGGCATCGGGGCGCGCGGCGTCCACCGTGAAGGCACTGCGATCGATGAGGCGTTGCAGGTCGGGACGGATGTGGTCGGGGTCGCTCGCCGCCCTGCCCGCCTCGGTCGGCATGCCGGCGTCGTCGTCGGGCTCCAGCAGGATCAGGCTTTGACCGGCTTCGACGATGGCGCCCACGGCCGCGGTCAGCGCGGCGATGCGACCGGCGCGCGGTGCGGCGATCACATGTTCCATCTTCATGGCCTCGACGATGCCCAGTTCGGCACCGGCCGCGACGCGATCGCCGACGGCGACGCTGAACTGCAGCAGCCGGCCCGGCGTGGCGGTGGTGACCGCATGCGGGTCGGCGAACTCGCTCTCGACAGTCGGCAAGAGTTCGGCCAGATGCTCTTCGAGCCAGCCGGTATGCAGCTCAAGCCCTGCCAGTTCGGGTCGAACGGCCAGGCGCCGCAGCAACTCGACATTGGTGGCCACGCCTTCGACGCGGCATTCGGCCAAAGCCCGCTGGGAGCGCCTGAGCGCGTCCGCGAAACGCGGACCGCGCACGATGAGCTTGGCAAGCAGGCTGTCGTAGTTCGGCGCGGGTGACGTGCCAGCGACGGCATGGGTGTCGACGCGAACACCGGGGCCGGCGGGCAGATCCAGGCGTGACAGTCGGCCACCGAGGGCTTCGGCATTGAGGCGCCACTGGATCGCAAAGCCCTGGGGCCGTGGCGCAGTGGCCAGACCCAGCTCGGCCAGGCTGCAGCCGGCGGCGATCTGGATCTGCAGCTGCACGAGATCCAGGCCGGTCACTTCCTCGGTGAGGGTGTGCTCGACCTGCAGGCGCGGGTTGGTCTCGATGAAAGCGAACTCGCCACGGGCCACATCGACGAGGAACTCGAAGGTTCCCAGGCCGCGGTAGTGCACCGCGCGAGCCATGCGCAAGGCCGCATCGCTCAGCCGCCCGCGCATGGCATCGTCCAGCACCGGGCTGGGCGCCATCTCGACGAGCTTCTGGAAGCGCCGCTGCAGCGTGCAGTCGCGCTCGCCGAGGGCCAGCACCGCGCGGCCGTCGCCGATGACCTGGATCTCGATGTGCCGGGCACCGCGCATCAGGCGCTCGGCATAGACGCCGTCGATGCCGAAGGCCGCGCGCGCTTCCGAGCGGCAACGCTCATAGGCGGCAGCGAGATCGCCGGTACGGGTCACGGCCCGCATGCCTCGGCCCCCTCCGCCGGCGATGGCCTTGAGCAGGATGCCGTCACCGCCTTGGGCGTCGAGGAAGGCCCGCGCCTGTTCCAGCGTCAGCGCGCCTTCGCTGCCCGCCAGCACCGGCACGCCGCATTGCTGGGCCAGGGCCCGTGCACGCGCCTTGTCGCCAAAGAGTTCGAGCTGATCGGGCGTTGCGCCGATGAAGACGAGACCGGCCGCTGCGCAGGCGCGCGCGAAGTCGGCCCGCTCGCTGAGGAATCCGTAGCCTGGGTGGACAGCGTCGCAACCAGTGCGCCTGGCAATGGCGACCAGGCCGTCGACATCGAGATAGGCCGCCGGGCCGCTGCCCGACAGCGCGACGACCTCGTCGGCCATCGCCGCGGCCGTGTCATCCGCCGCGTGCACGGCCACGCCGCGGCTGCCCAGGTCGTGCAGGGCGCGCATCACGCGCAACGCGACCTCGCCGCGGTTGGCGACGAAAACTTTCGTAAAGGCGGGCATGAGTGGAGCGGCCATGGACAGAGGGGAAACGGCTCGGGCCATCCTAGTCGGGGGGCTGGCGACGCCCTGTCCGCGGGATGACACCCACACGAAACCTCGCTTCGCGCCTGGACAATCCGCGCCCCATGAGCCGACTCCAACAACTCCAGGCACGCATTCCCGAAGGGTCTGCGGTGCTGTTCCTGATCCAGGTCTTCGCGACGCTGGGCTTCGCCGTCCTGCAGTTCACGCTGACGCTGTACACGACGCGCCATCACGGCTTCACCAGCGAACAGGCCGCGTTGATCACCGGCGTGTTCGGCGCCTTCAACTACGGGCTGCATCTGTTCGGCGGCTACCTGGGCGGGCGCTTCCTGAGCAACCGCAACCTGTTCGTGGGCGGCATGCTGCTGCAGGTGCTGGGCTGCGGCACCGTGGCCGGCGGCAGCCTCGAAGGCCTGTACTGGGGCATGGCCCTGTTCCTGACCGGCTGCGGCCTGAACGTGACCTGCGTGAACATGATGCTGACGCAGCGCTTCAAGCCCGAGGACAACCGCCGCGAGGCCGCCTTCCTGTGGAACTACGCCGGCATGAACGTCGGCTTCTTCATCGGCTTCACGGTGTCGGGCGTGTTCCAGCTCAGCGAGGATTACTCGTCGCTGTTCTGGTTCGCGACGCTGGGCAATGCCGCCGCAATAGTCGTGGCGCTGATCTTCTGGCGCACGCTGGCCGATCGCAGCACGCCCCTGGCCCAGCGCCGCGGTGTCGACTTCTGGGGTCGCTTCGCCATCGGCTGCGCCGTGCTGGTGGGCCTGGTGCCCGTGTTGGTGTGGCTGTTGAAGCAGCCCGGCGACACCTCCATCGGCATGAAGGCCTTCTGCGCCCTGGTGGCCGTCGTCCTGATCGTCATGACCCTGCGCCATCCGGTGCGGGCCGAGAAGCAGCGCATGCAGGCCTATCTGGTGCTGACGGCGGGCTCGCTGGTGTTCTGGTCGCTCTACCAGATGGCACCCAACGGCCTGCAGCTCTATGCGGTGGGCAATGTGCTGATGAATGTCTGGGGCGTGCCCGTGGCGCCGCAGTGGGTGCAGAACATCAACGCCTTCTCCATCGCCATCGGTGGGCCGCTGCTGGCCTGGCTGTTCGCCCGCTGGCGCGAGCGCGGCTGGCCGGTGGACATCCCGATGCAGTTTTCCGCCTCGCTGGTGCTGATGGGCCTGGGCTTTCTCGTGCTGCCCATCGGCATCCACTTTGCCGACGGCTCGGGCAAGTCGGACTTCTTCTGGCTCTTCCTCAGCTATGTGTTGCAGAGCGTGGGCGAGCTGCTGATCTCACCCATCGGCTACGCCATGATCGGCCGCCTGGCGCCCCGGCAATACCAGGGCGTCATGATGGGCAGCTGGATGCTGGTGACGGGCCTGGCGTCGCTGTTCGCCGGCGACTTCTCGGGCGTGGTGTCCCAGCCGGTGGACGGCTCGCCGCTGACGACGAATGCGGCCTATGCGACGCTGTTCACGCAGCTGGCGGTGGGCAGCTTGATCACCGGGGTGGTGCTGTTCGGCCTGAGGCCGTGGCTGAGGCGTTTGATCGACGGCGACACCGCCCAGCCCTTGGCCGCCTAGCCTTCAGCCACCTGTCTGCGGCGCCGCTTTGACGCCCGTCAACTGATTTGCGCATTGCTTGCTTGAAACTGGGGTGTAACGTCAACAGGCAGCGCCGTTAGGCACGGCGCCAGCCAGATGCAGTCCGGACGGCGCAAGATTCACCAAGACGCTGCCTGACTGCGCATCCCAGGGGAGGCGAGTCATGAGGTTGCGGACCAGCTTCGAGGCCAAGGTGCTGCTGGCCTTCGGCATGGCGATGCTGGTTGTCGCCGCGCTGTGTGCCGTCACCTGGGAGCTCGCGAGCGAGGCTGGCGAGGCCGCGCGGCGGGTGGAACGCACCGCGGCCGTGTTGCATGAGCTGGCCCAGATCCGTTCCATGACGTTGCAGGCTGAACTCAGCACGCAGAGCTACCGCATTTCGGGGGACGAACAGCAGCTGGCTGAACGCGACGCGGCCGTGACCCGGCGTGAGGCCGTGATGCTGGTACTGAGACGGCTGATGCAGGACAACCCGACCCAGCAGGCGCGCTGGACGGAGCTGCGGGCGGTCATCGACGAGCGCATCGCCCTGTCAAGGCAGATCGAGGCCATGCGCAAGGCCCAGGGCGTGGCGGCGGCCAATGGCCTCGTCGCCACCTTTCCGCTGAAGGAAACGCGGACGCGCACGCATCGGCTGCTGGACGCGATGGAGCAGGACGAGCGCGAGCGGCTCGACCGGCACAGCGCCGAACGCGAGAGGACGGCCCGGCTGATGCGCCTGTTCGGCGCCGGGGCGGCGGCCCTGCTGTCGGCGCAACTGATCGTGACCTATCTGATGTTGCGGCGCCAACTGCGCGAAGCAGCCTGGGGCCGGCGCCAGCTGGAAGAAAGCGAGGAAAGGTTGACCATCACGCTGCTCTCCATCGGTGAAGCAGTGATGGCCACCGACACCGGAGGGCTGGTCAGCCGCATGAACCCCGTGGCCGAGCGCCTGACCGGCTGGCCGGCGGCACAGGCCCTGGGCCGGCACGTGCAGGAGGTGTTCAGCGTCAGCGAGGAGAGCGGTGGCCCGCCGATCACCTGCCCGGTGTCCGAGGTGCTCAGCGGCGGCATGGCACAGAGCGGCGAGCGCGACGCGCTGCTGCTGGCACGGGACGGCAGCACCTGCCCCGTCTCCATGAGCGTCACGCCCAAACGCGACCTGGCCGGGCGGCTGCGCGGCAGCGTGCTGGTGTTCCGCGATGTGACGCTGGAGCGGCAGGCCCAGCGCAGCATCGAGGCCCAGAACGAATGGCTGACCGAGCGCGTGCAGGAACGCACCGCCCAGCTGAGGCAGAGCGAGACGCATCTGCGCAGCGTGGCCAGCAATGTGCCCGCGCTGATCGCCTATGTCGATGAGACCCAGCACTATGTCTACGCCAACCAGCAGTACCGTGATCGTTTCGCGCCGGACCGCGACGACATCGTCGGCTGCTCGGTCCGCGAGATCCTGGGCGATGCCCGCTACGCGATCGCCGCGCCGCTGATTGGCCAGGTGCTGCGGGGCGAGCCACTGACCTATGACTGGGAGCCATTCCCCGGCGTCTGGCAGGTCATCAGCTATGTGCCTCAGCGAGACACCGACGAGCGTGTGGCCGGCTACTACGTCATGGGCACCGACATCACGGAGCGCAAGCGCGCCGAGGCCCGCATCCATGCGCTCAATGACGAACTCGCCCAGCAGGTGCGCGACCTGGAACGTGTCAGCCGGGCGCTGCGCACCCTGAGCGCGGGCAACCGCACCCTGCTGCGCGCCCAGGACGAGGACGATCTGTTGCACAGCATGTGCCATGCCATCGTCGCAGGAGGTGGCTATGGCTTGGCCGTCATCTGGTATCGCGGCGACGCTGCCGCCCCGACCCTGCAGCCGGTCGCCGAATGCGGCTATGAGGGTGGCCTGGCCGCCCTGCGCCTGCTGAAGGTCAGCTGGGCCGACGACGAATTCGGCTCCGGTGTCGCCGGCGTGGCCACGCGCACCGGCGCCCTGTGCGTCGTGGGCGACATGCGACAGGACTGCGCCTATGCCGCCTGGCAACGCCATCTCGGCCCACACCGGTCCGCGATCGGCCTGCCGCTGCGCGTCGGCGAAGACGTCATAGGCGCCCTGGCCATCTACGACGCCGAGGCCGAGACCTTCGATGCCGACGAGGTCACGCTGCTGACGGAGTCGGCCGGCGACCTTGCCTTCGGCATCGCGACACTGCGCGCTCGAGTCGAGCAGGAGCGCACGCGTGCCGCCATGGTCCGGCTGATGCATTTCGATGCCCTGACCGGCTTGCCCAATCAGGCCAGTTTCTCTGCAGCGCTGGAGAAGGCGGTCCGCCGGGGTCAGCCCTTTGCCGCGCTGCAGACCAATATCGACCGGCTGAGGGAGGTGAACGATGCCCTCGGCTTCGCCCATGGCGATGCGATGCTGCGTGAGTTCTCGGCCCGCCTGCAGCAGGCCACACCACCGCAAGCCCTCGTGGTGCGGCTGCGCGGCGACGAGTTCGCCATCCTGCTGGGTGATGCCGACAGACAGGCCGCTTCGGCACTGGCGCGCCAGCTGGACGAGGCGCTGTCGCAGCCCTTTCATGTCGCCGACATCCCGCTCGACGTGTCCTTCAAGACCGGCATCGTGCTGTTCCCCGAGCATGGTTCGACGCCGCACGACGTCTTCCGGCACATGGACATCGCGCTGCACCAGGCCAAGCAGCGCGGTGCCAAACACGCCTTCTTCGACGCCGAGCGCAATCGCGATCAGCCCAGCCGGCTCAGCATGGCCTCGGAGCTCAAGCGCGCCATCGACAGCGATCAGCTGCGGCTGTATCTGCAACCCAAGGTCGACATGCGCAGCGGCCAGGTGTGCGGCGCCGAAGCGCTGGTGCGCTGGCAACACCCCGTCCGCGGCCTCGTGCCCCCCGGGGAGTTCATCGAGCTGGCGGAACACACGGGCCTGATCAAGCCGCTGACCGAATGGATGCTGGCATCGGTGCTGGGGCTGAATCGCGGCTGGGCGCGCCAGGGTTGCGCCTTGCCCATCGCTGTCAATCTGTCGGCCCGCAATCTGCGCGACGACGATCTGCTGGACCTGATCCAACGCTTGCTGTCCGACTTCGGGACCGAGCGCGGGCTGCTGGAACTGGAGATCACCGAGAGCACCTTGATGGAGGACGCCTCCTTCGCGCTGGCCGTCCTGCATGATCTCCGCGAGCTCGGCATTCCCCTGCACATCGATGACTTCGGCACAGGCTATTCCTCGCTGAGCTATCTGCAGCGCCTGCCCGTCGAGTACATCAAGATCGATCAGTCCTTCGTGCGCGACATGTCGCGCAGCAAGGATTCGGCCACCATCGTTCGCTCGACCATCGACCTCGTGCACGACCTCGGCCGCCTCATCGTTGCGGAGGGCGTCGAGACCGCGGAAGACTGGGAGCAGCTGGCCCGGCTGGGCTGCGACACCGCCCAGGGCTATTTCATCGCCCGACCCATGCCGGCAGCCGAGTTCCAGGCGTGGCAGCAAGGCTTCGTGCCGCCCGCCACACGAGTGGGTTGATCACGCCTGGCGCGCGGCAAGCTCTGCCTATCAACGCATCTGCCAGCTCAGGCTGACGAACCAGCTGCGGCCGCGCGGGTCGGTGTAGGTCGGGTCGAAGGTCGACAGGAAGTAGTAGGACTGGTTGCTGAACGGCGGCGCGGTGTTCAGCAGGTTCTGCACGCCGGCGCGCACGCTGAACTGCCTGCTGAAGCGGTAGCTGGCGCTGGTGTCCCACAGCGCATAGGCCTTGACCTTGCGCGGCGCGGTGTCGGGCAGATAGCTGTCGTCGGTGTAGCTGGAGAAATAGCTGTTGCCCAGCGTCAGCGACAGCGGGCCGAAGTCCCAGTCGCCCGACACCCGGTGGCGCCAGCGCTGGATGACCTGGTCCTGCAGGAAGCGGCCGGCGTTCTCCAGGAAGCCCTCGGCCTGGCCGAACTGGCGCTTGTATTCGATGACGTAGGTGCCGCTGAAGTTCAGCCCCACGCGACCCATGTCGCTCGCGGCCGAGCGCCAGCGTGCATCCAGGTCCAGGCCCGAGGTCTTGAGCCCGCCCTGGTTCTCCTTCTTCAGGATCAGCGTCGGGTAGTCGTCGGCCGGGTCGCGCTGGATGTAGCTCGCATAGCGCGTCGGGTTCTCCAGGATGATCTTGCCGGACAGGTCGCTGATGACATCGGTCTTGGTGATGCGCCAGTAGTCCAGGCTGATGGTGCTGTCCTTGACCGGCTCGAAGACGATGCCGGCCGAGGCCTGCTTGCTCTTCTCGGGCTTGAGGTCGGGGTTGGCCACCTTCTGCGTCGGGTACTGGTCGAAGGCGTCATACACCTTGTCGTAGAGGAAGGCCGGGCTGGTGCCGTAGCTGGTCGGACGGTAGAGCTCGCTGAAGGACGGCGCGCGGAAGCCCGTGCCGGCCGAGGCGCGCAGCACCAATTGCTTGCTGGGCTGGTAGCGCAGGCCGAGCTTGGGGTTCACGGAGCTGCCGACGCCCTCGTAGTGGTCGGCACGCAGCGCGGCCTGGATCTCCAGGGTCTTGGTCACCGGCGCATTCAGCTCGGCGTAGGCCGACGCGATATTGCGGCCATAGCTGGTGGCGACCAGGGCCGGCGCGCTACCGGATGAATCGCGGTCGCCGCCGATGTTGTTGCCCACCAGCAGGGCCGAGGGCGCGAACTTCTGCGTCTCGCGACGCAGTTCGGCGCCCAGGGCCAGGCCGAGTTCGCCGCCTTCCAGCTGGGCCAGCGTGCCGGTGATCTTGAAGTCCAGGCCCGAGGTGGCGCCCTCGCCGCGGCGGGCGACGTCGTCGATGCGCAGCGACTGGATCAGCGCCTGGCTGCCCGCGGGCGAAGGGCCGAAGGGGTTGACCTTGCCATCCTTCACTGCCTGCAGCAGCTCGTTGAACTTGAAGTAGCCGTTGACGTAGCGGTCCTTGACCTCGTTCTTCGCATGGCTGGCGCCGGCCGTGTAGTCCCAGTCACCGAACAGCGTGCCCTTGGCGCCGACGACGAAGCGGCTGGCGTCGCTCGTCACCTCGTTGGTCCGGTTGCCCAGTTCGGTGGCGCGGAAGCGCACTTCGAATGTGCGGCTGTCATTCACCGCCTTGGGCAGGAAGGGGTTCACCGCGGCCCAGGTCACGCCGCTCAGCGTCGTCGGGTTGGGCGACAGCACATAGGTCGTCTCAGCCCGCGCCAGCAGGGCTTCGGCAAACAGCTGGTGGCCGCCACCGACGTCCACCACGCCGCGCGTGACGAAGGAGGTCTTGTCGGACTTGGGATAGATCTCGGTGTCGGCCATGTAGTCATAGCCGCAGGCCTCGGCGCCGATCTGCGTGGGCGCGTAGACGGAGGCCGGCGGGTTGCAGGTCGGTGCGAACAGGTTGACCGTGCGCTGCGTGTAGGGCTTGCCGTTGAAGAGGTAGCCGGCCGCGTTGATGGCGGCAAGCTGGGCCGCGCGCGTGGACGCCGTGCCCGACAAGCGGATGTTGCCGGGGTAGGGGCGGCTGGACAGGTAGTAGGGCACCGTGCTGACCAGGGGGCGCTGCTGGATGAACTCGCGCTGCGTGGAGCGCAGGGCATCCAGGCGCTGCACGTCCAGCGTCGCGAAGACGTTGTAGCCATCGCGTGCCAGCTCGCCCACGCCACCGCTGACGGTGAAGGTCTTCTTGCCGGCGCCGCCTTCCTTCGTGCCGGAGGCGTAGGCGTTGACGTCGATGCCCTGGTAGTCCTGGCGCGTGATGAAGTTGATGACGCCGCCGATGGCGTCGGTGCCGTAGATGGCCGAGGCGCCGTCCTTCAGCACCTCGACGCGCTGGATGGCACCAGCCGGGATGCTGTTCAGGTCCACGCCGGCCGAGTCGCCGGGCGAGGCGAAGTTGGCGAGGCGGCGGCCGTTCAGCAGCACCAGCGTCGACGACACGCCGATGCCGCGCAGGTTGGCCCCGTTGAAGCCGCGCTGGCCGCCGGAGTTGTCGGTGATGGAGGCACCGTCGCCCAGGTTGGCGGTGGCGGCGCTGATGTTCTTCAGCAGCTCGGCGGCGGTGGTCACGCCGGACTTGGCGATGTCCTCGCGCTTGATGGTCTGCACCGGCAGCGCCGTCTCGGCGTCCACGCGCTTGATGCTGGAGCCGGTGATCTCGACGCGTTCGAGCTTCTGGTCTTGTTGTGCCTGGGCAGGCAGGGCGACGGCGCAGAGCATCAGGGCGGCGTGTGCCAGCGGGTGCCGGATGAAGGAGCGGGTCATGAAGGCCTCGTGATGAATGGATGGGAGCGGATGCCATTCAGGTTAGGGAGGCGGTGCAGGGCTTGCCTATGGGGTTTCGGCGTGGCGGTCGCTTGCACGCAAATGCGCGTCGCTTCTCGGCAAACGAGGTGCGCAACGCCGCAACAGCGCTTGCCTACAAGCGACATGCAATTGCGTCCGCCGCGCGAGCCCGGTCCAACCCGCTGGTTCAGCCGCGCAAGCGCTGCCAAGATCGGGACATGAGATTCCTGACCCGCTTTCTGCTTGTCGCACTGTGGTGCGCCACCACCGCCCACGCCGGCACGGCCATCGTCATCGGTGGTGCCTTGAAGAACGACAACGAGGCCGTCTGGCAACGCGTCGTCGAGGAAGCCGGTGGCGCCGGCGCGCCCATCGCCGTGTTCGCCACGGCCGCGGCCAACCCCGAGCGCAGCGCCGGCCTCATCGTGGCGGCACTGAACCGCCACGGCGCCAATGCCGAGGCCATTCCCGTCGCGCCGCGCCAGAAGGACGTCGACCTGCAGGCCAACCTCAACGACCCCAAGCTGATCGCCAAGGTCGCCGCGTCCAAGGCAGTGTTCTTCTCGGGCGGCGCCCAGGAATACATCGTCGACACCCTGCAGCCCAAGGGCGAGCCGACGGCCATGCTGAAAGCCATCTGGCAGGTCTTCGACGGCGGCGGCGTGGTGGCCGGCAGCAGTGCCGGCGCGGCCATCATGAGTCGCATGATGTTCCGCGACGCCGGTGACAACATGCAGATCCTCAAGGGCCAGTGGCGTGAAGGCCGCGAATACGACCGCGGCCTGGGCTTCGTCGGGCACGACCTGTTCGTGGACCAGCACTTCCTCAGGCGCGGCCGCATCGGCCGCATGCTGCCGGCCATGCGCGCCTTCGGCTACACGCTGGGCCTGGGCGTGGAGGAGAACACGGCGGCCATCGTCAAGGGCAGCGAGGTCGAGATCGTCGGCGCGCGGGGCGCCCTGCTGGTGGACCTGTCCGAGGCCACGGCCGACACCAAGCTGCCCGCCTTCAACCTGCGCGGCGCCCTCATCAGCTACCTGGACCGCGGCGACAAGCACAACCTCAAGAGCGGCGTCACCACACCCGCCGCCCACAAGCTGCGCGACCAGAAGATCGACCCGGCCGCGAGCGACTACAAGCCCTATCTGCAGAACGAGAACTACTTCCTCGACATCCTGGCCGACAACACCATCGTCACCGCCATGGCCCAGCTGCTGGACGGCCGCGCGCCCGAGGTGCGCGGCCTGGCCTATCGCATCAGGCCCCGTCCCAACGACCTGTCGCCCGAGCTGGGCTTCGAGTTCCGCCTCTACAAGGGGCCGGGCCTGGTGGGCTGGTTCAGCGGGGCGCTCGGCGGCGAGGACTACACCGTGCTGAAGGCCCGCCTGGATGTCATCCCGGTGCGCATGGCGACGCCGCTGTTCACGCCTTTGACCCCGAACTGACATGCGCAGCGTCCACCACGAATTGCCGGCAGCCAGCGCCGGCACGCAGCGCCATGTCCGCAGCCTGCATTTCGGCCGCGGCGAGTCGGGGCGCAAGGCCTATCTACAGGCCTCGCTGCATGCAGACGAAGTGCCGCCGATGCTGGTCGCCCAGGCGCTCATCGAGCGTCTGGTGGCACTCGACGCGGCAGGTGCGATTGCCGGCGAGATCGTCCTTGTGCCCATGGCCAATCCCATCGGCCTCGCCCAGGACGTGCAGGGCTCGGCCTTCGGCCGCTTCGACCTGGGCACCGGCGTCAACTTCAACCGCCAGTTCAAGCATCTGACGGCGGCGCTGATCCCGCTGGTCGAATCGCAGCTCGGCGCCGATGCGGCAGCCAACACGCTCACCATCCGAGCCGCCTGCCTTCATCTGCTTGAAGCCTGGCGTCCCAACAGCGAAGCCGAAGCCCTGAAGCGCCTGCTGCAAACGCTGGCCATGGACGCCGACCTGGTGCTGGACCTGCACTGCGACAACCAGGCCGTCATGCATGTCTACACCGGCACGCCGCAAATCGAAGCGCTGCGGCCGCTGGCCGGCTATCTCGGCGCCCAGGCGCTGCTGTTCAGCGCGGTGTCGGGCGACGACCCTTTTGACGAATCCATCTCGCGCATCTGGTGGGAGCTGGCCGCGCATTTCGACGGCCGCTTTCCCATCGAGCCCAATGCCTGCCTGGCCGCCACCGTCGAGCTGCGCGGCGAGACCGAGGTCACGCATGAGCTGGCCGAGCACGATGCCGACGCGCTGATTGCCTTCCTGCGCCATCTCGGCCATGTCGACGGCCTGGCGCCGCCGCCGCCACCCACCTGCGAGCCCACACCGCTGGAAGGCGTGGAGCCCATCACCGCACCCACCAGCGGCATCGTCGTCTTCAACAAGGCGCCGGGCGACTGGGTGGAGGCGGGCGAACTGGTCGCCGAGGTCATCGACCCGCTGACCGATGAGTGCACGCCGCTGCACGCCCGCGCCAGCGGCCGCTGCTTCGCCCGCAGCGCCCGCCGCTTCGCCATCCGCGGCATGCGCCTGGCCAAGATCGCCGGTGCTACCGCCTATCGCAGCGGCAAGCTGTTGAGCCCATGAAGCTGCGCCTGCCCAACACCTATGTGCTGCTGTTCGCGCTGCTGGCACTGATCGCGGCGGCCACCTGGATCGTGCCCGGTGGGCGCTTCCAGACCGAGCTGGTCAACGGCAAGACGCTGATCGTCGCCGGCAGCTTTCATCTCATCGATGCCAAGCCCCAGGGCCTGACGGCACTGCTGACGGCGCCCATCAAGGGCTTTGTCGAAGCGGCGTTGATCATCGGCTTCGTGTTGATCGTCGGCGGCGCCTTCGCGGTGCTGCAGCGCACCGAGGCCATCGACGCGCTGATCAAGTCCGTCGCCCGCGCCCACAGTCGTTCGGCCCTGGTGCGCTTGGCCGTCATCCCGGTCTTCGTCACGCTGTTCTCGCTCGGTGGCGCCAGCTTTGGCATGGCGGAGGAGGCCATCCCCTTCGTGCTGATCTTCATCCCGCTGGCACTGGCGCTGAAGCTGGACACCCTGACCGGCGTGGCCATCCCCTTCGTCGGCTCGCAGGTGGGCTTTGCCACGGCCTTTTTGAACCCCTTCAACGTCGGCGTGGCGCAAGGGATTGCCGGCGTGCCCATGTTCTCGGGTCTGGGTTATCGCGCGCTGTGCTGGGTCATCGCGACGAGCGTCACCATCGCCTTCCTGATGTGGTGGGCCGCGCGCATCAAGCGCTCGCCCGAGCTGAGCCCCAGCTACGTCATGGACCAGGAGCGGCGCAAGACGCTGGACCTGGCCCGCTTCGAGGCCTTCACCGGCATGAGCGGCCGCCATCGCGCGGTGCTGTGGCTGTTCGCCGGCACGCTGCTGGTCATGATCGGCGGCGTCGTCGGGTTCGGCTGGTACATCGAGGAGATCGCCGCCCTCTTCCTCGTCATGGCCGTGGCTGTCGGTGCGGTGGCCAAGCTGTCGGCAGACGACTTCATGGCCGCCTTCCTGCACGGCGCGCGCGACCTGGTCGGCACGGCCCTGGTCATCGCGCTGGCCAAGGGCACCGTCATCCTGATGCGCGAGGGCCAGATCATCGACACGCTGCTGAACGCGTTGGCGCCGCTGGTCGCGTCCAGCACGCCGGTGCTGGCGGCGCAGAAGATGTTCGCCATCCAGTCGCTCATCAACTTCTTCATCCACTCCGGCACCGGCCAGGCCGCGCTGACCATGCCCATCATGGCGCCGCTGGCCGACCTCGTCGGCGTCACGCGCCAGACCGCCGTGCTGGCCTTCCAGCTGGGCGAACTGACCACGCCCATCATCCCGACCTCGGGCATCACCGTCGGCGTGCTGGCGCTGGCCGGCGTGCCCTTCGGCCAGTGGGTGCGCTGGATGCTGCCGCTGCAGGGCCTCTACCTCGTCATGGCCCTGGCCCTGCTGGCCTTCCCTGCACTGACGGGCTGGGTACAGTGAGCGCATGACGCCACCCGTCCGCCRCATCGGCCTGCTGCTGGAGCCGGGTTTCCCGCTGCTCGCGCTGGCCGCCGTGGTGGACAGCCTGGAGGCCGCCAACGAGCTGCAGGACGAGGCCCTGTACCGCGCCGAGGCGCTGTCGATGAGCGGTGGGTTGATCACTGCCCAGGGCGGTGTGACCGTGCAGGCCGGCAGCGCGGCGCCACCGGCCGACTGGCATGCCGTCTTCGTCATCGCCGCCGAGCCCACGCCACCTGATGCAAGCGCCCTCGCACTGCTGCGCCGCTGGGCCACGGACGGCGTCGCGC
>NZ_JBFUFR010000064.1:0-25889 GCF_056403315.1 Roseateles sp. P2_H4 | reverse complement strand
CCTCAGGCGTGCGCCATGCGGCGCAGATGCGCGCGGGCGGCAAATTCATCGGCGGCGCGCTGTTCGCTGCGCTGGACGATCTTGGCCGCTTCGGCCTGGCGGCGGGCGATCAGCTGGCGCAGGGCGGCGACGCGCAGCTCGGCCTGGCCGAGGGCCTCGCGGGCGCGCTGCTGGCGCTGGTCGGCGTGGTTGGCGACATGGTGCTGCGTGTCCACGGCCTGGTCGATGCGGCGGCCAAAGCTCTGGTAGCAGCCGACGATGTCCATCGTCGTGGCCTGGGCGAAGCTTTGCGTCCAGCGCTGCTGGTAGTCCTGTCGGTAGCCGGCCAGTTCACCATGCTGGGCGCGCGCGGCATGCGCCTGGTTGCTGGCGGCGTGCAGGGCCTGTGCGGCGGCGTCGCGCTCGTTTTCGGCGCGTTCCAGCAGCAGGCCCAGGGTGTCTTTGACGGGTGCACTCATTCAAAACTCCAGCGCAGCGCCCAACCCGCGGTCGGGCGCTCAGTCGATATCGGCGGCCCGGACCCTGAGGTTTAGGCGCCTTGGACCACGGCCTGCAATTGGCTGACGCTGGCGTGAAGAAGTGCCGGGCTGTGCATGTCCTGCTGCAGCAGCCGCGTCATGTCGGCATGCAGGCGAACGGCCAGATCCAGCTCGGGGTCCGCGCCCGGGGCGTAGGCGCCGAGCTGGATGAGGTCGCGGGCCTTGTTGTATTTCGCCAGAAGCTGGCGGAATCGACGCGCGGAATCGACCTGGTTTTGGGGTGCAACACTGGTCATCACCCGGGAAACGGAGCGCTCGATGTCGATGGCCGGGTAGTGGCCGGCCTCGGCGAGCTCGCGTGACAGCACGATGTGACCGTCCAGGATGCCGCGCGCCGCGTCGGCGATCGGGTCCTGGGGGTCGTCGCCCTCGGTCAGCACGGTGTAGAAGGCCGTGATCGAGCCCTCGCCCGGCATGCCGTTGCCGCTGCGCTCCACCAGCTGGGGCAATTTGGCGAAGCAGCTGGGTGGGTAGCCCTTGGTGGCCGGCGGCTCGCCGATGGCCAGCGCGATTTCACGCTGCGCCATCGCATAGCGGGTCAGCGAATCCATCAGCAGCAGCACGTGGCGGCCCTGGTCGCGGAAATGTTCGGCGATCGCCGTGGCGTAGTGCGCCCCCTGCATGCGCATCAGCGGCGGGGCGTCGGCCGGCGCGGCGACGACGACGCTGCGCTGGCGGCCCTCGTCACCGAGGATGTCCTCGATGAATTCCTTGACTTCGCGGCCACGCTCGCCGATCAGGCCGACGACGATGACGTCGGCCTGGGTGTAGCGGGCCATCATGCCCAGCAGCACCGATTTGCCGACGCCGGTGCCGGCGAACAGGCCCAGGCGCTGGCCACGGCCGACGGTCAGCATCGCGTTGATGGCACGCACGCCGGTGTCCAGCGGCGTGCGCACCGGGTCGCGGTCCATCGCATTGATGGGGCGCCGCACCATGGGTTCGTTATGGATGTCGCTCAGCTCGCCGCCGCGGTCCAGCGGGTGGCCGTGGGGGTCGACGACGCGGCCGAGCAGGCCATCGCCCATGGGCAGGTGCAGGCCACGGTCCTCGCCGCGGCGCCAGGGGTGCAGCGGTTGGCCCAGCTGGGGCGCCAGCGGCGGCAGGTGGCGCGGCACGACGGTGGCGCCGCTCGACAGGCCCTGCACCTCGTCGGTGGGCATCAGATAGGCGCGGTCGCCCGAGAAGCCGACGACTTCGGCATTCACCGGCGCTGAGCCGCGGCGCGGGTTGTTGCCGCTGCTGGGCATCTGGATGCGGCAGACCGAACCCATCGGCACCTTGATGCCGGTGGCTTCCAGCACCAGGCCGGCCACGCGCACCAGCTTGCCTTGGGATTCGATGGGCGCGGCGTTGCTGGCCAGCGTCTCGAGATCGGCAAGGTAGCGCGTCCAGCGCTCGGTGCGGGCGGAGGTCATTCCTCGTCGTCCTGCCGGCGGTCTTCCCAGATCGACTGCTGGCCGATGGCCGAGACGGCCTGCTGCCAGCGCGTCGCGATGGTGGCGTCGACGCTGGCGACGTCGGCATCGACCTTGACGCCGCCGCGCGGCACCTCGGGGTCGGGAATGAGCTGGGCCTCGCGGGCCTGCAGCTCGTTGCCAGCGCCCTCCTGCACGAGGGGGTGGTCGTCAGGGTGGACGCGCACGCGCACATGGCGGGCCGACAGCTGCAGGGCCTCGACGGCGTCATGCGCCACGCGAGCGATCAGTTCGGGGCGCTGCTCCAGCTCGCTGCGCACGACCTGGCGCGCCAGCTCGACCGCGATGCGGGCGACCGACGCGGCCATCTCGTCCTCCAGCGCGCGCATCTCGGTGTCGAAGCCGTTCACCAGTCCACCGAGCTGCTTGCTCATCTGCTGGGCAAAGCTCTGCTTGAAGGCGTCCAGCGCGGCCATGCCGTCGCGGTAGCCGTCCTGGTAGCCGCTCTGGCGGGCGGCATGCAGCTGTTCCTGCGCGCTCGGCTCGGGTGGGGGCGGCGGTTCAACAGGGGCGGCGGCAGCGGCCGGTGGCTGGGGCGAGCCGGGGCGCATCGGCGCGAACGGCGAAGGCGCGGTGTTGCCGAGGTTGTCCAGGTTCCAGGCCTTGGCGCCCTGGAGCTCCTCGCCGGGGATGAAGCGGGCATAGCTGCCGCGACGGTCGGTCTCGCGACGGTCGGGTGGCGGGACTTGCCGCGGGGGTTGGCGACCGGTGGCCATGTCGCGACCTTAAACGAATTGGTCGTCGCCGCCGCCGGCGAGCACGATCTGCCCTTCGTCGACGAGGCGGCGCACGATCTTGAGCATTTCCTTCTGCTCGGCCTCGACCTCCGACAGCCGCACCGGGCCACGGGTCTCGAGGTCCTCGCGCAGCGTCTCGGCGGCGCGGGTGGACATGTTGCGGAAGATCTTCTCGCGCAGGTCGGCGCTGGAACCCTTGAGCGCGACGATGAGGCTCTCGCTCTGCACTTCCTTGAGCATGGACTGGATGCCCTTGTCGTCGATCTTGTTCAGGTCGTCGAACGTGAACATGTTGTCCATGATCTTCTGCGCCAGGTCGGAGTCGGCCTCGCGGATGTAGTCCAGCACCGAGGCCTCGACGCTGGAACCCATCATGTTGATGATCTCGGCGGCCGTCTTGGCGCCGCCCAGCGAGCTCTTCTTCATGCGCTCGCCGCCGGCCAGGATCTGGCTCATCACTTCGTTCAGGTCCTTCAGCGCGGTCGGCTGGATGCCGTCCAGCGTGGCGATGCGGATCAGCACTTCGTTGCGGCCGCGCTCGGTGAACATCTTCAGCACGGAGCTGGTCTGGTCGAAGTCCAGGTGGGCCAGGATGGCGGCAATGATCTGCGGGTGCTCGTTGCGCAGCAGCTCGGCCACGCTGGCGGCGTCCATCCACTTCAGGCTCTCGATGGACGACACATCGCTGCCCTGCAGGATGCGGTCCAGCAGCAGGTTGGCCTTGTCCTCGCCCAGGGCCTTGCGCAGCACGGCGCGCACATATTCGTCGGTATCGGTGACCAGGGTGCTCTGGGTTTCGGCGACGGCGTCGAACTTGTCGAGCACGSTCTCGACCTGGGCCCGCTTGATGACCTTGAGCTTGGCGATCTGCTCCCCCAGCGCCTGCACCTCTTTCGGCGACAGATGCTTGAAGACCTCGCTGGCTTCTTCTTCGCCCAGCGACATCAACAGGATTGCAGCGTTCTCTATGCCCTTGTCATCCATGGTTCAGCTCTGAATCAGGCGGCCGTCTCGCCGGCCATCCAGTCGCGCACGATATTGGCGACGGCGACCGGATTGTCGCGGGCCAGGGCGCGGGCGCGGTCGAGTTTCTCGTTGTGCACCGGTGCCTCCAGGCGCGGCATGCCGGCGGCGCCTGGCAGCAGCTCTTCGTCGTCGACGACTTCGTCCACGGTCTCGGGCTTGTCTTCCGGCGGCAGCGGCGCGGCGGCCTTGATGGCGGGGCGGATCATGCCGAAGACGGCGATCAGCGCGATGGCGACGAAGGCCAGCGGCACGATGGCGCTGCGGGCGATGTCCAGCAGCCAGGGCTGCTTCCAGACCGGCACGTCGGCGGGCTCGGTCTTGTCGACGACGAAGGGGGCGCTGATGACCTTGACCGAGTCGCCGCGGTCGGCGCTGAAGCCCATGGCTTCCTTGACGAGGTCGGTCAGGCGGGTGATTTCGTCGGCCGAGACCGGCTGCTGCGTCGTCTTGCCCTTGGCGTCGGTCACCGAGCGGTGGTTGACGACGATGGCCGCATTCAGGCGCTTGACGTTGCCGACCGAGCCGCGCGTGACGCGCACGGTCTTGTCCAGCTCGTAGTTGGTGACCTGCTCGCGGCGGCTGTTGCCGTTGCTTTGCGCCCCCTGGGCGGCCTGCAGCGGGGCGCTGGCGCCGTTGACGGGCGCGGTGGCCGGCACGGGGGGCTGGTTGGTGGCCGCGCCGGGCACGCCGGTGGGCGTGGCGTTGCTGGCGTTGTTGCTCTCGTTGCTCTGGCTGGAGCGCACCGCGGCCTGGGTGTTGGCGCCCTGGTTGGGACGGTATTCCTCGGCGGTGGCCTCGGTCTGCGAGAAATCCACGTCGGCGGTGACGCTGGAGCGCAGGTTGTCGCGGCCGACCACGGGCTCCAGCAATTCGAAGATGCGCTTGTTGAGGCCGGCTTCGACCTGCTGCTTGTAGAGCAGTTGCTGGCTGTCCAGGCCGGTGGCGCTGTCCGCGCCGGTCTGGGAGATCAGGGCGCCGGTCTGGTCCAGCACGCTGACGGCCTTGGGGTGCAGCTCGGGCACGCTGCTGGAAACGAGGTGGACGATGCCGGCGATCTGGGCGCGGTCCAGCGTGCGACCGCCGCGCAGCGTCAGCATGACGCTGGCACTGGGCTTTTGCTGTTCGCGGAAGAAGCCGTTCTGCTGCGGAATGGCCAGGTGCACGCGGGCATCGGCCACGTCGGACATGGCGGTGATGGTGCGCGTCAGTTCGCCTTCGAGGCCGCGCTGGAAGTTCAGGCGTTCGTTGAACTGGGTCTGGCCGATGGAGGACTTGTCCATCAGCTCGAAGCCGACCGCGTTGCCGGTGCCGCCCTTGGGCAAGCCCAGTGCGGCCAGCTTCATGCGCAGTTCGTAGACCTGGGCGGCCGGTACGAGGATGGTGCCGCCGGCTTCATGCTTGTAGGGCACCTGCATGGCCGACAGCTGGCCGATGACGGCGCCGCCGTCCTTGTCGGCCAGGCCGCTGAAGAGGGGGCGGTAGTCGCCCTGGGCCGACCAGAGCGTGATGGCCAGCACGGCGCCGGCCAGGGCCAGCAGACCGACACCCATGGTGAGCTTGCTGCGCATCGGCATGCCGTTCAGGCGCTGCACGAAGTTGGGCTGGGCGTTGATCGGGGTGATCATCACCGGGGCGGTGGCAGCGGGGGCGCTCAGGGCGTTGTCCATCGGGTGGGCGAGTACAGCGGAGGCCGGGGAATCCGGCGATGGCGCAAATTATTCGTGCCGCCACCCTCAAGAAAGCGCCGAAGTGGCCGACTCGGCCCGCGCATCTCCGCCCTTAGTGGCCGTGACTTGCTGCCAAAGTCCTGCCCCATGGACATGAAGCTGCGCCCCTTCGACTTTGCTCAGGCCGCTGCCCGCGCGGGTCTGGCGGTCAATGGCACGCCGCTGGCGCCCAAGCCGGCCGCCACTACGGGTGCCAGCTTCGGCGACGCGATGACGCAGGCGCTCAAGGGCGTCAGCGCCCAGCAGAACGAGGCCGCGCGCATGCAGCGCGAGGTGCAACTGGACAATCCGACCGTCAGCCTCGAAGAGACCATGGTCTCGATGCAGAAGGCGCAGATCGGCTTCCAGGCGACGCTGCAGGTCCGGAACCGGCTGGTATCGGCCTACTCCGAAATCATGAACATGCAGATTTAGTGGCCGGCCTGCGCGGCAGCTGGCACGGGTTGGCCTTTCGGGCCGAGCGCCGGGCCGCTCCCAAGCCGGCCCGCCAGGCGATGTGCTTGCGGCTCAATGCCGCAAGCATCGCCGTCCCTAGGGGGACCGACTGGGCCAGCCGGCGTTCAGCGCGGCAGGACCAGGCGAGGGGCCAACAATTCAGCAGCCGTTGCCCTTGCGGGCGTCCGAACCGCAGATCTGCGGCCGCCCCAGCGGGTTCAGGTCGATGCGCAGCTGCTGGTTGTTGTCGTTGGAGATGCCGATGCGGGTCCAGTCCAGCGCCCGCCCCAGGCCTGCCTGGAAGGTGACGCTCTGGCCCGACTGCAGCAGCGTGCCCTTGTAGTCGCGGTAGTTGATGCTGCCCAGCTCGCAGCGCGGCAGGCCGGTGCTGCAGTCGCAGGCCGCTGCCCGGCTGGTGCCCCAGCACCATTGGGGGCCGCTGCTGAAGCTGACGTAGATGTTGCGGCCCTCGTCCACGCTGAGGGCGCGAGCGCGGCGCAGGTCCAGTTCCAGCAGTTCCGCCACATGACGCAGGCGCTGGCGGGCCAGATAACTCGTGTAGCTCGGCACGGCGGCCGACAGCACGATGGCCAGTACGGCCAGCACGACGACCACCTCGAGGAGCGTGAAACCTCGCAACCCGGGTCTCATGGATCCAGCTTCAGCAGCCGGCGGCGCTTTTGTGTCTGGTCTACATAGACCTGCAGCGAGCGGCCGGCGTTGGCGTCGAGATCGACGAAGGAGCAGCCGAGCTGCTGCATGCCGCTGGCGTCGCCGGCAATCGCGCTGACATGGTGGGGCAGCAGCGCAACGCGCAGGGCGCTGATGCGGTCGAGCTCGAGCACGAGGCCGTCGCTGGTCTGGCCCAGGGGCAGGGGGGAGAAATCCGGCGGCAGTGCCAGGGCCAGGCCACCGATGCTGAGGTCCAGCACGCGCAGCGCGCGGCCCGGCTGCTCTGCGCCCGGCAGCACGACGCGCGGATAGGCGCTGCCGGCCGGTTGCACGCGGAAGGACTGGCGGCGCTGGAAGCGGTAGAGCCGGCTCGGCAGCGCGCTGCGCAGCACGGTGCCCTGCTCGCCGCTGACGAGGACGGGCGCCTCGAGTTCGAACTGCAGCTTGATGGCGCCGAGGTAGGCCACGGCGGTGATCTCGCCGTCGGCCACCAGCGCCTGGCTGATGCCGTCGGGGTCGGTGCCGATCTCCAGGCCGATGACGTCGGCGTCGGTGTCCAGGGCGACGATGCGGCTGGACAGGCTCTGGCCCTGCGGGCCGCTCAGCAACACGCCGGCGGTCTCGCGCTGCAACTGCTGCAGATAGGCCGCGATCTCGGCAGTGGAGGCGACGCGCAGTTCCTCGGAGGTGGTTTCAGGAGCGCTCATGCTGAGATGGTAGCCGCGCGGCTTGGTCTTGCGGGCCGAGCGCCGGGCCGCTCCCTAGCCGGCCCGCCTGACGATGTGCTTGCCGGTCGATCCGGCAAGCATCGCCATCCCCTCGGGGGCTGAGGCCGGACATGGTGAGTCCAGTGGACTCGCCGTGCCTGCCGAAGAGCTGCGGCACTGCCGCAGGGCGGTCTGCAAGACCGATCAGACCCGCCCGCGTTCAGCGAGGCGGGCTGGACGAGGGGTCAATGGACAAGCCTGCTCTTGCCCTTCATCACCTGGTCCAGATCCTCCAGCCACGGCTCGGCCAGGTGGCGGATCTCGGCGTCATTGAGCAGGATGCGCTGCATGATGCGAGTCTTCAGCTGCGAATCGCTCGGGGCCAATTGGGATTGGCTGGCGGCGGACTTGAGCTGCGAGATCAGCAGCACGCAGGCGCCTTCGAGCTTGACGACCTCGTCCCAGTTGCCGGTGCGGGCGGCCGACAGCATGTCGGCGCTGGCTTGTTCGATGGCCTCGTAATAGTTGAGCAGGTCGGAATTCATGGGGGCGTACCGGATAGCGTGAGCAGGGCGGGGCGGGTGAGTCAGGCGGCCTTGGGCGGGCGCACTGCCGGGTTGTCGGCGATGGCCTGCCAGGCGTCGCGCACGGGCGCCAGCAGGCGCTTGCACTCCTCGATCGCGGCGACGTCGCTGTGCAGGTTGGCGTGGGTCAGCCGCATGCACAGATAGGCGTAGAGGTCGCGCAGGTCGTGGGCCAGCGGGTTGGATTCGAGGTTGAGGGCGGCCTTGAGGCCCTCGTCCAGGATGCGTACGCAGCGGCACAGCGAGTTGTTCTTGACCGGCGTGTTGCCGGCCTGGATGGCCGCCAGGGCCAGGTTCATGCCTTCCATGACGCCGTCGAACAGCAGGGCCACGAGGCGGTGCGGGCTGGCGCTGAGGACGTCGGTCTCGACGCCGACCTTGCCGTAGGCAGAGCCGGCGCGGTGAGCTCGGGAAGCAAACGGGGAGGAGGATCCGTACATGAGGGCTCTCTGGGCTGGATACCTTCAAATTTCGGCGCCCGGCCGGGGAACTTGAGGCGGCTTACCCCTGCTGGCGGCGTGAAAAAGGCGCCCTTAGGCGCCTTGTTCGTGAATCCTGCTCGGCGCCTCAGCTGGAGGACGAACTGCCGAACTGTTTGGACACATAGGCCGACAGCGCGCTGAGCTGGCTCATCTTGGTGTCCAGCGCGCTGTACTGGGCGCGCAGGCGCTTTTCCGTCAGCGTCAGCGAGTCTTCCATGCGGTCGATGGTGCTGGTGTTGCTGGCGATGCGTTTTTGCAGGCTGGTCTGGCCGGTGGTGATCGCGCCGTCCGTGCCCAGGATCTTGGTGGCGAAACTGTTCCACTGCAGCGCGAAACCCTGGTTGCGGGTGTTGACGGAGTCGGGGGCGGCGAACAGCTTCTTGAGGTCGGTCAGGTTGGACATGGCCTTGTCGAGCTTGGTCGCGTTGACCGTCAGCGCGCCGTTCTGGCCCGGTTCCAGGCCGATGTCTGACAAGCGGCCGAAGGCGCCCGCCAGTGTCGTCGTGCCGCCGGTGATACCGCGCAGCATCTGCTGCACCGAGACGGCCTTGGTGTCGCCCTGCAGCACGCCGGCAGCCTTGGTGCCGGCGTCGTACTTGGTCTGGTCGCGCATCAGGTTCATCAGCGCGTTGTAGGCATTGGCGAAGTCCGTGATCGCCTTGCGCACGCTGGCCGTGTCGTTCGTGGTGCCGACATTGACGGTGCTGGCCGTCGTCTTGAGCAGCGTCACGCTCATGCCGTCGGACAGGCCGGACAGCGTGTTGCTCTCCGAGCTCAGGTCCAGCCCGTCCCAGTTGAACTGGGCGTTGGAAGCGRCCTGGGCTTGGGTCATGCCGGCGCCGCTGCCGGGGTCGTAGGTCAGATCGGCGAGGGCGGCGTCGGGGCTGGTGATCTGGAAGGCCTGGTTTTCACCGGTGCTGAGGGAGCGGATGACCAGGCGTGTGCCGGCCGCGTCGTTGACGAGGCTGGCGCTGACGCCGGCATTGGCGGCGTTGATCTTGTCGCGGATGCTGGCCAGCGTGTCGGCCGCGCTGATGGTGACGGGCACCGGGGTGCCGGCGCCGGCCGTGAAGACCGGCGGTTCGCCGGCCCAGCGGCCCAGGGCGATGGTCAGGGTGCCGTCGCCGATGGTGCTGCTGCCGCCGGTGAAGATGCGGCTGGCGACCGATTGGGCGGAGGCCAGCTGGCTGACCTTGAGCACATGGTTCTGGCTGCCGGCGCTGGTGGCCGTGACGCTGGCCACCGTCGGGTCGGACACGCTGACCGTGGAGGCATTCCACAGGCTGGCGTCGGAAAGCTTCTGGGCGGCCGTCTGCATGGAAGAGACGGCCGACTGCAACATGCCGTAGGCGGAGATCTTGGTCTGGAGCTTGGCCGAGGCCTGCTTGATGTCATTGATCGGCTGCTGCTCGAGCGACATCAGCTTGGTGACCAAGCTTTCAACGTCGAGACCGCTGCCGATACCTAGTGACGAGATGGTGGCCATATGCCTTTCCTGAGTTCGACCCCTTCGCTAGGGCCTTCGGCATGCCGGGGGCGAACTTTAGGGATTTTTTGCAGCGTTGGCGCTGAAATGAGAAACGCCGGGACTTCCGACACGCGGATCCCGGCGTTGCTGAGCGGCGTCGGCCTCAGCCCTTGAGCAGTTGCAGCACCTGCTGCGGCAGTTGGTTGGCCTGGGCGACCATGGCGTTGCCAGCCTGCTGCAGGATCTGTGCCCGCGACATATTGGACGTTTCCTGGGCGTAGTCGGCATCCATGATGCGCGAGCGGGCCGAGGTCTGGTTCTCGACGGCAACCTGCAGGTTGGAGATCACGGCGTCAAAGCGGTTCTGCGTGGCACCGAAGGTGGAGCGGGCCAGGTTGACCTGGGCGAGCGCGAAGTCCAGGAACTGGACGGCCACCAGCGGGTCGCCTTCGTCGCCGTTCGCACCGGTCAGGGCCGGGGGGGCGCCGGCGGCGGCGAAGTCGACCGCGGCGGTCGGCGGCGGGCCACCGGTGCCGCTGCCGGCGGCACCCAGGATGTTGATCTTGGTGCTGTTGACGGCCGATTCCAGCGCGCCGTCGTTGCCGTTGGGCGTGCCGGTCGTGCCGGGCGTCGTGCCCAGGATGTCGCTCTGCGTGATGACGATCTGGTCATCCACGGTGGCGTTGGCGCCCACCTGGAAGGTGAACGTGGACGTCGCACCGCCCGGAAAGCCGGTCAGGATAGGCGAACCGTTGAAGTTGGTGTTGCGCATCAGGCGTCCGACTTCGGTCTGCAGCTGCGTGAACTCGTTGTTCAGCGCTGCCCGGTCCTGCACGTTGTTGGTGCCGTTGGCAGCCTGCACGGCCAGCTCACGCATGCGTTGCAGCATGTCGCCGACCTTGCCGAGCGAGCCTTCCGCCGTCTGCGCCAGCGAGATGCCGTCATTGGCATTGCGCATCGCGACCGACATGCCACGGACTTGCGTGTTCATGCGTTCGGCGATCGCCAGCCCGGCGGCATCGTCCTTGGCCGAATTGACACGCAGGCCAGAGGACAGGCGTTGCATCGAGACGCTCAGCAGACCTTGGGAACTGTTCAAGTTCCGCTGCGCGTTCATCGATGCGATGTTGGTATTGATCGTCTGGGGCATTTAAGCACTCCTGCAACAGCCCGGTTGATTCCGGTGTCCGCGCCGCAGAAGTCAGCGACGCGATGGAGTGAATTGTGTTGGTGCCCCCCGCGGGCCAAACCCGCGAACAACGGTCAAAACCACGGCCATTAAGGAAGCGTTGGATGAGTCCTCGCGATGCGGTGCGCCCCGGTTTGGGATGAGCTGCAAGGCGCAACGCACAGCCATGGCTTGGGCCATGGCGAGCATTTGCTACGCAGCAGATCGCCCAAAGCGGGGATGCGCCGCGCGTGGGGACTTGTTCAACGCTTCCTGAAGCCTGTGCCGGCGGTGCCCCCACCGCCGGGCTTCAGTCTTCCATCAGCCGCGCAGCAGCGTCAGCACCTGCTGGGGCAGCTGGTTGGCCTGCGAAATCATCGCGGTGCCGGCCTGCTGCAGGATCTGCGCGCGGCTCAGGTTGGCGGTTTCGCTGGCGTAGTCGGCGTCCATGATGCGGCTGCGTGCGGCCGACTGGCTTTCCACCGATACCTGCAGGCTGGAGATGACGGCGTCGAAGCGGTTCTGGGCCGCACCGAAGGTGGAGCGGGCCGTGTTCACCTGGGACAGGGCCTGGTCGATCTTGGCGACCGAGTCCAGCGCACCCTTGGTGCCCGAGCCGGTGTAGATGTCGAAGGTGGCGCCGGTGCCGGCCGCGCCGACCAGCAGGATGTCGGTATTGGCCGTGTTGGCGACCTCGGCCAGGGCGCCCTGGTTGGTGGCAGCGGCGGTGGCGGTATTCAGGATGTCGGCGCCGGTGATCGTGATGGTGTCGTTGGCCGTCGCGTTGGCGCCCACCTGGAAGGTGGTGGCGGCGGAGCCCGTCAGGATCGAGTTGCCGTTGAAGTTGGTGTTGCTGGACAGGCGCGTGATTTCCGACTGCAGCAGCGCGAATTCATTGTTCAGCGCGGTGCGGTCGTCGGTGTTGTTGGTGCCGTTGGCCGACTGCACGGCCAGCTCACGCATGCGCTGCAGCATGTCGCCGATCTTGCCCAGCGCGCCTTCAGCGGTCTGCGCGAAGGAGATGCCGTCGTTGGCGTTGCGGATGGCGACGCTCATGCCGCGCACCTGGGTGTTCATGCGCTCGGCAATGGCGAGGCCGGCGGCGTCGTCCTTGGCCGAGTTGACACGCAGACCCGAAGACAGGCGCTGCATGCTGACCATCAGCGAGCCCTGCGAGGCAGACGTGTTGCGCTGAGCGTTCAGCGAGGCGAGGTTGGTGTTGATGATTGCGGACATGGCGCGTTCCTTTCAGTGCCAATAGGTTGAATCCGAGCCCTGGGCAGTTGGCGCTATCGACCGTGTGGCCTGTCGCGTTGGCTGACGAGCTGGGACCCGTTGAATCCGTTATCGGACCTGGCAGGGGAACGCTTGAGAGTGATCCTTCGGAAAATGGGCCGCTCAATCTACCGAACTGAGGGGTAATTGGCGGCCTTTTAGGGTGCTTGAGCTGGCGGGCTTTGCCCTCGGGGGTCAACGACGACGGTTGTCGCTGCGGAGCTCAGGGCCAGCGTTGATGCTGGCCCGGGATCATCGAAGCAACTGCAGCACTTGCTGCGGTTGCTGGTTGGCTTGGGCGATCATGGCCGTACCAGCTTGCTGCAGGATCTGCGCGCGGCTGAGGTTGGCGGTTTCCATGGCGTAGTCGGCATCCATGATGCGGCTGCGAGCGGCGGACTGGTTCTCGACCGCCGTACCCAGGCTTTCGATCACGGCATCGAAGCGGTTTTGCGCCGCGCCGAAGGTCGAGCGGGCCACGTTGACCTGCGCGATGGCCTGGTCGATCTTGGCGATCGAGTCCAGGGCACCCTTGGTGCCGGAGCCGGTGTACACGTCGAAGGTGGTGCCGGTGCCAGCCACGCCGACGTTGGAGATGTCGGTGTTGGTCGTGTTGGCCACTTCCGCCAGGGCGCCGTCGTTCTTGCCGGCAGCGGTGGTCGTGCCCAGCATGTTCTGGCCACTGATGGTGATGGTGTCGTTGGCCGTGGCATTGGCGCCGACCTGGAAATTGAACGCCGTCGTGTTGGTCAGCACCGCCTGGCCGTTGAAGGTCGTGTTGGTGCTCAGGCGGGTGATTTCGCTCTGCAGCTGCGTGAACTCGTTGTTCAGCGCGGTGCGGTCGTCGGTGTTGTTGGTGCCGTTGGCGGACTGGACGGCCAGTTCACGCATGCGTTGCAGCATGTCGTTGACCTTGCCGAGGGCGCCTTCAGCCGTTTGCGACAGCGAAATGCCGTCGTTGGCATTGCGGATGGCGACATTCATCCCCTTGACTTGGGAATTCATGCGTTCCGCGATGGCCAGGCCGGCGGCGTCGTCACGTGCGGAGTTCACTCGCAGGCCCGAGGACAGGCGCTGCATGGAGGTGGCCAGCGAGCTTTGGGCCGAGCTGGCATTGCGCTGCGCGTTGAGCGACAGCAGATTGGTATTGATGACTGCGGGCATGATGCGCTTCCTTTCAACTAGAGATGACCCGGCAAAGGCGCCGGCGAAGACCCAGGTGCCCGGGTGAGGCACCCGTGCTGCCCACGCAGACCCGCCCTTATTAGTTAGTAGGCAAGCCCTTGTGGCTACGCCCGACGCCAGTCAACCTTTGAAGCGGGTCCATCACCTGGGATCTGGACTTCGCCTCGGCTTTCCGGCCGGACCACGGAACCGTTGCCGGCGCCGTTGCAATGGCTATCGGACTGCCGACCACGTTTCTTGAGGCGCTTTTGTCAAGGGGTGTGATCTTTTGAACAGAGGCATCTGCAAAGCCTTGTTCATCGGATCGGCCGGACGCAGTTTTTTTGAGGTGGAAGGGCCCGGCTTTTCATTGGATCGGCAAAAAGCGGCTTGCCTAAAGTCCGCTCCATCCCGGCCGATACCCCGCGCCGGACTGGAGCCCTCGATGCCCGCCTTGTCCGCCTCGACCCGTCAAAAAGTTGTTCACCTTCCCACCGCCGCTGCCGCTGCGATGTCGGAAGACGCCCTGATGCTGCTGGCCCGCGCCCGCAACGCCGCCTTCGCGGAGGCCGCCCGGGGCAATCTGGGTCAGGGCCTGGGCATCTTGCAGGACGCTCTGCAGGAGGAGCCCACCAGCCACGAGCTGATGGCCGACATGGGCGCGCTGCTGCTCGTCGCCGGCCGCCACGAGCAGGCCGCCGCCTGTGCCGAGCGTGCCCTGAAGATCCGCCCCGACCACGGCCCCAGCCTCTACACGCTGGGCTTCGCGCTGTCCGGCCGCGGCGAGTCCAAGCGGGCCGTCGAGGTGCTGTCTGCCCTGCAGTCCGGCCCCGGCGCCGACAGCCTGCGCGCCGAGGCGCCGGAGCTGGTGCCGGTTGCGATGACGGAATTGCAGCGCCTGCGCCGCGGCTGACGCGACATAGTTCACACCCTCGGGGCCCCGCCGGCGCAAGCTGGCGGGGCCCCGCTGCTTTGGCGCCTGCAGGCCCTGACGTGCCTGTAGGAATTTGGCTGACAAGGGCTTCCTGAAAACGTGACGCGGCGTACCGACGCAGCCTGATATCGCGAAAGAAGAGGGGTCAACACAATCCGTTTCACTGATCCGCAACACCCCTCTACCTCTGAAACGGAAGCCGCCATGAACGCCGACCAAATGCTCGCCGAGATCCGTGAAGCCAACCTGTCCTACCTGATGCTGGCCCAGAGCCTGATCCGCGCCGACCGCGAACAGGCCCTGTACCGCCTGGGCATCAGCGAAGACACGGCCACGCTGATCGGCACGCTGAGCCCGGCCCAGATCATGAAGATTGCTTCCGGCAACACGCTGCTGTGCGCCTTCCGCATGAGCGACGACCTGGTGTGGGGCCTGCTGACCAACCACAGCAAGCCGGGTGCGAACGAAAGCGTGTCCCGACTGCACGCCTCCATCCTGATGGCCGGCCGCCACGAGCACGCCTGATTCGCCGTCCCGACCGCCCACTCAGTCACAGATTCCGGAGCCCACCATGCGCGTCAAGAGCATCCTCACCGAAGCCAAGCAGATCGACCGTGCCGTTCAGCTGATCCACCTCGGTGCCCGCCTGCAGGTGCTGGAATCCGAAACCGACCTGTCCTACGAGCGCCTGCTGCGCCTCTATAAAGAAGTGAGCGGCAAGTCGCCGTCCAAGGGCCAGCTGCCCTTCTCGACCGACTGGTTCATGACCTGGCAGCCCAATATCCACGCCAGCCTCTTCCTGAACATCCACGAGTACCTGAACAAGGCTGCGGCACTGGACGAGATCGACACCGTCATCAAGGCCTACCAGCTCTACCAGGAGCAGACGACGGCCCAGGGCCTGGAAGCCATGCTGTCCGTCACCCGCGCCTGGCGCCTGGTGAAGTTCGTCGACAACGGCATGCTGACGCTGACCAAGTGCTCCAAGTGCAATGGCCAGTTCGTCACCCACCCGCACGAGACGGCCCGCCACTTCGTCTGCGGCCTGTGCAACCCGCCCGCACGTGCCGGCAAGGGCCGCGCGCAAGGCTCCATCCAGATGCACTGATGCCCCTCGCCCGGTCTTGCCGTGCTGCACGCGGGCAATCCCGGTCGGTCCCCCGCGGGGACGGCGATGCTTGCCGGATTGACCGGCAAGCACATCGCCAGAGCGGTCCGGCTAGGGAGCGGCCCGGCGCTCGGCCCGCGGTGAGTCGGTGGGCGTAGACGACACTGTCGCCATGTGGATCACCCGTTGGCCGCTGCCGGCTCTGTTGAGCTGGTTGGCGGCCTGGTTCATTTATGCGGCCGCGCTTTGGGCAGGCCTTGCGCCCGGGCCGGCATTGGCGCTGGGCGCCGCTGTCGCCGCCGGCCTGGGCTGGCTGAATGGCGAGCGCTGGCGCCGCCTCATCGTTGCCCTGGGCTTTCCGGCCTCCGTGCTGGCCCTGGGCTGGCAGGGCGGGGCCTCGGGCCTGCTGTGGCTGGCGCCGCTGGCGCTGCTGTGGTGGCTCTACCCGCGCCGCACCTGGTCCGAGGCGCCGCTGTTCCCGACGCCGCGCGGGGCGCTGGATCGGCTCCCGGCCCTGGCGCCGCTGCCAGCTGGCGCCCGTGTGCTCGACGCCGGCTGCGGTGTCGGTGACGGCCTGCGTGAACTGGTTCACATCTACCCCGAGGCGCACGTCGAAGGCGTCGAATGGAGCCGCCCGCTGGCCCTGCTGGCGCGCTGGCGGGTGCGTCGTGCCGTCGTGCGCCAGGGCGACCTGTGGGCGGACGACTGGGCGCCGTTTGCGCTGATCTATGTCTTCCAGCGGCCCGAGTCCATGCCCCGCGTCTGGGCCAAGGCCTGCGCCGAGCTGGCGCCGGGGGCCTGGCTGGTCAGCCTGGACTTTGCCGTGCCCGAGGTGGCACCCGTCGCCAGCTGGCAGCTGCCGGGCGGTCAGCCGGTGTGGCTGTATGCAACGGTAGGGAAAGCTGCATCAAAGCGTCCCAATTGAAGTTACTGCCCCGGCGCACGCGCGGCATACTCGCTCAAGCCCCCCGGCTACGGGCCGATATGGCCTGAACACCCCCAACTCGACCGCGCATGTTCGTCATCATCGGCTGGGCCATCTCCATGGTCTGCATCTTCGGCGTCTTCATCGCCCACGGCGGGAACATTGGCGTCATCCTGCACGCCTTGCCCTTCGAGATGATCACCATCTTCGGTGCCGCCATAGGTGCCTTCCTGGCCAACAACCAGATGAAGGTGGTCAAGGCGACGGCGGCCGGCCTGGGGCTGTGCTTCAAGGGCAGCAAATACAGCAAGGCCCGCTACATGGAGCTGCTGGCGCTGATGTATGACATCCTGCAGAAGGCGCGCAAGGAAGGCCTGATGTCCATTGAAAAGGACGTCGAAGACCCGCACAGCTCGCCGCTGTTCCAGAAATACACGACGGTGGGCAATGACCACCACGTCACCGAATTCATCACCGACTACCTGCGCATGATGGTGTCGGGCAACCTGAACGCCCACGAGATCGAATCGCTGATGGACAGCGAGATCGAGACCCACCACCAGGAAGAGCACGCCGCCGTGGCCGCGCTGCAGCGCCTGGCGGGCGGCCTGCCGGCTTTCGGCATCGTGGCCGCCGTGCTGGGCGTCGTGAACACCATGGGCTCGGTCGGCCAGCCGCCGGCGGTGCTGGGCGGCATGATCGGCTCGGCCCTGGTCGGTACCTTCCTGGGCATCCKGCTGGCCTACGGCTTTGCCGAGCCGCTGGCCGGCCTGCTGGAGCAGAAGGTCGAGGACGGCGGCAAGGAATTCCAGTGCATCAAGACCACGCTTTTGGCCAGCATGCAGGGCTATGCGCCCCAGGTGGCCATCGAGTTCGGCCGCAAGGTGCTGTTCTCCGGTGACCGCCCGAGCTTCACCGAGCTCGAAGGCCACGTGAAGAAGAAGTAGCTCATGGCCGGCGACGCCAAGAAGCTCCAGCCCATCATCATCAAGAAGGTGAAGAAGGGCGGCCATACCGCTCACGGCGGAGCCTGGAAGATCGCGTATGCGGACTTCGTCACGGCCATGATGGCCTTCTTCCTCTTGATGTGGCTGCTTGGCTCCACCACCGAGGGCGACAAGAAGGGCATCGCCGACTTCTTCCAGTCGCCGCTGAAGATCTCGATGGCCGGCGGCTCGGGCTCGGGCGATTCATCCAGCGTCGTGAAGGGCGGCGGCAAGGACTTGTCGCGCGAAACCGGCCAGGTCAAGGAAGGCGACAGCGCCGCCAAGCGTGCCAGCTACACGCTGCGCGCGCTGAAGGAAGAACAGCGCAAGGCCGAGAAGGCGCGGCTGGAGCAGCTCAAGACCAAGGTCGAGGACGTGCTCGCCGAGAACCCGAAGCTGGCCGCGCTCGGCGGCCAGATCCGCCTGGACATGACCAAGGAAGGCCTGCGCATCCAGATCGTCGACGAGGGCAACCGGCCGATGTTCGACAGCGGCAGCGCCATCGTGAAACCCTATATGCGCGAACTGCTGCGCGAGCTCGGCAGCGTGCTGACCGAGGTGCCCAACCGCCTGACCGTCGAGGGCCATACCGACGCCCAGGCCTTCCCCGGTGGCGACAAGGGCTACAGCAACTGGGAGTTGTCGGCCGACCGGGCCAACGCGTCCCGGCGCGAGCTGGTCGCCGGCGGCCTGTCGGAGGCCCGCATGTTGCGCGTGCAGGGCCTGGCAGCCAGCAAGCTGCTGGACGCCAAGGACCCCAACGGCGCCCTGAACCGGCGCATCAGCATCATCGTCATGAACCGCGATGCCGAGGACGCCGTGCTGAAGAACCTGCCCGACGAGCCCGACGCCGATGCAGCGGCGCCGCAGGCCGGGTCTGCGCCGGTGTCGGCAAGTGGCGTCACGCAAGTGCCAGGGACCGGCAAAATGCCGCAAACTCAAGCGTCGGCGCCGGCTCGCTAGAAACTAGACTGCGGGCTGACCCTGAAATACTGCCCCGCCCCAGAGAGAGGATCGCCATGAGCACTGACATGAAATTCCTGGTCGTTGACGACTTCTCCACCATGCGCCGCATCGTGCGTGGCCTGCTCAAGGAGATCGGCTACAACAACTGCGAAGAAGCAGAAGACGGCGTCGAAGCGCTGAACATGCTCAAGGGCGCCAAGTTCGACTTCGTCGTCAGCGACATCAACATGCCCAATATGACGGGCTTCGAGTTGCTCAAGGCCATCAAGGAAGACCCCAACCTCAAGCACCTGCCGGTGCTGATGGTCACCGCCGAAGCGCGCAAGGAAGACATCGTGCTGGCCGCCCAGTCGGGCGCCGCGGGCTACATCGTCAAGCCTTTCACGAAGGCGACGCTGGAAGAAAAAGTCCTGAAGATCATGCAGAAGCTGGCCGCCGCGGCCTGACAACAAACAACAAGGGGACTGCCATGTCGATGGAACAGTTGGACAAGCTGGCCGGAAGTGCCGAGCCCTTGCTCGTCTCCCCCGAGGTCTTTCAGCAACTCGGCACGATCACCCGCACGCTGCATGACACCATGCAGCGCCTGGGGGTCATGCCCAAGCTGCAGGTGGCCACCGACGGCCTGCCCGACGCGCGCAGCCGCCTGAGCTACATCGCCGAAAAGACCGCCGCCGCCGCCGAGAAGGTGCTGAACTCCGTCGACCAGGCCAAGGCCGAGCACGCCGGCATCAGCAGCGCCACCAAGGAGCTGGCTGCCGCCATCGTGGCCGATCCGGTCCGCGCGGTCGCCAGCGGTGCCGTGATGAACTTCGTCAAGGACGTCGAGAACCGCACCGCGAGCATCGACAACCACCTGACCGACATCATGCTGGCCCAGGACTTCCATGACCTGACCGGTCAGGTTGTCGCCAAGGTCGTCAAGCTCGCCAACGACCTGGAGGACAGCCTCGTCAAGCTGCTGGTGCAGGTCGTGCCGCCCGAGCAGCGCGAAAAGGTCGACCCCACCATCCTGCAAGGCCCGGTGGTCAATGCCGAAGGCCGCACCGACGTCGTCACCAACCAGGGCGAGGTCGACGACCTGCTGGCCAGCCTCGGCTTCTGAAGCGCCTCGCGCGCCCGGTATCCAGCCCGCCAAGCCCGCCTTTTCAGGCGGGCTTTTTGTTGTCCCTGAATGTGGCGATGTCCATCCCTCGAGGGCCGGCCGGCGTCTGTTAAAAACGCCGCCGCGCCCATCGATGGCGACGTTAACAAATCAGGGAGATCAGATGATTCGATTCAAGCCGGCGGCCACCGCCCTGGCCGCCGCTGCCTTGGCCACCGCCTTGCCGCTGGCCCAGGCCCAATCGAGCGCGACGGACTCGCGCATCGGCTGGTATGGCGATCTGGCGGTCGGTGGCAGCCACTATGAGTCCGAGCCCGGCTTCATCACCTGCCGTTGCCGCAAGGGCAGCGCCACGGCCATGAAGATCGGTGCCGGCTACCGCTTCGGCGTCTCCGCCGTCGAGGCCTGGTATATGGACTTCGGCAAGGCCAAATTCGACGCCGACTTTCATGGGCCCGCCACTTCGGCGCATTTCCGCGCCGTGGTGCTGGGCGGCGCCTGGGCCGTGCGCTGGGGGCCCTACGTCGAGGCCACCTGGCGTGTCGGTGCGGCCTTCACCAATGCGGCCACCGACCGCGGCTCCCAGCATGACGCGCGGCCCACGCTGGGCTTCTCCATCGGCTGGCGCACCACCGAAACCGCGACGCTGGAATTGGGCCTCGACTATCTGCGCGCCACCGATGCCAGCGGCGCCCGCACGGAGGCCGTGCCCATCATGCTGGGCTTCCGCCAGCGGTTCTGAGTTTCAGTCGGCCTGAGCCTCGGGCACCAGTTCACGGACGGCCTGGTTGAGCCTGTCCAGGGTCTGCGGGCTGACGCGCAAGGAGCAGGCCAGGTAGCGTGGTTCGCCGGGCGGCATGTCGGCGAACTCGATGCGCACCAGGCCCAGGCCGGCGAAGCTGGCGTCCTGGCGCAGCCAGGCGAGGTCCTCTTCGTCGATCAGCATGTAGTCCACATGCCGCGCGCCGACCATGCGCGCCAGCTGCAGCGGTGTCTTCTGGGCGCGGATGGCGGGCCGCGTCGTCGTCGTCAGTGCCCGGTCCAGCCGCTGGCCGTATGACACGCCGTCCACCAGGCCGGCCTGCAGGCTGCGGTCGGCGAACAGCTGCGTGACGCCGGGCATGGCGGCGATGCGGCCTGCCGTGCCTGCATGGGTCAGCACGACATGGGGGCGGCTGCGGTGGATGGGCAGCGAAAAGCGCAGCCAGGCCTCACGTTCGGCAAGCCGAAACAGGCCGAGGGAGCACAGCGCCTCCTGGTTGTCCTGCAGCTTGCGCATCGTGCGCCGTGCCGGCATCTCGGCAAAGCTGGCCTGGATGCCGGCGTGCTCGAACAGCCGCGCCGCGCGCTCCAGCAGGAAGCCGGCCGGCTTGCCGGCGACGGTGTAGCTGTAGGGCGGCTTGTCGCGGTATTCAACGGCGACGGCGGGCTGGGCCGCCACCGGCAGCCAGGCCGCAGCGAGCAGGCAGGCGAGCAGGGCCGGCGTGCTCACCATGCGGGTCAGTCGGCAAGCGCCTCGGGTTGCAGTTCGCGGATGGCCTGATTGAGCTTGTCCACGGTCTGCGGCGTGACCTGCATCGAGCAGGCCAGGTAGCGCAGCTCACCGCGCGGCATGTCGGCGAACTCGATGCGCACCAGCGGCAGTGGCGCGAACTCGGGGTCCTTGCGCAGCCAGTTCAGGTCCTCCTCGTCGATCAGCATGTAGTCGACGCGCCGCATGCCCACCATGCGCGCCAGCTGCAGCGGCGCCAGCTGGGCGCGCAGCGGCGGCCGGGCGGCGGTGGCGAGGAATTGGTCCAGTTGCTGGCCGTAGGAGACGCCGTCCATGACGCCGGGCTGCAGCGAGGCCTCGGCAAACAGCTGGGCGATGCGCGGGATGGCGCGGATCTGCGCGACGACGCTGGCATGGGCCAGCACCACATGCGGCCGGTCGCGGTGAATGGGCAGGGTGAAGCGGGCGAAGGCTTCGCGCTCGGGGTTCTTGTACAGGCCGGGCGAGCACAGCGCCGCCTGGTTGGACTGAAGATGCTGCAAGGTGCGCCGGATCGGCACCTCGGCATAGCGGGCCTCGATGCCGGCGCGCTTGAGCAGCTTGACGGTCTTCTCCATCAGGAAGCCGGCCGGCTTGCCGTCCACCGTGTGGCTGTAGGGCGGCTTGTCGCGGTATTCGATGGCCAGCGGCTGGAACTGGACCTGGGCCAGGGCCGTGCCGGTGGCGCAGGACATGGCCGTCAGGGCGAGCAGGCGGGCAAGGCGATGCATGGCCAGCAGATTAACGCCGGGCGCCGCCGCTCGGCCACCTGGGAGCGGCAATCCTGCACACCCTGAGGCGCGCGGTGGCGCAGGGCTGGGAATGGGGGCCAAGCACCCCGCTTTTCTCGCTCAAGTTTTGGTGGCTGCCTCGAACAATCCGGTTCAGCTGCAGTACCACCATGGCCGACCAAGACTCCCAGGATCGCAATCTACCCGCCTCGCCCAAGAAGATCGAAAGATCGCGGGCCGAGGGCCAACTGCCGCGCTCCCGCGACCTGCCGCATTTCGCGATGATGGTCGCCGGCGGTGCTGCGCTGGCCGCGGGCGGTCCGCAGATCGTCGAGAAGCTGCGCCAGACCCTGATCACCGGCCTGCACTTCGACGCCCGCCTGCTGGCGCAGAAGGGTTTCATGGGCGAGCGCCTGGCCGAGATGACGCTGGCCTTCGCCGCCGTCGCCGGCCCGATCGCGGCGCTGCTGATGGTCGTCGGCATTGCCAGCAACCTGGCCAGCGGTGGCTGGAACTGGACGATGAAGCCGCTGGCGCCCAAGTTCAGCCATCTCAACCCGCTCGCCGGCCTCGGCCGCCTGTTCACCGGCCAGGGCTTCGGCTCGGCGCTGAAGGCGGTGCTGCTCGCGCTGGTGCTGGGCATCGTCGGCGCCATGGTGCTGAGGGATCGACTGTCGGCCTATGTCGGCATCATGTCGGTGCCGCTGCCGTCGGCCCTGGCCTATGCCGGCCAGCAGCTGATGGGCGGCCTGGGTCTGCTGGCCGTGGCGCTGGCGGTGTTCGCCGCCATCGACGTGCCGCTGCAGCGCCAGCTGTGGCTGCGCCGCATGCGCATGAGCCGCGAAGAGATCAAGCAGGAAATGAAGGAGGTTGAAGGCAACCTCGAGATCAAGGCCAAGGTGCGCGCCAAGATGCGCGAGATGGCCAAGCGCCGCATGCTGGCCGCCGTGCCGCAGGCCGACCTGGTCGTCATGAACCCGACCCACTATGCCGTCGCGCTGAAGTACGAGGAAGGCAAGATGGCCGCGCCCAAGGTCATCGCCAAGGGCGCCGACCTGCTGGCCATGAAGATCCGCGACCTGGCCAAGGAAAGCAAGGTGCCGGTGCTGCAGCAGCCGGTGCTGGCCCGCGCCCTCTACGCCCACGCCAAGGTCGACCACGAGATCCCCGCCGCGCTGTTCGGCGCCGTGGCCCAGGTGCTGGCCTATGTCTACCAGCTGCGCGCCGCCCTGGCTTCGCGCAACGTGGCCCGCCCGGATGTGCCGCATCCGCATGTGCCGCCCGAGCTCGACCCGCACAACAAGCCGGGCTGGGCGCCCGACCCCGAGGAAGACTTCACGGAGTGAGCGCCGTGAGGCGCTTGGGGCAAGAACAGCCCTGTTTTTCCGCCGTTTCTCCGGCTCAAGTTTTCAGACCCGCCCAGAACAATCACTTCCCAGGTGACCTGGGCCCATGGCCATTGCGCTCCGTGCGCCAGATCACGAACACATCGATTCACGCCTCCTTACCGCTGGCCCAGGCCGATTCATGAACCCCTTGATCCAGAAGCTGCAAGGCCTGCTCGGCCCGCGTGCCGGCGTCATCGCGGCGCTGGGCGCGCCCATCGCCATCCTGCTGGTGCTGTCGATGATGGTGCTGCCGCTGCCGCCCTTCGCGCTGGACCTGCTGTTCACCTTCAACATCGCCATGGCCGTCATGGTCATGATGGTGGCGGCCCACATGGTGAGGCCGCTGGACTTCGCGGCCTTCCCGACCGTGCTGCTGCTGACGACGCTGATGCGCCTGTCGCTGAACGTCGCGTCCACGCGCGTGGTGCTGCTGGAAGGCCATACCGGCACGGGCGCCGCCGGCAAGGTCATCGAATCCTTCGGCCATTTCCTGATCGGCGGCAACTTCGCCGTCGGCCTGATCGTCTTTGCCATCCTCGTCGTCATCAACTTCATCGTCGTGACCAAGGGTGCGGAACGGATCGCGGAAGTTGGCGCGCGCTTCACCCTGGACGCGATGCCCGGCAAGCAGATGGCCGTGGACGCCGACCTGAACGCCGGCCTCATCAACGAAGCCGAAGCCAAGCGCCGCCGCGTGGAACTCTCCGACGAGGCCGACTTCTTCGGCTCCATGGACGGTGCCAGCAAGTTCGTGCGCGGCGACGCCGTCGCCGGCATGCTGATCCTGGCCATCAACATCGTTGGCGGCTTCATCATCGGCGTGGCCCAGCATGGCCTGTCCGCCGGCCAGGCCGCCGACAGCTACATCCTGCTGGCCGTCGGTGACGCGCTGGTGGCCCAGGTGCCGGCCCTGCTGATCTCGGTCGCTGCCGCCATGGTGGTGTCGCGCGTGGGCACGGACAAGGACATCGGCAGCCAGATCGGCAAGCAGGTGTTCGGTTCGGCCAAGTCGCTGGCCATCACGGCCGGCGTCATCGGCGCCCTGGGCCTGATCCCGGGCATGCCGCATGTCGTCTTCCTGCTGATCGCCGCCGGCATGGGCTATCTGGCCTACTGGCTGCGCAACAAGGAGCAGCAGCTCGAAGCCGCCAAGGCCGTCAAGCCCATCATGCCCAGCAGCGAAGGCGCCGGCGAGGCCAGCTGGGAAGACCTGGTGCCGGTCGACACCCTGGGCCTGGAAGTCGGCTACCGCCTCATCACGCTGGTCGACAAGAGCAAGGAAGGCGATCTGCTGTCGCGCATCAAGGGCGTGCGCCGCAAGTTCGCGCAGGAAGTCGGCTTCCTGCCGCCGCCCGTGCACATCCGCGACAACCTCGAGCTGCGCCCCAGCCAGTACCGCATCTCGCTGCGCGGCGCCGTCGTCGGCGAGGCCGAGGCCTACCCGGGCATGTGGCTGGCCATCAACCCAGGCCACGCGACGCAGAAGCTCATCGGCACCCCGACCACCGACCCCGCCTTCGGCCTGCCGGCGACCTGGATCGAGGAACGCCAGAAGGAGATGGCCCAAATGAGCGGGTTTACGGTCGTTGATTGCTCGACCGTGGTGGCCACCCACCTTTCACACTTGATGCAAGTGCACGCGGCCAAGTTGTTGGGCCGCGTGGAGACGCAAGCCCTGGTGGAACACCTCACCAAGCAGGCGCCCCAATTGATCGAAGACGTGATTCCCAAGATGGTCAGCATCGCCACCCTGCAACGCGTTCTCCAGCTGCTGCTGGAGGAGGGCGTGCACGTCCGCGACATGCGCTCCATCGTCGAATGCCTGGCCGAGAACGCGGCCGCCGTCACCGACCCGGTCGAGCTGGCCCGCCGCATCCGCACCCACCTCGCGCCGGCCATCGTGCAGCAGATCTACGGCTCCACCAAGGAGCTGGACGTCATTGCGCTCGAGCCCGAGCTGGAGCGCCTCGTCACCCAGGCCCTCAATTCGCCGCATGGCGCGGCCCTGGACCCGGGCGTGGCCGACACGCTGGCGCGCAGCGCCGCCGAGAACGCCCAGAAGCAGGAAGACCGCGGTGTGCCCGCCACGCTGCTGGTGCCCGACCTGATCCGCGCGCCCATGGCCCGCCTGCTCAAGCGCGCCGCGCCCCGACTCAAGGTGCTCGGCCACAGCGAGATTCCTGAGACCCACACCATCCGCATCGGCTCCATCATCGGAGGCACAGCATGAACGTCCGCAAATTCACCGCCCGCACCTCGCGCGAGGCTCTCGCGCTCGTCAAGCAGGCTTTTGGAGCCGACGCCGTCGTGCTGTCCAACAAGAACGTGCCGGAAGGCGTCGAAGTGTTGGCGATGGCGCCGGAAGGCATGGGCCAGATCGAGCAGATGGCTCACAGCGCGCCGCGCAGCCAGGCCCGCCCGCAGATCGCGCCGCCGCCCACGCATCCCGCACAAGGCCCGGCCCGCGCCAATTTCGCCGACCGCGCCCGCATGGAGCCCAGCTTTGGCGCGCCCGAGGTGCAAGGCGACGTCGAGCAGTTGGCCATGAGCACGCTGAGCTTCCAGGACTATGTGCGCGAGCGCGTRCTGCGCCGCCGCCAGGCCGAGATSAGCGGCCAGCCCGACCCCATCGCCGCCGTTCCGCGCATCGCCCCGCCGCCGACGCAACCGGCCGCCGTCTCCATTGACGCCGCCCGCCTGCAGCGCGAACGCCGCGCCGCCGAGGCCATGGCCGCGCTGGCGCCCAAGCGCGC